>NZ_SZXN01000082.1:76336-174636 GCF_005281195.1 Citrobacter sp. wls613
GGAAGGGATCTCTCATTCGGGGGAATAAGGTAGATGCGGATTATCCAGCCAATGTGTTAAAAAGTGCGATACCGCCTGATTGCGACAATGTCCAATCACCGGTAAATCAGGAAGCTCAGCAATTAATTGCGGCATGGCGTTGCCCATAATCAAACCTCGCCCTACGCTGCCCAGCATCTCGCGATCGTTCATCGCGTCACCAAATGCCATGCACTCGGCCATAGAAAAACCTAAATGGTCGCTCAGTACCGCCAGCGCGGAGCCTTTGTTACAGCCCAGCGGCAGCACTTCAAGACAGTCTACGGCGGAAAAACAGAGATTTGCCTGCTCACCTAGCGCCTCATTCAATTGAATGCGCAGGCGTATCAGGTCGTCATGATCGCCGCAGAAGCAGATCTTCGTCACCTGATGCGCGGGGATACGTTTCACATCCACGATCTGATAACGGAATCCGCTGTACACATGCGCCTTGAGGATCGACGGGATCTCCTGCCCGGTGAACCATCCATTGTCATTGAAGACATGCATGCTGGCCTGGGTATCCCACTTCTGATGCAGGACGATATCTGCTGCCTCGGGTGCCAGATCCTGACGATGCAGTACGTCCCCTTCCAGCGAATGAATACGCGTCCCGTTACCCGTTATCAAAAATGCGTCCAGCGAGAGGGTCCCTAAGATATGACGCATCTCCAGCACATGGCGGCCAGTGGCAAACGTCAGGGTGATGTCGCGTTCACGCAGGCGCGCCAGCGTCGAGAGTGTTTCGTCACCTAAATGGTGATTCGGCATCAGCAGGGTGCCATCCATATCAAATGCAGCCAGACGAGCCATTTCTTTCTCCACACTGTGACGCGGTTAACTTGTGGTTCAGTATCACCTGAGATATACGGAAGTAATAGTGAATAGATAAAACGAATTGTTCCGGGTTTATGTTGCCCGAAGGATGAAGTGCAAATGCGACTTTTGAATCGATTGAATCAGTACCAACGCCTCTGGCAGCCCTCAAACGGAGAGCCGCAGTCGGTCACCGTCGGCGAACTGGCTGAACGCTGTTTTTGCAGCGAGCGCCATGTCCGTACGCTGCTACGCCAGGCACAGGAGGCGGGCTGGCTGGCATGGGAAGCACGCTCAGGACGCGGAAAACGGGGACAATTGCGCTTTTTGGTCACGCCCGACTCGCTGCGCAATACGATGATGGAGCAGGCGTTGCAAAAGGGAGAACAGCGTAGCGTGCTGGAGCTGGCGCAGCTGGCTCCCGGAGAATTAAGAACGCTGCTGCAGCCGTTTATGGGCGGCCAGTGGCATAACGATACGCCAACCCTGCGTATTCCCTACTATCGCCCACTTGATCCCCTCCGCCCCGGCTTTCTCCCCGGTCGTGCCGAACAACATCTTGCCGGGCAAGTCTTCTCCGGACTGACCCGTTTTGACAGTACGACCCAGCGCCCCTGCGGTGATTTGGCCCACCACTGGGATATCTCCGCCGACGGCCTGCGCTGGGATTTCTATATTCGCTCCACGCTGCACTGGCATAACGGTGACGCGCTTAGCACCTCGCAGCTACATCAACGCCTGCAACAGCTGCTGGAGCTGCCCGCGCTCAATAAATTATTTATCAGCGTGAAGCGTATTGAGGTGACTCACCCTCAATGCCTGACGTTTATTTTACATCGCCCCGACTTCTGGCTGGCACACCGTCTGGCCAGCTACAGCAGTCATCTGGCGCACCCGGAACAGCCGCTCGTCGGCACCGGTCCGTTTAGGCTGACGCTGTTTACACCGGAGCTGGTCCGTATCGAGAGCCATGACCACTATCACCTCAGCCACCCGTTGCTGAAAGCCATTGAATTTTGGATAACACCGCAGCTTTTCGACCAGGATCTGGGTACCAGCTGCCGCCATCCGGTGCAAATTGCCATTGGCAAGCCTGAGGAACTGCCGATGCTTAGCCAGGTTAGTTGCGGGATCAGCCTCGGATTTTGTTATTTAACACTCAGGAAAAGCGCGCGACTGAACGTGCTTCAGGCGCGTCGGCTGGTCAATATCATCCACCGCTCTTCCCTGTTGCAGACGCTTGAGGTGGAAGAGAATCTGATTACCCCAAGCAATGCGCTGCTGCCAGGGTGGACCATTCCGCAATGGGATCAGTTGGATGAAGTGGCCCTGCCGGAAAAACTGACGCTGGTATATCACCTGCCAGTAGAGTTGCACGCCATGGCCGAACAGCTTCGCCAGGTACTGGCAACGCTGGGCTGCGAGTTAACGCTGATTTTTCACAATGCCAAGAACTGGGACGGTGACCATCCTCTGGCCCAGGCCGACCTGATGATGGGCGACCGTCTGATTGGCGAAGCACCAGAATATACACTTGAACAGTGGCTACGCTGCGATCAGCTCTGGCCACATGTTCTGGATGCCCCGGCATTCTCTCATCTACAGGCCACGCTGGATGCGCTGCAAACCCAGGCTAATGAGGATCATCGTCACGCGGCGTTACAGCAGGTTTTCACTAACCTGATGAATGACGCCACGCTAACGCCGCTGTTTAATTACCATTACCGCATTAGCGCCCCACCGGGCGTCAACGGCGTGCGGCTCAACCCCAGAGGCTGGTTTGAATTCACCGAGGCCTGGCTGCCGCCGCCTTCATCGTGAAGAAGCTGGTCGACGCCGCGCCCAGGCGCTACCATAGGGTTTTCGTTATTTGTCAGGAAAAACCATGAAACGTGCCGTTGTCGTATTTAGTGGAGGTCAGGACTCCACCACCTGTCTGGCGCAGGCGCTGCATCAATATGATGAAGTGCACTGTGTGACCTTTGATTATGGTCAGCGCCATCGCGCTGAGATTGATGTCGCACGTGACCTGGCCTTAAAACTCGGCGCACGCGCACACAAAGTTCTCGACGTCACGCTGCTTAGCGAACTGGCGGTCAGTAGCTTGACCCGCGATAACATTCCGGTACCGGATTACGAACCGGAAGCCAACGGCATTCCCAACACCTTTGTGCCCGGACGTAATATTTTGTTCTTAACGCTGACGGCGATTTATGCATATCAGGTGCAAGCGGAAGCGGTCATTACTGGCGTTTGCGAGACCGATTTCTCCGGCTATCCTGATTGTCGCGATGAGTTTGTCAAAGCGCTGAATCATGCCGTAAGTCTGGGCATGGCAAAAGATATCCGCTTTGAAACCCCGTTGATGTGGCTTGATAAAGCCGAAACCTGGGCACTGGCCGACTACTGGGGCAAGCTGGATCTGGTGCGTGAAGAGACGCTGACTTGCTATAACGGCGTTAAGGGCGACGGTTGCGGCCAGTGTGCCGCCTGTAACCTGCGTGCCAACGGCCTGAACCATTATCTGGCGGATAAACCGGCAGTGATGGCGGCCATGAAGCAGAAAACCGGGTTAAAGTAATTTATCGCGATGATAATGCCGGATGGCGACGCTAATGCGTCTTATCCGGCCTACAAATCGGTATCATTTGCAGGCCTGATGTTTGCAGGCCCGGCAATCTTCCCTTACTTCACCATCTGCTCCAGCTTTTCGCGCAACTCCCCTTCCAGCGGCAGCGCTTTCTGCGTTTTTAAATCGATACAGACGAAGGTAATCAACGCATCGGCCACTACCTGCCCTTCCGGCTCTAACGTGATGGTCTGGTTTAACACACCGCTTTTGCCATTTAACTGTTGTACCTGACTGGTGACGGTCAGCAGATCACTCAGCACGGCGGGGCGCCGGTAGTTGATATTAATGTTAACCACCACAAAAGCGATGTTGTGCGCGGTCATCCACTGGAAGCTATCACTGTTTTCCAGACCGTCCCAGCGGGCTTCTTCCAGAAACTCAAGGTAGCGGGCATTGTTAACATGTTGATAGACATCGAGATGAAAACCACGAACTTTGATTTGTGTTTGCATAGCGCAGGAACCCTAATTTGTTTTTATAGGAATAGACTTGAGGATAAGGAGGCCATAACTGGTATGACCTCTACAGTCTGGCAAATTTTCAGCGCTCTGCAAGTTATTAAAGTGTTAAAACAGCCAGGTTACGCTCCACCAGTGAACTGCCCATTCCCGGCACCTGTTTTAAGTCATCAACCGTTTTAAACGGCCCGTACTCCTCCCGGTAGCTGACAATCGCCTGCGCTTTCTTTAGCCCGACACCATTCATGACCCGCGCTAAATCCTCCGCCGACGCGGTATTGATGCTTACCCTGGTGCCTTCATCATCGCTGGCTTTCGTCGGTACCGTTGCTTTGCTATGCGCCGCACCCGCCCCCTCTGCTTTGGTCTGGACTGCCTGGCTTTTAGCGACCGGTTCCGCGGCCAGAGTACTTTGGCTCACGCCAGCACAGGTTAATGAAAGGGTGATAAGCAGTGCTTTGATTCCATGTTTCATACTGTTTTCTCCTTGTTTGTTAACAGTGGAATCACGATAGCGAGGTGGAGAACGGCAGACAAATGGCAAAATTCAGAAATGGAAAAGGCCGCGAAAGCGGCCTTTGGTGTATACAACTTTTTGCAATTTTTTGCGAAGCGTCTCGATTATTGCTGCTGTTCCAGCGCGTCACCGACTTTAATTTTTGCCGCTTTACGCAGGTTACTCATCAGCGCTTCGAAGACGATCTGCGCGTTGTTCTGAGTAATCCCCTGAACCATTGCTTTCTTCTGCTCTTCTGGCATCGAACCCGCTTTCACCGCGTCGAGCGCCAGCAGAACAACGTTGCCCTGCATATCGTTCGCTACGCCGTAGCTCGGCTTGTCATTCGCCGGCAGCGCCAGACCAAACGCCGCCTGGCTCAGCGGATCCTGACCTGTACGGCTCAGGGTTTTCGCTTCACCAAAACTCAGACCTGCCGCTTTCATTGCTTCATCGCCTTTACCGGCTTTCAGCGCAGCCAGCAGTTTGTCGGCATCCAGCTTCGCTTGTTGCTCTGCTTTGTTATGCTTAACAAGCGCGGTTACCTGATCTTTCACTTCAGCCAGCGGCTTAACAGCTTCCGCTTTGTGCTCTGCAATACGCAGCACAAACGCGCGATCGCCATCCACGGTGATGATGTCAGAGTTGCTGCCCGGAGTGCCATTCTCACCAACCAGGCCACCATTGAAAATGATGTCTGAAACCGGTTTGAAATTCAGCTCTTCAGGCAGGCTGTCACGGCTAAACCAGCCCGTTTCAACGGCTTTCATACCCGCTGCCTGCTCAGCCCCCGCGAGGGATTCGTTATCGTTGCTTGCCGCATCGCTGACTTTCTGCTGCAGCGCATAGTAGGCATCCAGCGCTTTTTCCTGCTTCACTTTCGCCGCAATCTCGTCACGTGCTTCGCTCAGCGGTTTAACCTGCGCTGGCTGGACATCATCAAGACGAGCAACCAAGAAACCCACAGAAGACTTGATCACGCCTGACAGTTGGCCTTTTTCTTTCAGACCCGCATTCTTCAGCTCTTCTGGCGTGGTGGATTCTTCCAGCCATCCCATATCACCGCCGTTACGGGCAGAGATAATGTCGGCGGATTTTTCCTTCGCCAGGGCGGCAAAATCACCACCTTTGTTCAGCGCATCCAGTACCGCTTTGGCTTCATCTTCCGTTTTGGTCTGGATGATGCTGTAGCGATTACGCTGCGGTTGAGTGAACTGATCCTGATGCTGGTCATAATAAGACTGAATATCCGCATCGCTGGCTGTTTCCTGCATAGCTGCAGCATCCAGCTTGATGTAGCTCACACGGAACTGCTCCGGCATCATAAAGTGGTTTTTATTCTGCTCGTAGTAGCTGGCAACTTCCTGCTCGGAAACCGACTGTTTCGCTGCAAGTGCGTTGACGTCAATAGTCGCTTCACGCACGATACGCTGCTGTGCAACCAGCGCCGCCAGTTCGTCCGTTTCCCCCTTCAGCATGAACTCTGTCCCGGCTACGCCGTTGATCAACTGCTGGGTGGTGAGTTGGTTACGCAGCGCCTGAGCATACTGGTCTGCGGTCATCCCCATCTGATTTACAATTGCGTTATAGCGGTTGTTATCAAATTTACCGTCAACCTGGAAAGCAGGCGTTGAGAAGATAGCCTGTTTAACCTGCTCATCGCTGATGCTGAGCTTCAGTTCGCGAGAGTATTGGTCCAGCAGCGCTTCGTCTACCAGACGATTCAGCACCTGCTGACGCAGCGTTTTCATGTAGCCTTCATTCGCCGCCAGCTCAGAGAACTGATCGCCCAGCTGCTGCTGAATGCGATTACGTTCACTGTTAAACGCATTCTCAAACTGCCCGCGGCTAATTTCCTGGCCATTCACTTTTGCGGCGTAGTTGTTGCTTCCGCCAATCAGGTAACCACTCACGCCGGTCAAAATGAACGACACGATAATGATACCGAAAATAATCTTGAGCACGAGACTGTTAGCAGCCGTGCGTAAGCTGTCCATCATGGTGTAACCACACTCCGCTGTAGGTGACTGTATACCTCACGCAGCATAGCGTTTTCTGAACGCTGCGTGGAAAGGTCTATTGTGACAAGAAACAGGGGCGATTGTCAGCCCACAACACGTAGAAAGTCCCGGAATCACAAATAAAAAAGGCACATCTGTTGATGCGCCCTTGTACTTAGTCACATCCCCAAAGGGGGAATCACTTAGTTTACCGCGTCTTTCAGTGCTTTACCTGCACGGAAACCCGGTACTTTAGCCGCGGCGATAGTGATCTCTTTACCAGTTTGCGGGTTGCGACCAGTACGGGCAGCACGCTCTTTAACGGCAAAAGTACCAAAACCTACCAGCGCTACGTCATCACCTTCTTTCAGGGATTCGGTAACAGAAGCAATAATTGCATCTAACGCACGTCCAGCCGCAGCTTTAGAGATATCAGCCCCTGCAGCAATTTTGTCGATCAGTTGAGATTTATTCACTCTTCTCTTCCTCTTTATAATTTATATCGCACCTGAATCCTTCAAAGTGCGAACGCGCAGCAGTTATATCAGGCCTGCCATGCCCTTACAACACCCGTTAATGATGGCAAGCCTAATCCGTCATCTAAATTAGCTATACAAAAAAAGGCTGGCAAGCCCGAAATGGCCTGCCAGCCCTGTTTTTATTGACGCTCTTTGCGCGAGGTCACTATTTTGCCGTCACAACCTGCATACCTGAAGGTTCGTTTTGCAGTGCCAGAGTCAGAACTTCCTCAATGCGCTTCACCGGATGGATGTCCAGATCGGCGAGAACGTTGTCCGGAATCTCTTCCAGGTCACGTTTGTTTTCATCAGGAATTAAGACCGTTTTGATACCACCACGGTGTGCTGCCAGCAGTTTTTCTTTCAAACCACCGATCGGCAAAACCTGACCACGCAGGGTGATCTCGCCGGTCATGGCAACATCCGCACGAACCGGGTTACCGGTCAGGCACGATACCAGTGCGGTACACATAGCAATACCTGCGCTTGGACCATCTTTCGGCGTTGCCCCTTCAGGGACGTGAACGTGAATATCACGTTTTTCGTAGAAGTCCGGGTTAATACCCAGTTTCTCCGCACGTGCGCGTACCACGGTCAGCGCTGCCTGAATGGATTCCTGCATCACTTCGCCCAGAGAACCGGTGTAGGTCAGCTTGCCTTTACCCGGCACACAGGCGGTTTCGATGGTCAGCAGATCGCCACCCACTTCAGTCCACGCCAGACCAGTGACCTGACCTACGCGGTTTTCGTTGTCCGCACGGCCGTAGTCAAAGCGCTGCACACCCAAGTAGTCGTGCAGGTTATCGCCATTGATCTCGATATGTTTCAGTGACTTATCAAGCAATAGTTGTTTCACCGCTTTGCGGCACAGTTTGGAGATTTCACGCTCCAGACTACGCACGCCCGCTTCACGGGTGTAGTAACGAATAATGCCCACAATGGCGCTATCGTCGACCGTCAGTTCACCTTTTTTCAGCGCGTTACGCTCAATCTGCTTCGGCAGCAGGTGGCGTTTAGCAATATTCAGCTTCTCGTCTTCGGTATAACCGGACAGACGGATCACTTCCATACGATCCAGCAGCGGTGCCGGAATGTTCATGGAGTTAGAGGTCGCAACAAACATCACGTCGCTGAGATCGTAGTCCACTTCCAGGTAGTGATCGCTGAACGCCACGTTCTGTTCGGGATCCAGCACTTCAAGCAGTGCGGAAGCCGGATCGCCACGCATGTCGGAAGACATTTTGTCGATCTCATCGAGTAGGAACAGCGGGTTTTTAACGCCCACCTTGGCCATTTTCTGGATCAGTTTGCCCGGCATTGAACCGATATAGGTCCGGCGGTGACCGCGGATTTCCGCTTCGTCACGCACGCCACCCAGCGCCATACGGATGTATTTACGCCCGGTCGCTTTAGCAATGGACTGCCCCAGAGAGGTTTTACCCACCCCCGGCGGCCCTACCAGGCACAGGATCGGCCCCTTGATTTTGTTGACTCGGCTTTGAACCGCAAGATACTCAAGGATGCGGTCTTTCACGCGCTCCAGACCATAATGATCGGTATCGAGGATCTCCTGCGCCTGACGCAGGTCTTTTTTGACCTTGCTACGCGCGTTCCACGGTACCTGCACCATCCAGTCGATGTAGCCGCGAACCACGGTCGCTTCTGCCGACATCGGAGACATCATTTTCAGCTTCTGCAGTTCTGCTTCCGCTTTCTCTTTTGCCTCTTTCGGCATTTTCGCCGCGTCGATTTTACGTTTCAGCGCTTCGTTTTCATCCGGCGCGTCGTCCATCTCGCCGAGTTCTTTCTGAATGGCTTTCATTTGCTCGTTCAGATAGTACTCTCGCTGGGACTTCTCCATCTGCTTTTTCACGCGGTTGCGAATACGCTTCTCAACCTGCAGCAGATCGATTTCAGATTCCATCATTGCCATCAGATATTCCAGACGTTCGTTAACGTCTGACATCTCCAGCACGGACTGCTTATCCGCCAGTTTTAGTGGCATGTGCGCAGCGATGGTGTCCGCCAGGCGTGCAGGATCGTCAATGCTATTAAGCGACGTCAGCACTTCTGGTGGGATTTTCTTGTTCAGCTTGATATAGCCTTCGAACTGGCTGATTGCGGTACGCACCAGCACTTCCTGTTCGCGCTCATCAATGGCCGGCGAATCAAGGTACTCCGCTTTCGCAGAGAAATGCTCACCGTTATCAGACAGCGCAGAAATACGCGCGCGCTGTAACCCCTCGACCAGCACCTTTACGGTGCCGTCAGGCAGTTTCAGCATCTGCAAAATAGAGGCCACGGTCCCGACGGTGAAAAGATCGTTTACACCCGGCTCATCCGTTGATGCTTCTTTCTGTGCGACCAGCATGATTTTTTTATCATGGTCCATGGCCGCTTCCAGACAACGGATAGATTTTTCCCGCCCTACAAATAAGGGTATGACCATGTGCGGATAAACCACCACATCGCGCAACGGCAATACGGGGATTTCAATGCGTTCAGAACGCTCAGGATTCATAGAGCTCTCTCTTAGTTTAGTGTCCGCCAGGTAATCAGGTGGCATTGCTGTGCTTCTTATTACCACCTTTAACATGTATGTCAGTATATGGGGATGTTTCCCACACATTCAACGCCATGTTTACGGAAAAATAAAAGGGGAGATAAAATCCCCCCTTTTTGATTAACCGATTGTATAAAATGGTTAATTATTCGCCAGATGCCTGCTGCGCTTCCGGCTTACCGTAAATCAGTAATGGCTTGCTCTGACCACCGATAACGGACTCGTCGATAACCACTTTTTCGACGTCTTCCATAGAAGGCAGATCGTACATGGTGTCGAGCAGTGCAGCTTCAACGATAGAACGCAGACCACGAGCACCGGTTTTACGCGCCATCGCTTTCTTGGCGATAGCATCCAGCGCTTCGTCACGGAATTCCAGATCCACGCCTTCAAGATTGAACAACGCCTGATACTGCTTGGTCAGGGCATTTTTCGGCTCTTTCAGGATTTGGATCAGCGCATCTTCGCTCAGCTCTGTCAACGTTGCCACCACCGGCAGACGTCCTATGAACTCGGGGATCAGACCAAATTTGATCAGATCTTCCGGCTCAACCTGCGACAGCAGTTCACCTTCGCTGGCTTTATCAGACTGGGCTTTTACCGTCGCGCCAAAACCAATGCCGGAGCCGGTTTCAACACGGTTAGCAATCACCTTATCCAGACCGGCAAATGCACCGCCACAGATAAACAGGATCTTAGAGGTATCAACCTGCAAGAACTCCTGCTGCGGATGTTTACGTCCGCCCTGCGGAGGCACAGCAGCAACCGTACCTTCGATCAGTTTCAACAGCGCTTGCTGTACGCCTTCGCCGGAAACATCACGCGTGATGGACGGGTTGTCTGATTTACGCGAGATCTTGTCGATCTCATCAATATAGACAATGCCGCGCTGCGCTTTCTGTACGTCGTAATCGCACTTCTGCAACAATTTCTGAATGATATTCTCAACGTCCTCACCCACATAACCTGCTTCGGTCAGGGTGGTGGCGTCGGCCATAGTGAACGGAACGTCCAGCAGGCGCGCCAGCGTTTCAGCCAGCAGCGTTTTACCGGAACCCGTCGGGCCGATCAGCAGGATGTTACTTTTGCCCAACTCGACGCCATTGCTGGTGTCGCCGTTGCGCAGACGTTTGTAATGGTTGTATACCGCGACCGCCAGCACTTTCTTCGCCTGCTCCTGACCGATAACGTAATCGTCCAGGTGGTTGCGAATTTCATGCGGCGTCGGCAGCGCACTGCGTTCACGATGCGGTGCGACTTCCTTAATCTCTTCGCGAATGATGTCATTACATAAATCAACACATTCGTCGCAGATATACACGGATGGTCCGGCAATCAGCTTGCGCACTTCATGCTGGCTTTTGCCGCAAAAAGAGCAGTACAACAATTTGCCCGAGCCATCTTTGCGTTTATCTGTCATGAGTCAAAACCTCTTCTTTGTTCTTTGTGCCGCACACGACGACGCAAATGCCATTCTCAGGCGCAAGCCGCTTGTCAGCGTTGTGCCGCCCTTCATTAGTATATACACAAAATCATTCGAGCTACATCGAGGCGGCAACTAAGCGACTCCCCAGGCGCTTACATAAGTAAGTAACTGGGGGGAGCGCTGGCAGCCAACAAAGAGGTAGCGTGAAGGATGAAGTGTATAGCGACACACTTGCGTCCTGGGCATCAATTACGATGGGTCAAAATCGAGTCGACCAGACCGTACTCTACTGCTTCAGAAGCAGAGAGGAAGCGATCGCGCTCGGTGTCACGTTCAATCTGCTCAAGCGATTGACCCGTATGATGCGCCATAAGTTCATTCATGCGCCCTTTCACTTTAAGGATTTCACGGGCATGAATTTCAATATCCGTTGCCTGGCCCTGGTAACCGCCCAGAGGCTGGTGGATCATGACGCGAGAGTTAGGCAGGCAGAAGCGTTTATCTTTTGCCCCTGCAGTCAACAGGAACGCGCCCATTGAGCACGCCTGGCCCATACAAATGGTGCTAACGTCCGGCTTAATAAACTGCATGGTGTCATAGATAGACATCCCTGCGGTAATTACCCCACCCGGGGAGTTGATGTACAGGTAGATATCTTTTTCTGGGTTTTCCGCTTCCAGGAACAGCATCTGCGCCACGATCAGGTTAGCCATATGGTCTTCGACCTGGCCGGTCAGAAAAATGACGCGTTCCTTAAGTAGACGAGAATAGATATCAAAAGAGCGCTCGCCACGTGAGGTCTGTTCAATGACCATCGGCACCAGCGCCATATGGGGTGCAAAGTTATCTCGTTCGCCGCTGTATGACATTTCCGTCTCCTGGATAAAATTTGAAAAAACCTGCTGTGCTGATTGTAACCTTATGGACGGATTATCAGCTAGTCCCTCAGTAATGGGTACGACATCGCCATAATTCAAGCATAACAATCTTTTGTTGTAACGCTAACACTGAAACGCTGTTTTCGCACCCTTCCCATGCAAAATGCGTGACAAAAAAAAACCCGCCACCGGAAGGTGACGGGCTTATGTGCGAATTTCGTGCTAAAAACGCGACGAATTACGCCTGCTGGTTCATCAGTTCGTTGAAGGTAGTGGCTTTTTCAGTCACTTTTGCCTTCGCCAGAACCGCTTCAACAGCCTGCTCTTCCAGAGCGACGTTACGCATGTTTTCCATCAGCTCTTTGTTCTTGCTGTAGAATTCAACCACTTCTTTCGGATCTTCGTAAGCAGAAGCCATCTCTTCGATCAGGCCTTTTACGCGTTCTTCGTCAGCTTTCAGCTCGTTGGTACGAATAACTTCGCCCAGCAGCAAGCCAACAACAACGCGACGCTTAGCCTGTTCTTCGAACAGTTCACGCGGCAGTTCCAGAGCTTGTTTCTCGTTGCCACCGAAACGCTGTGCAGCCTGACGACGCAGAACGTCGATTTCGTTGTCAATCATGGCAACAGGAACGTCGATGTCATTCGCTTTTACCAGACCTTCGATCGCCTGAGACTTAACGCGGTTACGCACGGCGCCTTTCAGCTCGCGTTCCATGTTTTTACGCACTTCAGCACGCAGACCGGCAACAGAACCATCTTCCACGCCGAAACGCTTGATGAATTCTTCAGTCAGTTCCGGCAGTTCACGTTCTTCAACTTTCTTCAGGTTGATAACGAATTTAGCCGCTTTACCTTTCAGGTTTTCAGCGTGGTAGTCTTCCGGGAAGGTCACTTCGATAGTGAACTCTTCGCCAGCTTTGTGACCTTTAACGCCTTCTTCGAAGCCTGGGATCATACGACCCTGACCCATTGCCAGTACGAAGTCAGACGCTTTGCCGCCTTCGAACTCTTCGCCGTCTACAGAACCGGTGAAGTCGATGGTGACACGGTCTTCTGCATCAGCAGCGCCGTCTTTGTCTTTCCAGGTCGCCTGCTGCTTACGCAGGGTGTCCAGCATGACGTCAACGTCAGCGTCGGTGACTTCAACAACCGGTTTTTCAACTTCGATTGCGTCCAGACCCTTCAACTCAACTTCCGGGTAAACTTCAAACTCTACCGCGTAAGTAAAATCTTCACCCAGTTTGTATTCGCCCGGAACGTAGTTCGGAGAGCCAGCCGGATTAATTTTTTCTTTGATGATTGCATCAACGAAGTGACGGCTCATCAGGTCGCCCAGAACGTCCTGGCGAACAGAAGCGCCATAACGCTGAGCAACAACATTCATCGGTACTTTTCCCTTGCGAAAGCCGTCAATACGCACTTTCTTCGCTACGTTGACCAGCTCGCTTTTCACAGCGTTTTCGATGCTGTCAGCAGCGATAGTAATCGTTACACGGCGGCCAAGGCCTTGAGTGGTTTCAACTGAAACTTGCATCTTGTTACCTCAAAAAATCACAGTGCTCGGTCAACTCTTCTCCGCAAGCACAGGTTGTTGGCTTCGCGGAACCGGGATGTTCTCAAAATCAATCACATTCCCTGTCGTCAGAATCATCCCGAAGACATTCCGAAAAATAAGACGCGCATTATAGCGGCATCACTTTTATGAGTCGAGAACGGTTATCGCGCGTTGCTGCGGCTTTTTTCACAATTCCCGGCTAATTTTTGTCTGAATACTGTACGACTGACTCAGAATTCAGACAAAATAAAACGGCCCGTAGGCCGTTTTCACATAATCTGTAGCAACATACTGGAAAAGCGCCGGTTGTTGCAAATCCGTTTTTCTACGCGATGCTTCCCGCTCCACGACAGGGAGGCGATGCAAAAATCGTGTCCTGCAACGCTTCCCACTCCTTGGTGGTGTAGGTATGCAGGGCTAACGCATGTACGGTTGTGGAGAGTTCCGCCGTTAACGTACTGTAAATCATCCGATGACGATTAAGAAAACGTTCACCTGTAAAGCGATCGCTGACCAGCACAACCTTAAAGTGGCTTTCAGAACCTGCCGGAACATTGTGACGATAGCTTTCATCCACAACTTCGAGGAACACGGGTTGGAACGCTGCCCTTAATTTTTCTTCTATTTGCTCACGAATCATCATGAAATTTTTCCTCCGACAACGCTGAGATGTCACCCATCCCTTTAAATACTAGCCGCTTTTACCGTTTCCATTACACCTTAGCAACAAAAAATTAGCGTTTATCTGATTTTCTCAGCCAAACGAATGAAGTTCACTGATTCAACTGTCCGGTTTATTGCAAAAAGTCCATTTATGGTCTCATCAAAGTAGATAAACGGACAACGCAATGAATTTACATGCGTTACCCACTTCCCCTCGTCTCTGGCAATGTTATGATGGCGGGAATTTTCTCTAACCATAAAATGTAGATCCACTGAGAACCCCTGGCATGTTTAAAAAAATCCTCTTTCCGTTAGTCGCGCTGTTTATGTTAGCTGGATGCGCAACGCCACCGACCACCATTGACGTTTCGCCAAAAATGACCCTGCCGCAGCAGGACCCTAGCCTGATGGGTGTGACCCTCAGCATTAATGGGGCCGATCAGCGTCAGGATCAGGCTCTGGCCAAAGTCACCCGCGACAATCAACTGGTAACGCTGACTGCATCCCGCGATCTGCGTTTCCTGCTGCAAGAAGTGCTGGAAAAACAGATGACCGCACGCGGTTATATGATTGGTCCAAACGGTGCTGTTAACCTGCAAATCATCGTGAGCCAGCTGTACGCCGACGTGTCTCAGGGTAGCGTGCGTTACAACATCGCCACCAAGGCAGACATCGCCATTATTGCTACCGCAGCCAACGGCAACAAGATGACCAAAAACTACCGCGCAAGCTATTCTGTTGAAGGCGCGCTGCAGGCCTCTAACAAAAATATTGCTGATGCCGTTAACAGCGTCCTGACCGATACCATCGCTGATATGTCTCAGGACACCAGCGTTCACGATTTCATCAAGCAGAACGCACGTTAATTTCTGCCCTTATGGCCCGGCGCACGTCGGGCCTAAAGACGCCATGTCCAGTCACTACTTACGTATTTTTCAGCAACCTAAGTCAGCAATTCTGCTGATGCTGGGTTTTGCTTCCGGTTTACCGCTCGCGCTGACCTCCGGTACGCTTCAGGCGTGGATGACGGTCGAGAACATCGATCTTAAAACTATCGGCTTCTTTTCTCTGGTCGGTCAGGCCTACGTCTTTAAGTTCCTCTGGTCCCCTGTGATGGACCGCTACACACCGCCGTTTTTGGGTCGACGTCGAGGCTGGCTGCTGACCACACAGATTTTGCTGCTGGTTTCTATTGCTGCAATGGGTTTTCTGGAGCCAGGCACGCAGTTGCGATGGATGGCAGCACTGGCGGTAGTAATCGCCTTTTGCTCAGCGTCGCAGGATATCGTCTTTGATGCCTGGAAAACGGATGTTTTACCCGCCGAAGAACGCGGCACCGGCGCTGCCATCAGCGTGCTCGGCTACCGCTTAGGGATGCTGGTTTCCGGTGGCCTGGCACTGTGGATGGCCGATCGCTGGCTTGGCTGGCAAGGCATGTACTGGCTGATGGCGGCTCTGCTGGTACCGTGTATTATCGCCACCCTGTTAGCCCCCGAACCCACAGATGCGATTCCGGTCCCTAAAACACTGGAACAAGCTGTTGCCGCGCCGCTGCGCGATTTCTTTGGCCGTAACAACGCCTGGTTAATCCTGCTGCTGATTGTGCTGTACAAGCTTGGCGATGCCTTCGCCATGAGCCTGACCACCACCTTTTTAATCCGCGGCGTCGGATTTGACGCCGGTGAAGTTGGGGTGGTCAATAAAACGCTGGGGCTGCTGGCGACAATTGTTGGCGCTCTGTACGGCGGGATCCTGATGCAACGCCTGTCGCTGTTTCGCGCATTGCTGATTTTTGGCATTTTGCAGGGCGCATCGAACGCGGGTTACTGGTTGCTCTCCATTACCGACAAACATATGTTTAGCATGGGTGCGGCAGTATTCTTCGAAAACCTGTGCGGTGGGATGGGGACAGCAGCATTTGTCGCTCTGCTGATGACGCTGTGCAATAAATCCTTCTCCGCAACGCAGTTTGCCCTGCTCTCCGCGCTTTCCGCTGTGGGGCGCGTTTATGTCGGCCCGGTCGCGGGCTGGTTTGTCGAAGCACACGGTTGGCCCACGTTTTATCTGTTCTCCGTCTTTGCCGCGATCCCAGGCCTTATTCTGTTGCTGGTCTGTCGCCAGACGCTGGAACATAGCTGGAAAAACGAAAGTTTTATCCCGCGCACGGAGTTTCGTAGCGCGTACAACCTGGCATTGATGACGCTGGTGGCGGGCTGTTGTTTGCTGGTGGTCTGGCTGTTACTGCTGACAATGAACGCCCTGGACTACACTAACTTCTCCTTCCTGCCGGAACTGCTTGAAGTTGCGGTCGTGGTCGCAGTCTGCGGTGTGGTATTCGGTGGATTGCTGGATTATCTGGCGCTGCGTAAAACGCGTCTGGCGTGATGTTGCATATTTATGCTCTAAATAATTCGAGTTACGGGACAAAAGGCGTGAGCGTTTTGAACAGCGCTTGCGCTGGCCCCGTAGGGGAGAGGCCGAAAGGCCGAATCACGCGGCGACGCAGCAAATCCCCAGGAGCTTACATAAGTAAGTGACTGGGGTGAGCGAGGACAAATTCGTCGGGAACGAATTTGAACGCTGTTCACAGCGCCCGTAAGGGTGAGGCCCAGGATGGGCCGAGTTATTGCCAACACACCCGTAGCTTGAAGTATGACGAGCATATTTGGCCGTTGTAATAACTCTGCGTAATTATAACGGCTAAATAAACAACACTTAATAAAAATATTATTTGTTGTTTTGTGCGCCATAGATTTTGGAAATTATTGACGCCTTTTATAAATTCTATTTTCCTTACTCGATTCAGCCAACGCCATTCTATTTTTTGTTCTCTAATTGTCCTTTTAATGATAATCAATTGTTAATTAATTGTTTTATTTTAGCATTGGTTATACCAATTGCCCTTCGCACTACCCCCGCATGCCCGCTTTCGTTATAACGTGATGTTGCAACAGGTTCTTAAAGTCAACGCGGTATATATTGCAACATATGTGACATGCACGGCAGAACCCGGTAACACAGATCCAATGATGTTTACAGTAATGTAACCTTCCCGTAAAATGCCCTCACACTTTAAACGCCACCCGGTCCCGTGGAATTGAGGTCGTTAAATGAGACTCAGGAAATACAATAAAAGTTTGGGATGGTTGTCATTAATTGCAGGCACTGCATTACTCAGTGGCTGTAATTCTGCGCTGCTTGACCCTAAAGGACAGATTGGTCTGGAACAACGTTCATTGATACTGACGGCATTTGGCCTGATGTTGATCGTCGTTATTCCTGCCATCTTGATGGCTGTTGGTTTTGCCTGGAAGTACCGTGCAAGCAATAAAGATGCGAAGTACAGCCCGAACTGGTCACACTCCAATAAAGTGGAAGCTGTGGTCTGGACGGTGCCTATCTTAATCATCATTTTCCTTGCCGTACTGACCTGGAAAACCACGCACGCGCTTGAGCCAAGCAAACCGCTGGCGCATGACGAGAAGCCCATTACCATCGAAGTGGTTTCCATGGACTGGAAATGGTTCTTCATCTATCCGGAACAGGGTATCGCTACCGTGAATGAAATCGCCTTCCCGGCGAACACTCCGGTTGAATTCAAAGTGACATCCAACTCCGTGATGAACTCCTTCTTTATCCCGCGTCTGGGTAGCCAGATTTATGCCATGGCCGGTATGCAGACTCGACTGCATCTGATCGCCAACGAAGCCGGTACTTATGATGGTATCTCCGCAAGCTACAGCGGACCAGGCTTCTCCGGTATGAAGTTCAAGGCTATCGCAACAAAGGACCGCGCCGAATTCGACCAATGGGTTGCTAAAGCTAAACAGTCCACGAACACCATGAGTGACATGGCAGCGTTCGAGAAAGTGGCTGTACCAAGCGAATACAACCAGGTGGAATATTTCTCCAACGTGAAACCGGATTTGTTTAAAGACGTTATTAACAAATTTATGGCTCACGGTAAGAGCATGGACATGGCCAAACCAGAAGGTGAGCACAGCGCACACGAAGGAATGGAAGGCATGGACATGAGCCACGCGGAATCCGCTCACTAAGGGGCCGAGGAAGAATACGATGTTCGGAAAATTGACACTGGATGCAGTCCCGTTCCATGAACCAATCGTCATGGTTACGATCGCTGCCATTATCATCGGTGGGGCGGCCTTACTGGGCCTCATTACTTACTTCGGTAAGTGGACCTACCTGTGGAAAGAGTGGCTGACTTCGGTTGACCACAAACGTCTTGGCATCATGTATGTCATCGTCGCCATCGTCATGTTGATTCGTGGCTTTGCTGACGCCATCATGATGCGTAGTCAGCAGGCGCTGGCGTCTGCAGGTGAAGCGGGCTTCCTGCCACCTCACCACTACGACCAGATCTTCACGGCTCACGGCGTGATCATGATCTTCTTCGTCGCCATGCCATTTGTTATCGGTCTGATGAACCTGGTGGTTCCGCTGCAGATCGGCGCACGTGACGTTGCCTTCCCCTTCCTGAACAACCTGAGCTTCTGGTTCACCGTTGTCGGCGTTATCCTGGTTAACCTGTCTCTGGGCGTAGGTGAATTCGCACAGACCGGCTGGCTGGCCTATCCGCCGCTCTCGGGAATAGAGTACAGTCCAAGCGTCGGGGTTGATTATTGGATATGGGCGGTGCAGTTGTCCGGTATAGGTACAACCTTAACCGGTATCAACTTCTTTGTGACCATCATCAAGATGCGTGCACCGGGTATGACGATGTTCAAGATGCCGGTATTTACCTGGGCATCTCTGTGCGCCAACATCCTGATTATCGCCTCCTTCCCAATCTTGACGGTTACCGTCGCGTTGCTAACCCTGGATCGCTATCTGGGCACCCATTTCTTTACCAACGATATGGGCGGCAACATGATGATGTACATCAACCTGATTTGGGCCTGGGGCCATCCGGAAGTGTACATTCTGATTCTGCCGGTCTTCGGGGTGTTCTCCGAAATCGCAGCAACCTTCTCGCGTAAACGCCTGTTTGGCTACACCTCGCTGGTGTGGGCAACCGTGTGTATCACCGTTCTGTCGTTCGTTGTTTGGCTGCACCACTTCTTCACCATGGGTGCAGGCGCTAACGTTAACGCCTTCTTCGGTATTACCACCATGATTATCGCCATCCCTACCGGGGTGAAGATCTTCAACTGGCTGTTCACCATGTATCAGGGCCGTATCGTATTCCACTCAGCGATGCTGTGGACGATTGGCTTCATCGTGACCTTCTCAGTCGGCGGTATGACCGGCGTACTGCTGGCGGTTCCGGGTGCGGACTTCGTACTGCACAACAGCCTGTTCCTGATTGCGCACTTCCACAACGTTATCATCGGCGGCGTGGTATTTGGTTGCTTCGCCGGTATGACCTACTGGTGGCCAAAAGCGTTTGGCTACACGCTGAACGAAACCTGGGGCAAACGCGCATTCTGGTTGTGGATCATCGGCTTCTTCGTGGCATTTATGCCGCTGTATGTGCTGGGCTTTATGGGTATGACCCGTCGTCTCAGCCAGCAGATTGACCCGCAGTTCCATCCGATGCTGGTCGTTGCCGCCTGCGGTGCCGCGCTGATTGCACTGGGTATCCTGTGCCAGCTGATTCAGATCTACGTGTCTATTCGCGACCGCGAGCAGAACCGTGACCTGACCGGTGACCCGTGGGGTGGTCGTACGTTGGAGTGGGCAACCTCTTCCCCGCCTCCGTTCTACAACTTTGCCGTTGTGCCACACGTTCACGAGCGTGATGCCTTCTGGGAAATGAAAGAAAAAGGCGAAGCGTATAAGCAACCTACGCACTATGAAGAGATTCATATGCCGAAGAACAGCGGCGCCGGTATCGTCATTACCGCCTTCGCAACACTGTTTGGTTTCGCCATGATCTGGCATATCTGGTGGCTGGCAATTGCAAGCTTCGCAGGCATGATTATCAGCTGGATCGTGAAAAGCTTTGATGAAGACGTGGATTACTACGTGCCGGTCCCGGAAGTCGAAAAACTGGAAAATCAGCATTTCGATGAGATTACTAAGGCAGGGCTGAAAAATGGCAACTGATACTTTAGCGCACGCGAATGCCCACGCGCACGAACACGGGCACCACGATGCAGGTCAGAACAAAATCTTCGGATTTTGGGTCTACCTGATGAGCGACTGCATTCTGTTCTCTATTCTGTTTGCAACCTATGCCGTTCTGGTGAACGGCACCGCAGGTGGCCCAACAGGTAAGGACATTTTTGAGCTGCCGTTCGTCCTGGTAGAGACCTTCCTGCTGTTATTCAGCTCCATTACTTACGGCATGGCGGCGATCGCCATGTACAAGAACAACAAGAGCCAGGTCATTTCCTGGCTGGCGTTGACCTTCTTGTTCGGTGCCGGATTCATCGGGATGGAAATCTATGAATTCCATCACCTGATTGTTAACGATATGGGCCCAGATCGTAGCGGTTTCCTGTCGGCGTTCTTCGCGCTGGTTGGTACGCACGGTCTGCACGTCACTTCCGGCCTTATCTGGATGGCGGTGCTGATGGTGCAAGTTGCCCGTCGCGGCCTGACCAGCACTAACCGTACCCGCATCATGTGCCTGAGCCTGTTCTGGCACTTCCTGGATGTGGTGTGGATCTGCGTGTTCACTGTTGTTTATCTGATGGGGGCGATGTAATGAGTCATTCAAACGTGAGCGGCGGCGCATCCCATGGCAGCGTAAAAACCTACATGACAGGTTTTATCCTGTCTATCATCCTGACGGTCATTCCGTTCTGGATGGTGATGACAGGTTCTGCCTCTCCTGCCGTTATTCTGGGGACTATCCTCATTATGGCAGTGGTACAGATACTGGTTCACCTGGTGTGCTTCCTGCACATGAATAGCAAATCTGATGAAGGTTGGAACATGACGGCCTTTGTCTTTACTGTGCTAATCATCGCCATTCTGGTTGTGGGCTCCATCTGGATTATGTGGAACCTGAACTACAACATGATGATGCACTAAGAGCGGCGATTATGATGTTTAAGCAATACCTGCAAGTAACGAAACCAGGCATCATCTTTGGCAACCTGATCTCGGTGATTGGTGGATTCCTGCTGGCCTCTAAAGGCAGCATTGATTATCCCCTGTTTATCTACACGTTGGTTGGGGTGTCACTGGTTGTGGCGTCGGGTTGTGTATTTAACAACTACATCGACAGGGATATCGACAGGAAGATGGAGAGGACCAAAAACCGTGTGCTGGTTAAAGGTCTGATTTCTCCTGCGGTCTCGCTGGTATACGCCACCTTGCTGGGTATTGCTGGCTTTATGCTGCTGTGGTTTGGCGCGAACCCTCTGGCCTGCTGGCTGGGGGTGATGGGCTTCGTGGTCTATGTTGGCGTGTACAGCCTGTACATGAAACGCCACTCGGTCTACGGTACGCTGATTGGCTCACTCTCCGGCGCTGCGCCGCCGGTGATTGGCTACTGCGCCGTGACGGGGAGCTTTGACAGCGGTGCGCTGATTCTGCTGGCGATTTTCAGCCTGTGGCAGATGCCGCACTCTTACGCCATCGCGATTTTCCGCTTTAAGGATTATCAGGCTGCTAACATTCCGGTACTGCCGGTGGTGAAAGGCATTTCGGTGGCGAAGAACCATATCACGCTGTATATCATCGCCTTTGCTATCGCCACGCTGATGCTGTCTCTGGGCGGTTACGCCGGCTACAAATATCTGGTTGTGGCGGCTGCGGTCAGCGTCTGGTGGTTAGGCATGGCGCTGCGTGGGTACAAAGTGGAAGATGACAGAGTCTGGGCGCGCAAGCTGTTCGGTTTCTCCATCATTGCCATCACCGCGCTTTCCGTGATGATGTCCGTCGACTTTATGGTGCCAAACTCGCAGAACCTGCTGACTTACGTCTGGTAAAATCTGCTCATACTATAAAGGGTGCTTCGGCACCCTTTTTTATTTGTCGTTTTGCTACGCCCTCCCCTCACAACCACAACATTTGTTAATGAAGCGCATATTTACCCCGCCCGCATACCGCTTTACACTAGGCGCGAAATTAAAACAGAGGTGGGAATGAACGATTATAAAATGACGCCCGGTGAGTTGCGCGCCACCTGGGGTTTAGGGACCGTATTCTCGTTGCGCATGCTTGGCATGTTTATGGTCCTGCCGGTTCTGACCACCTATGGCATGGCGCTGCAGGGCGCCAGCGAAGCGCTGATCGGGCTTGCCATCGGCATTTATGGTCTGGCACAAGCGGTCTTCCAGATCCCCTTCGGCTTGCTATCCGACCGCATCGGTCGTAAACCGCTTATCGTCGGAGGGCTGGCGATATTCGTTTTCGGTAGCGTGATCGCCGCGCTCTCGGACTCTATCTGGGGAATTATACTCGGACGTGCACTGCAGGGTTCCGGGGCGATTGCCGCCGCAGTGATGGCGCTGCTGTCTGACTTAACCCGCGAACAAAACCGCACAAAAGCGATGGCGTTTATTGGCGTCAGCTTTGGTATCACCTTCGCCATTGCCATGGTGCTTGGGCCGATCGTTACCCACGAGCTGGGATTACACGCGCTGTTCTGGATGATCGCCGCACTGGCAACCACCGGTATCTTACTGACCATTTGGGTGGTTCCCAATAGCACCACCCACGTGCTGAACCGCGAATCAGGCATGGTCAAAGGCAGCTTCAGTAAAGTCCTGGCGGAGCCTAAACTGCTGAAGCTCAATTTTGGCATCATGTGCCTGCATATTTTACTGATGTCCACTTTCGTCGCCCTGCCAGGCCAGCTGGCAAAAGCGGGCTTTCCCGCCGCCGAACACTGGAAGATTTATCTGGTGACGATGCTGCTGTCCTTTGTTTCCGTGGTGCCGTTCATCATCTATGCCGAAGTAAAACGCCGGATGAAGCGGGTATTTCTGTCGTGTGTGGTGCTAATCCTGGCTGCTGAGATTGTCCTGTGGAGCGCTAACATTCGTTTCTGGGGGCTGATTGCAGGTGTTCAGCTCTTCTTCCTCGCCTTTAACCTGATGGAAGCACTTCTCCCCTCGCTCATCAGCAAAGAATCACCGGCGGGTTATAAAGGAACGGCGATGGGCGTTTACTCCACCAGCCAGTTCCTCGGCGTCGCCATCGGGGGTTCGCTGGGCGGTTGGGTGGTCGAAATGTTTGATGGTCAGGCGGTATTTTTGGCAGGCGCATTACTGGCTGCAATCTGGCTACTGGTGGCCAGCACGATGAAAGAGCCGCCGTATGTCAGCAGCCTGCGCGTGGAGATCCCCCCTGAGATCGCCGCAGATGACACACTAAAACAGCGACTGCAGGCAAAAGAAGGCGTGAGTGAGGTGTTAATTGTGGCAAAAGAGCATTCTGCCTATGTGAAAATCGACAGCAAAGTGACCAATCGATTTGAAATTGAGCAGGCGATAAGCCAGGCGTGAGGATTGCCGGATGGCGACTATCGCCTTATCCGGCCTACAAATAGCGTGTGCGATCGGTAGGCCTGATAAGCGTAGCGCCATCAGGCAGAACGGCTTAGTCGCGGAAGTTCTTGAACTGGAACGGCTGGCCGAGGTCGCCGCCACGCACCAACGCCATGACGGATTGCAGATCGTCACGCGCTTTGCCGGTCACACGAATTTCTTCGCCCTGAATCTGCGCCTGCACCTTCAGTTTGCTGTCTTTAATCAGCTTGACGATTTTCTTCTGTACCGCGCTTTCAATGCCCTGCTTCAGCTTCGCTTCCACAAACCAGGTTTTTCCGCTGTGCGTAAAGGTTTCCGGTACGTCCAGTGACGTCCCTTCAATCCCGCGCTTCAGCAGCTTGGCGCGCAAAATATCCAGCAACTGATTAACCTGGAAATCAGACTCGCTCAGCACCTTAATGGTCTTATTGGCTTCGTTCAGCTCAAAAGTGGCTTCAACGCCACGAAAATCGAAGCGTGACTCCACTTCGCGGCTCGCGTTATCGACCGCGTTACGCGCTTCCTGAAGATCAACTTCAGAGACAATATCGAAAGATGGCATCTTTTCCTCTCCCTTCGTTTTTGATGCGAAGCATAATACCTGCAAAGTTACTCAACAGACAGCGCTATACTAGGCTGTATCCCCTAATTGTACGTGCCAATGGTAGCGGCGAACAATAATGGGATGCAGACGATATGGATTAGCACCTGGTGCTGTTGCAGGTGAGGAGGATGAATGAGAATTACCGTACTGGGATGCGGAGCCTTAGGGCAGCTTTGGCTTACCGCGCTATGCAAACATGGACATGAGGTTCAAGGGTGGCTACGCGTGCCACAACCTTATTGCAGCGTGAATTTGATTGACACGGATGGGTCAGTTTTTAATGAATCCCTGACGGCAAACGATCCCGACTTTTTGGCGAAAAGCGATCTGTTACTGGTGACGCTGAAAGCCTGGCAGGTTTCTGATGCGGTAAAAAGCCTGGCAACTATTCTGCCAAAGACCACCCCAATTCTGTTGATTCACAACGGAATGGGCACCATTGATGAGCTGCAAAGCATTACGCAACCACTGTTGATAGGCACCACCACGCAGGCCGCTCGCCGTGATGGCAACGTCATAATCCATGTGGCGAAAGGAACAACGCGCATCGGCCCGGCGCGTGAACAGGATGGCGATTTCAGTTATCTGGCTGAGATCCTGCAACAGGTGCTGCCTGACGTTGCCTGGCACGACAACATCCGCGCGGAACTGTGGCGCAAGCTGGCAGTCAATTGCGTCATTAACCCACTCACCGCGCTGTGGAACTGCCAAAACGGTGAGTTACGCCAGCATCCTGAAAAAATAGCGCAGATATGCGAGGAAGTGGCGGCGGTTATCGAACGCGAAGGCCACCATACATCCGTGGATGATTTACGCTATTATGTTGAGCAAGTAATTGACAGTACGGCAGAAAATATCTCATCCATGCTGCAGGACATTCGTGCTCTGCGCCATACGGAGATTGACTACATTACCGGTTATTTGTTGAAACGCGCGCGTGCGCACGGCATCGCCGTCCCGGAAAATGCCCACCTGTTTGAAATGGTAAAGCGAAAGGAAAGTGAATATGAGCGCTCAAGCACTGGTATGTCTCGCCCCTGGTAGTGAAGAGACCGAAGCGGTCACCACTATCGACCTGCTGGTTCGAGGCGGGATCCAGGTAACAACCGCCAGCGTAGCCAGCGATGGCGACCTGACGATTGTCTGCTCGCGCGGCGTCAAGTTGCTGGCGGATGCACCGCTGGTTGAAGTCGCCGACGGCGATTACGACATTATCGTGCTGCCCGGCGGCATTAAAGGCGCAGAATGTTTTCGCGACAGCCCGCTGCTGATTGAAACCGTTAAACAGTTTCATCGCTCCGGGCGTATTGTGGCAGCTATATGTGCCGCAGCCGCCACCGTGCTGGTTCCGCATGACATTTTCCCCATCGGCAATATGACCGGCTTCCCGGCGCTGAAAGACAAAATCCCCGCTGAACAATGGCAGGACAAACGCGTCGTCTGGGATCCGCGCGTCAACCTGCTGACCAGCCAGGGGCCAGGAACATCAATTGATTTTGGCTTAAAAATCATTGATCTGCTGGTCAGTCGCGAAAAGGCTCATGAAGTGGCGTCACAACTGGTGATGCCCGCAGGCATTTATAACTACTACGAGTAACACTTAGGCCACTCCCTCTAAAAGGAACCGTTATGAAAGGATATCTGAGCGGAGTGGTTTTACTGCTCCTTTCCAGCACCACCGCCGCAACCCAGCTTGAAATTAAGAGCCTTGAGTACCGTTATCCCAATAGCACTGAAATGCAGTATCGCGTGCCATGGTTTTCCTCAACGGATAACCCGCAGGTTGCAAAACGCATTAACGATTATATTTTCGCAAGCTTCATCAATCGGTTACCAGGGAATAACCCGCAGGCGACAGTGAATCAGTTTGCGAAATCAGAGATGAATGCCACCGCCAACCTTGACTACACGGTCGAGTATCGCGACGCCAACGTGCTGACCCTGAATATGTTTGCCGAAGGCTGCGGGGCCTATTGCGAGTCGTATAACGTGCCGATGAGCTTCGATTTAGCCAATGGCGCGGCAATTACCCTTAACGATCTCTTTTCTCGCGCCACGATGGCCGAATTAAACACCCGCATCAGAAAAGATATCCGCAGCCAAATTGATACCTTTGTTGCCGCACAGAAATCACAAAAGTCGGAGCCAATAAAAGAGGAAGACGGTGAAGATTTGGGCTATGACGACTTCTACGCCTCATGCGCCACCTACACCGACGGGTTGTACTACATCGACAAATTCTCCCTGCAAAAAGATCATCTGGCTTTCCTGAACGGACGCTGTAGCAACCACGCCAACCGCGCGGGTGATGAACTGGGCGATTTCACAACAAAAATCCCGACCGCAGATCTGCATAATCAGTTCACGCCATACGGCCAGTATCTGACTGGCGCAAAGGGTACAACACCGGTTGAGCCCGCGCCCGGCATCGATGGCAAGGTGATGTACGGCACGCTGGGAAAAAGCATGCGTATCGTGTTGAAGGTGGACTGTAAATACGGTGATTATTTTGAAGGGGCTTACTTCTACCAGAAATTTGGCGCACCGATTGAATTAACCGGCAAGTGCAACACCGCCAACAATCAACATTATGAACTGAAGACCTCTGACGCAGAACAGGCGCAAGAGAAGATGACGCTGGAATTGAAAGACGGTGTCTATCAGGGCGTCTGGGAGTCGAACGGGAAGACGCTTCCCGTGCGTTTTGAATAATATCGTGATATTGCCGGATGGCGGTGTAAACACCTTATCAGGCCTACAAAGACGTACAGTTTGTAGGCCTGATAAGCGCAGCGCCATCAGGCAGAAGTCACTACGGGCGATACACCTTCACGTTTGCAAAACCCTGCTCGCGCAGATACAGCGCCTGCAGGCGGCTCATCACACCGCGTTCACACCACAGCAGCCAGGTTTTATTCTGGTCCAAATCGCCAAAGTGGGTGCTCAGCTTGTAGAACGGCAGCGAAACCACGTCCACGCCTTCCACTTTCAGCGGCTTATCATCCTGTTCATCCACAGAGCGGATGTCCAGAATCACGTCGTTGGGGCCAAAACCGCTCACGGTTTCAACTTCCACCACGGCCTGCTCGGTCTGCTGAGCGATATCGCGGATATCGATATTATTGGCTTCTTCCACCACTTTATCGAGGATGGCAAAATCGAAGTTTTGTTCTTCGGCTTCAATCTTCGCTTTAATGGCTTTTACCGTCGGGCTTTTTGAGATCACACCGCAGTACTCCGGCATGGTTCGAGCAAAGTCTTCGGTACCAATTTCACGCGCCAGATTAATGATGTGTTCTTTATCGTGCGAGATCAGCGGACGCAGGATCAGCGTGTCGGAGACGTTGTCGATCAAACGCAGGTTAGTCAGCGTCTGGCTGGATACCTGCCCAAGCGCTTCACCGGTCACCAGCGCCTGGACGCCGTAGCGCTCGGCCACTTTAGACGCCGCGCGAACCATCATGCGCTTGAGGACCACGCCCATCTGGCCATCGTCAACTTTCTCGAGGATCTCACCCACCACCGGTTCAAAGTTGATGGCGACAAAACGTACGCGATGCGAACTCCCGAAGCGGTTCCACAGGTAATGCGCCACCTGACGAACACCGATTTCGTGCGCCGCACCACCGAGGTTAAAGAAGCAGTAGTGCACGCGGCAGCCGCGACGCATCAGCATATAGCTGGAAACGCCAGAGTCAAAACCGCCGGAAATCAGCGACAGTACGTCTTCCTGGGTGCCAATCGGATAGCCGCCAATACCTTCGTAGCGACCTTTCACCAGCAGCAGTCGGTCGTTTTCGATTTCAAGATTGACGGTCACATCAGGCTTGGTCAGCTTCACGCGCGCGGATTCAATATGTTGATTCAGCCCACCGCCAACATAACGTTCCACTTCAATGGAGCTAAACTCATGCTTACCACGGCGCTTCACGCGCACGCAGAAGGTTTTGCCTTCCAGTTGATCGCGGTACTGCACCAGCGCTTTCTCGAAGATATCGTGCATATCGGTAAACGGCACGTCTTCCACTTCGAGAATATGGTGGATACCCGGAATGCGGGTCAGCGCGTCACGAATATCCAGACGCTGGGTTTCATCTTTGGCGCGAACCTCAACATGGTCCCAGTGGCGGACGACAGCAAGGTCTTCATCATAGTGTTTTAAAACGTTACGGATGTTCCCTGTCAGAATTTTTATAAAGCGCAAACGCACAGATTGGCTTTTGATGGTGATTTCTGGGAACAATTTAATGATAAACTTCATGGCGGCAATGGTTCTTTGGCAAGCATCAAAGGCTTGTATTGGGGAATAATACAGCAGCCCATACCTGCGGCTGCATCCAGGCGCGGAAGTATACCACTACGCGAGCTTCCTGTGCACATTGCGCATTATTTGATAATTGCTCTAAGTCCGTTACCATGGCTTGGGCTGAAAATATTGAGAGTCAGACATTCATTATGCCGAAGAAAAATGAAGCGCCCGCCAGCTTTGAAACAGCGCTGAGCGAGCTGGAACAGATTGTTACCCGTCTGGAAAGCGGCGACCTGCCGCTGGAAGAGGCGCTGAACGAATTCGAACGTGGCGTACAGCTGGCGCGTCAGGGACAGGTTAAGTTGCAACAGGCTGAACAGCGCGTGCAAATCCTGCTGTCTGAGACGGAAGATGCCGCCCTCACGCCTTTTACACCGGATAATGAGTAAATGGATTTTACGCAGCAGCTACAGGCTTGCGTTGAGCAGGCCAACCAGGCACTGAGCCGTTTTATCGCGCCATTGCCCTTTCAGAACACTCCCGTGGTCGAGACCATGCAGTATGGCGCATTATTAGGCGGTAAACGTCTGCGCCCATTCCTGGTATACGCAACCGGTCAGATGTTTGGCGTCAGCCTGAGTACGCTCGACGCTCCCGCCGCGGCGGTTGAGTGCATCCATGCTTATTCGCTGATGCACGATGATTTACCCGCGATGGACGACGACGATCTGCGACGCGGCCTGCCGACCTGCCACGTTAAGTTTGGCGAGGCGAATGCGATTTTAGCGGGTGATGCGCTGCAAACGCTGGCGTTTTCCATTATCAGTGACGCCTCCATGCCGGAGGTCGCCGACCGTGACCGCATCGCCATGATCTCTGAACTGGCTCAGGCCAGCGGTATTGCCGGCATGTGCGGCGGTCAGGCGCTGGATCTGGCGGCTGAAGGCCTCCAGGTTGAGCTGGAGGCGCTGGAGAAAATCCATCGCCATAAAACCGGGGCCTTGATTCGCGCCGCCGTGCGTCTGGGGGCATTAAGTGCCGGAGACCAAGGCCGAAACGTCCTGCCGATACTCGACAAGTACGCCGAAAGCATCGGTCTGGCGTTCCAGGTTCAGGATGACATACTGGATGTGGTAGGCGATACTGCAACATTGGGTAAACGTCAGGGTGCCGACCAGCAGCTTGGCAAAAGTACCTATCCTGCACTTCTGGGTCTTGAGCAAGCCCGGAATAAAGCCCGGGATTTAATCGAGGATGCCCGCCAGTCGCTCAGTCTGCTGGCCGCACAGTCACTCGATACCTCGGCACTGGAAGCGCTAGCGGACTACATAATCCAGCGTGATAAATAAACCAACATATCCGATGAGCTTGCGATGAGTTTTGATATAGCCAAATACCCGACCCTGGCGCTGGTCGACTCCACCCAGGAGTTACGCCTGTTGCCAAAAGAGAGCCTGCCCAAGCTTTGCGACGAACTGCGCCGCTATTTGCTCGACAGCGTGAGCCGTTCCAGCGGGCATTTTGCCTCCGGTCTGGGCACGGTGGAGCTGACCGTCGCGCTGCACTACGTCTACAACACCCCGTTTGACCAGTTAATCTGGGATGTGGGACATCAGGCGTACCCGCACAAAATTCTGACGGGGCGCCGCGATAAAATCGGCACCATCCGCCAAAAAGGTGGCCTGCATCCGTTCCCCTGGCGTGGCGAGAGCGAGTATGACGTTTTAAGCGTCGGACACTCCTCCACCTCCATCAGCGCCGGTATTGGCATTGCGGTTGCCGCCGAGAAAGAAGGCAAAGAGCGCCGTACCGTTTGCGTGATTGGCGACGGTGCCATCACTGCCGGCATGGCGTTTGAAGCCATGAACCACGCGGGCGATATTAAGCCCGACATGCTGGTTATCCTGAACGACAACGAAATGTCGATTTCAGAAAACGTCGGCGCGCTGAACAACCACCTGGCACAACTGCTCTCCGGCAAACTGTATTCCTCATTGCGTGAAGGCGGGAAGAAAGTCTTCTCCGGCGTGCCGCCGATAAAAGAGCTGCTTAAACGTACCGAAGAACACATTAAAGGCATGGTAGTGCCGGGTACGCTGTTTGAAGAATTGGGCTTTAACTACATCGGCCCGGTAGACGGTCACGACGTGCTGGGACTGATCACCACGCTGAAGAACATGCGCGACCTGAAAGGCCCGCAGTTCCTGCACATCATGACCAAAAAAGGTCGTGGCTATGAGCCTGCGGAAAAAGACCCAATCACGTTCCATGCGGTACCCAAATTCGATCCGTCCAGCGGATGTCTGCCGAAAAGCAGCGGCGGCCTGCCGAGCTACTCCAAAATCTTCGGCGACTGGTTATGTGAAACGGCGGCCAAAGACAACAAGCTGATGGCGATTACCCCGGCCATGCGCGAAGGCTCCGGTATGGTGGAGTTTTCACGTAAATTCCCGGACCGCTACTTCGACGTGGCGATTGCCGAGCAGCACGCGGTCACCTTTGCTGCCGGACTGGCAATTGGCGGCTATAAGCCGGTGGTCGCGATTTATTCCACCTTCCTGCAACGCGCCTACGATCAGGTGCTGCATGATGTCGCCATTCAGAAACTGCCGGTCCTGTTCGCCGTGGATCGCGCGGGGATCGTGGGCGCAGATGGACAAACCCACCAGGGCGCGTTCGATCTTTCTTTCCTGCGCTGCATCCCGGAGATGGTCATTATGACCCCGAGCGATGAAAACGAATGCCGCCAGATGCTGTTTACCGGTTATCACTACACTAACGGCCCGGCCGTGGTGCGCTACCCGCGCGGTAATGCGGTTGGTGTTGAGCTGACCCCGCTGGAAAAATTACCTATTGGTAAAGGCATCGTGAAGCGTCACGGGACAAAAGTGGCAATCCTTAACTTCGGCACCCTGATGCCAGAAGCCGCTCAGGTTGCGGAATCGCTAAACGCCACGTTGGTCGATATGCGCTTTGTCAAACCGCTGGACGAAACGTTGATTCTGGAGATGGCAGCCCGCCACGAGGTGCTGGTTACGCTGGAAGAAAACGCCATTATGGGCGGCGCGGGCAGCGGCGTAAACGAAGTGCTGATGGCGCATCGTAAGCCGGTTCCGGTGCTTAACATTGGTCTGCCTGACTTCTTCATCCCACAGGGGACACAGGACGAAGCGCGCGCCGATCTCGGTCTTGATGCCGCCGGCATTGAGGCCAAAATCAAGGCCTGGCTGGCATAATCCCCTCCCCGCTCCTGCTATGCTTAATGATTAACACGCTAAGCAGGAGCGGAATATGCAATACAACCTCTTAGGAAAAACTGACCTTCGGGTTTCTCGCCTTTGTCTGGGCTGCATGACGTTTGGCGAGCCCAATCGCGGCAACCACGCCTGGACGCTGCCGGAAGAAAGCAGTCGCCCAATTATCAAACATGCTCTTGAAGGCGGTATTAACTTTTTTGATACTGCCAATAGCTACTCCGCTGGCAGCAGTGAAGAAATTGTCGGTCGTGCCCTGCGTGACTTCGCCCGCCGCGACGAGGTGGTGGTCGCCACAAAAGTATTTCACCAGGTAGATGATTTAGCGGAAGGGTTATCCCGGGCGCAAATCCTGCGTTCTATCGACGACAGCCTGACTCGCCTTGGCATGGACTATGTCGATATCCTGCAAATTCACCGCTGGGATTACAACACGCCTATCGAAGAAACCCTGGAAGCGCTCAACGACGTGGTGAAGTCCGGCAAAGCACGCTATATCGGCGCCTCTTCGATGCACGCCTCCCAGTTTGCGCAGGCGCTGGCCTTGCAGAAACAACACGGCTGGGCACAGTTTGTCAGCATGCAGGATCACTACAACCTTATCTACCGTGAAGAAGAACGCGACATGCTGCCGCTGTGCTACCAGGAAGGTGTGGCGGTGATCCCGTGGAGTCCACTGGCACGGGGACGTCTGACGCGCCCCTGGGGAGAAACGACCGCGCGTGTCGTGTCGGATGAAGTCGGAAAAAATCTGTACCGCGAGAGTGATGAAAACGACGCGAGAATAGCGGAACGGTTAACCGGGGTGAGTGAGGAAATCGGCGCTTCGCGCGCGCAGGTAGCGCTGGCGTGGCTGCTGAGCAAACCGGGCGTCGCTGCGCCCATAATTGGCGCCTCGCGCGAAGAACAGCTGGATGAGTTGCTCAACGCGGTCGATTTAACGCTAAAACCGGAACAGATTGCCGAACTGGAAATGCCGTACAAACAGCATCCGGTGGTGGGATTTAAATAATCTGGTATTGCCCGATGGCGCTGTGCTTATCGGGCCTACAACATAACCCTGGGAAGGGTTAAATAATGCCAAGCGGCCAGTGATGCCCGATAAAATAGAGGATCCCTGCGGAAAGTATCCCCGCCACAATATCGTCGATCATAATCCCCGTACCGCCATGCACGTTACGATCGAACCAGCGGATCGGCCAGGGCTTCCACATATCCAGAATGCGGAAAATCACAAATCCGGCGGCGACCCACTGCCAGTCGAGTGTCGGCAGAGCCATCAAGGTTATCCACATCCCGACAAACTCATCCCAGACGATACTGCCGTGATCGTGTACACCCATATCTTTCGCCGTTTGATGGCACAGATAGACACCGATACAAATAGCCAGCATGACGACCAGTGAATACAGCTGCCACGGCAGAAACGTCATCAAATACCAAAATGGGATCGCCGCCAGCGATCCCATGGTACCGGGTATAATTGGACTTAATCCGCTGCCGAATCCGGTGGCCAACAGGTGCCACGGATTACGCATACTCAAGCGGCTTTTTGCGACATCTTTTTTAAGGCGCAGCAAAATGGTCATATCCTTTCCAGTCAAACGTGACAGGCTTACCGTCACGCGTAAAGTGCATCCCTTCCACGTCCGCACTCATCTGCCCAATGCAGGTAAATGATACGCCAAGATGCCCCAGCGCGACGTCCAGTGCACCACGGTTTATTTCCGGTACGGTAAAGCATAACTCATAATCTTCACCACCTGAGAGCGCCCAGCGCAGCGCCTGCTCCGGCTCAACGTGCTGAGATAATGCCGTGGAATACGGTAACGCATCGACATTAACGCGCGCGCCGCAACCGCTGGCATTAACGATATGCCCGAGATCGGAAATCAGACCGTCGGAAAGATCGATAGCCGCACTGGCCAGGTCGCGCAGGGCCTGCCCCTGTAAAATTCTCGGCGTGGGACGCAGGTGACGTTTAAGCAGATACTCCGCGTCTTTGGCATCTGTTACCTGCAATCGGTTTTGCAGAATAGCCAAACCGGCAGCGCTGTCGCCCGGCGTACCGGTAACGTAAATCCAGTCACCCGGCTTCGCACCCGAGCGTTTTAAGGCTCGCCCGACCGGGACGTAGCCATGGATACCCAACGTCATCGACAGTGGCCCACGCGTGGTATCACCGCCAATCAGCTGCATATCATAGTAATTAAGGAGTTCAAACAGGCTGTCACTGAAGGCTTCGAGCCAGGATTCATCAACGTCAGGTAACGTGAGCGCCAGCGTCAGCCATGCCGGGTCAGCTCCCATCGCCGCCAGATCGCTTAAATTAACCGCCAGCGCTTTCCAGGCCAGGTCCGTTGGATCAATATCGGGAAGGAAGTGATTGCCTGCCACCAGCGTGTCGGTGCTGATCGCCAGCGTTTGTTTTTCAGGGATGTTCAGGAGTGCACAATCGTCACCAATGCCGGTTTCGACGTCAAGACGAGAGCTTCTAACACGGTCAAAATAACGGGCAATCAGGGAGAATTCGCCACATGCCATACGTTATGCCTCAGCAGGAAAAAAGAAAAGGCCGGCGACAGCGGAAATAGATTCCGCCATCCTGCCGGCCTGGCGATCACTTTTTGTTGGGGCGAATCGCAGGTGCTGCTTTATCCAGTACGCCGTTGACGAACTTGTGGCTATCTTCGGCACCGAAGGTTTTCGCCAGTTCAATCGCTTCGTTGATGGCCACTTTATACGGCACATCACTACGTTTAGACAGTTCAAACAGTGCAATACGCAGTACGGCTTTCTCTACCTGACCCAGCTCTTCCAGCAGACGAGACAGGTAAGGCTTCATCAGGCCATCCAGGTACGCGCTGTTAGTCGCCACCCCGGACAGCAGTTCACGAAAATACAGGACGTCGACATCTTTCACGTCCTGTTCCGCCAAGAACTGGTATTCAACATCAGAGATGTCGTTCTGGGACAACTGCCAGGAGTAGAGCGCCTGGACGGCACACTCACGGGCGCGGCGACGAGCAGCAGGTTTCACGGATTTCCCCTTACAAAAATCAGGCCTTAATGGCTTTCAATACATTAATCATTTCAAGCGCGGTCAGTGCAGCTTCTGCGCCTTTATTACCGGCTTTCGTGCCAGCACGTTCGATGGCTTGTTCAATACTTTCGGTGGTCAGAACACCGAAGGCTACCGGAATACCGCTGTCCTGAGCGACGTGCGCCAGGCCATTGCTTGCACCGCCAGCCACATATTCGAAGTGTGCGGTACCGCCACGGATAACTGTACCCAGCGCAATCACCGCGTCATATTTACCGGTTTTCGCCAGTGCATCAGCTGCCAGCGGCAGCTCATACGCGCCTGGAACCCAAACGACGGTAATGTTTTCATCTTTAACCTGGCCAATACGCTTCAGGGCGTCGATAGCACCTTCCAGCAGGCTGTCATTGATAAAGTTGTTGAAACGCGCAATGGTGATGGCGACGCGAGCGTCCGGAGTAGCAACGTTAGCTTCAATAATGTTCATATTCTTCCTTCGGATTCACTAGACCCCGCAGGGGGGCGGATTTTATCATAATAATCTGTGCGCTGCTTCCCTTTCGAACCGGGAGATCATGCGCTCACTAAATGCAGGCAAACGTCCGGACCTACATGGCGTATCTCGTTGAATTTGAAATGGGGGGCATCGGCCAGTTTCTCAAGGCCTGGCAGCACACATAATCCTCGCGCGTCACTGCCTAACAGTTTAGGCGCAACATAGACGATTAGCTCATCCACCACCCCGGCCTGCAATAATGCGCCTGCAAGCGTTGGGCCAGCCTCAACCCAAATGCTGTTAATTTGCTGCTTGCCCAGTTGCATCATCAACACCACCAGATCCAGATTGCCGTTATGCTCCGGCACATTCAGCGTGCGAACACTCTCCGGCCAGATACGCGAATCGTCGCTGCTGCGCGCAATCCAGGTTTCTCCCGGCTGCTGCACAATACGATGTTCAGGTGTGACCTGGTTTTGACGATCGAGAACAATGCGGATTGGCTGACGCAGGTTTTCCTGCGGATACAGCGCCTGGGTCGATTCATCAAGCTCCGACCAACGGACGGTAAGCTGGGGGTCGTCAGCCAGCACCGTGGCGCTGCTGGTTAAAATAGCATGGCTTTGCGCACGCAGGCGCTGAACGTCGCGACGTGCCTGTGGTGATGTTATCCACTGGCTTTCGCCGCTGGCCATCGCCGTACGGCCGTCAAGCGATGCGCCGAGCTTAAGCTGAACATACGGAAATCCGGTGCGCATCCGCTTGAGAAAACCTTTATTCAGCTGTTCGACGTCGTTCATCATCATGCCGTGGCTGACATCAATACCGGCCTGCTGCAAGCGGTAAAGTCCACGCCCCGCCACCTGCGGGTTAGGATCCTGCATCGCGGCAACAACACGCGTCACGCCCGCAGCAATCAGCGCATCGCAGCACGGCGGCGTACGCCCGTGATGACTGCACGGTTCGAGCGTGACGTAGGCGGTTGCCCCCTGCGCTTTAACACCGGCCATACGCAGCGCATGGACCTCGGCATGGGGTTCGCCCGCGCGGTGATGGTATCCTTCACCGACGATTTCCCCGTCTTTAACAATGACACAGCCCACGTTGGGATTAGGGTGGGTCGTGAAACGTCCACGCGCGGCCAGCTTCAGCGCTCGCGCCATGTACAACTCATCCTGCATGGCTTAATCCTGTAGGCGAGCAATCTCTTCGCCAAATTCTTTGATATCTTCAAAGCTCCGGTAAACCGAAGCAAAACGGATGTAGGCCACTTTATCGAGCTTTTTCAGTTGCTCCATCACCAGATTACCGATCATTTTACTCGGCACCTCGCGCTCGCCCGTCCCACGCAGCTGTGATTTTATATGGTTTAACGCCATTTCGACGTCATCTGCGCTGACCGGCCGTTTCTCAAGCGCTCTCAGCATGCCGCTGCGCAGCTTCTCTTCATTAAAAGGCTCGCGCACGTCGTTGCTTTTTACAACGCGTGGCATAACCAGTTCTGCCACTTCAAAAGTGGTAAAACGTTCGTTACAGACCAGACACTGCCGACGGCGGCGTACTGAAGAGCCCTCGCCGACAAGACGAGAGTCAATTACCTTAGTGTCTACGGCGAAACAGAATGGGCAATGCATACGGCGTCCTGTACCTCAGTGGTTCATAGAGATCTATTTTACCCTGAACTGGCGCGACAACAAAGGCAGAGCGCTTTTGAGACAAAGGATCGATGCCTTCGTGCTCTGAGCACACTACCATTATGCTATCGCGACAATGTAGGAAGTAATCATAATGACAAGACGTTACCTAAGAATTCTCCTGGTGGGAAGCCTCTTTAGTCTTAATGCCTGCGCACAGCAAGCTGAAGTACGACAGATGCATCAAAGCGTAAGTACCTTGAGCAAAGAGATGACCCAGCTCAATCAGGAAACGGTAAAAATAACGCAACAAAATATGTTGAATGCGAAATCCACCCGCGGCGTCTATTTATTACCGGGTTCGAAAACCCCCGCCCGCCTGAACAGCCAGATTGGTACGCTCCGCATGTCACTGGTCAATATTGCACCGAATGCGGACGGTACGCGCCTGACGCTGCGCATTCAGGGAGAATCCAACACACCGTTACCGGCATTTAGCGCCACCGTAGAGTACGGGCAAATCCAGGGCACCACGGACAACTATCAGGAAGTGAACGTTAAGAATGAATTGATCAACGCTCCGGCAAGCCTTCTTGCCCCCAGTGACGTAGACATTCCGCTGCAGCTCAATGGCCTGTCACTTGACCAACTCGGCTTTGTACGCATCCATGACATCCAGCCTGTGACCCAATAAACTTTTTTGCGGAGCGTTTTGTGCGTTCCGCAACACCCATCCCCGTCATTTTGTTACTCCGCTGACATCACCGATATTTTTAGTAAAACTTGGCAACATTCATGGGAGTCAGTACAATTCGCCGCCTAAAGTACGCAAACGTGAACGCAATCGATTACGTAAATGATAGAACTGTGAAACAAGACATATTTTTGTGAACAATGATTTTTATAATAGGCTCCGAAGAATTACGAAATATTTAGAAACGCAAATTGCGCCTTTTTCACTCCCGAAAGGGATTTCAAACAGTGGCATACATATGAAAAAAACATTACTTGCAGCCGGTGCAGTGCTGGCGCTCTCCTCGTCTTTCACTGCTAATGCAGCAGAAAACAACAAACCGGAATACCTGTCCGACTGGTGGCACCAGAGCGTTAACGTTGTCGGCAGCTACCACACCCGTTTCGGACCGCAGATCCGTAACGATACCTACCTGGAATATGAAGCTTTCGCTAAAAAAGACTGGTTTGACTTCTATGGTTATATGGATGCGCCGGTATTCTTCGGTGGTAACACCGATGCGAAGGGTATCTGGAACCACGGCTCCCCGCTGTTTATGGAAATCGAACCACGTTTCTCCATCGACAAATTGACCGGTGCCGATCTGAGCTTTGGTCCGTTCAAAGAGTGGTATTTCGCGAACAACTATATCTACGATATGGGTCGTAACAAAGATGGTCGCCAGAGCACCTGGTATATGGGTCTGGGTACTGATATCGACACCGGCCTGCCGATGAGCCTGTCCATGAACGTGTACGCCAAGTACCAGTGGCAGAACTACGGTGCCGCGAACGAAAACGAATGGGATGGCTACCGTTTCAAAGTGAAATACTTTGTCCCGATTACCGAACTGTGGGGCGGTAACCTGAGCTATATCGGCTTCACCAACTTTGACTGGGGCTCCGATCTCGGTGACAAAGACTTCACCGATGTAAATGGCAAGAAAGCACGTACCAACGATTCGATCGCCTCCAGCCACATTCTGGCGCTGAACTACGATCATTGGCACTATTCTGTTGTTGCCCGTTACTGGCATAACGGCGGCCAGTGGAAAGATAACGCGGACGTGGTCTTTATGAACGAAAACGTTCGTTCTACCGGTTGGGGTGGTTACTTTGTTGTAGGTTACAACTTCTAAATTGAGGTTGGTTGTCGCCGGATGGCGCTATGCTTATCCGGCCCAGGTATACAAAAGCCAGCTTAATTGCTGGTTTTTTTTTGTCTAAAGAAAACCCATAGACAATTTGTAGGCTTTCTTCAGGCAAAAAAAATCCCGACCTTGCGATCGGGATTCTAATGTAACGCCCTGCGTCGGTTAAGGCAGAATAGACGGCTGATCCGCCCCTTCTTTCTCAACTTTCTGCTGCAGCATGTGCTCACGCTTCATACCCAGCTTCAGCGCCAGCGCCGATGCCACGTAGATAGACGACGCGGTACCGATGGACACACCGATAAGCATAGTCAGCGAGAAGCCTTCCAGTACCGGACCACCAAAGAGGTACAGCATCAGAATAACCACTAACGTTGTACCGGAGGTAATCAACGTACGGTGCAGCGTTTGGGTCAACGACACGTTAAAGATTTCATAAGGCGTCCCGCGACGGATTTTGCGGAAGTTCTCACGAATACGGTCAGAAACCACGATGCTGTCGTTCAGCGAGTAACCGATAACCGACATCAACGATGCGACGATAGTCAGGTCAATCTCGATATGGAACAACGACAGGATCCCAAGCGTGATGATCACGTCGTGCGCCAGCGAGATAACCACGCCCGCCGCCAGTCGCCACTCAAAGCGGAAACCGACGTACACGAGGATGGAGATCAGCGCCACGATCAGCGCCATCGCACCGTTTTGTGCCAGATCGGCACCGACGCTAGGCCCGACGAATTCGATACGCTTCACCGCTGCATGCTGGTTGGTGGCTTCGTTAATGACGCTCAGCACCTTGCTACCCAGCACTTGCCCACCGTTTTCACCTTCGGTTGGCGGCATACGTACCATAATGTCGTGGCTGCTACCGAAGTTCTGCAGCAGCGGCTCAACGAAGCCCGCTTTCTCCAGCGCATCGCGCATCACGTCCATTTCCGCCGGTTTTTCCAGCGTGATTTCAATTACCGTACCACCGGTGAAATCGAGCCCCCAGTTAAAGCCACGTACGCCCATCACCACGATGGCCGCAATCAGCAGGAAACCAGAGATGCCGAAAGCCCAGTAGTCCCAGCGCATAAAGTCGATGACTTTACGGCCGTGGTTCAATTGTTCAACAGTATATTCCTGTGCCACTTCGCACTCCTCAGATTGACAGCTTTTTGACGCGCTTGCCGCCATACAACAGGTTTACGATGGCACGTGTCCCGACGATCGCGGTAAACATCGACGTCGCCACACCAATACCGGTAGTAATCGCGAACCCTTTAATTGCCCCGGTACCGACTGCATACAGGATCAGAACTTTAATCAGCGTCGTGATGTTCGCATCGAAGATGGAACTGAATGCGCCCGCATAACCTTCGTTGATCGCCTGCTGAATCGAACGTCCGTTACTCAACTCTTCTTTGATACGTTCGTTGATCAGTACGTTCGCATCGACCGCTACGGCAAGGGTTAAGACGATCCCCGCGATACCCGGCATACTTAGCGTAGCGCCCGGCAGCAGCGACATGATACCGACAATCAGTACCAGGTTCGCAATCAGTGCGCTGGTCGCAATCAAACCAAACTTCTTGTAGAAGAAGATCATAAACAGAATAGAAACAGCCAGACCAGCCAGACACGCTTCCAGACCCTGCTTGATGTTCTGCATACCCAGAGTCGGGCCGATGGTGCGTTCTTCAACAATCTGAATCGGCGCAATCAACGCACCGGCACGTAGCAGCAGTGAAAGCTGACGCGCTTCATTCGGGTTGTTGATACCGGTGATACGGAAGCTGTTGCCCAAGCGAGACTGGATGTTGGCGATGTTAATCACCTCTTCCTGTTTCACCAGCACTGAACGGCCATTCGCATCTTTTTTACCGCTGTCTTTATACTCCACGAACAGGGTCGCCATCGGCTTACCGATGTTATCCTTGGTGAAGTTAGACATGATGTTACCACCCGCGCTATCCAGCGAGATGTTAACCTGCGGCTGATTGTATTCGTCCTGGCTGGAAGTGGAATCGGTGATATGGTCACCGGTCAGGATCACGCGTTTATACAGCACAACCGGCTGTCCTTCACGAGACTGTTTCACTTCCGAGTCACCCGGTACGCGCCCGGATGCCGCCGCAGACTGGTCCACGTTGGTGTTTACCAGACGGAACTCCAGCGTCGCCGTTGCGCCCAGAATCTCTTTCGCACGCGCGGTGTCCTGAATACCCGGCAGTTCGACCACGATGCGGTCGGCGCCCTGGCGTTGAACAACCGGCTCAGCGACACCCAGTTGGTTAACACGATTACGCAGAATATTGATGTTCTGCTGTACCGCGTACTCACGGGCTTCACTCAGACGTGCATCGGTCATCACTGCACGCAGCGCATTGCTGCCCTGGCTGGAAATAACCAGATCCTGATGACGCTTGCTCAGATAAGAGATCGCGTCGTCACGCGCCTTGCCATCACGGAAGGTGATGCTCAGACCGTAGTTATCTTCTTTACGAACGGTAGTATAAGGAATGCCTTTTTCACGCAGATCGCTGCGCAGGCTATCGATATTTTGTTCCTGCAGTTTACCCAGCGCGGTGTCCATATCCACTTCCATCAGGAAGTGAACGCCACCACGCAGATCAAGACCGAGTTTCATCGGTTCCGCGTGAATAGCAGCCAGCCAGCGAGGGGTTGCCGGAGCAAGGTTAAGCGCCACGACGTATTGATCACCCAGCACGCCCAGCAGCACTTCACGTGCGCGCAATTGGGTATCGGTGGAGTCGAAGCGCGCAAGAATAGCGCCCTCTTCCAGAGCCACAGACTTAGGTGTGATTTTTTCTTCTTGTAACGTTTTCTGGACCTGGATCAGCGTTTGCTCACTGGCGGCGGCACCGCGCACGCCAGTGATTTGAACAGCCGGATCCTCACCATACAGGTTGGGAAGTGCGTAAAGCAGGCCGACGATAATCACGACGACCAGCATGATGTACTTCCACAAAGGATAACGGTTTAACACGGCAGTTCCCTTTGGGAAAACGGAATATTACAGCGCCTTCATGGTGCCTTTCGGCAGAACGGCAGCTACGAAGTCACGTTTGATAACCACTTCAGTGGTGTCGTTCAGTGCGATAGAGATGTAGCCAGTTTCCGCTACTTTGGTCACACGACCGACCAGGCCACCGTTCGTCAGGACTTCATCACCTTTGGCAATGGAGCTCATCAGATTTTTATGCTCTTTGGTACGCTTTTGCTGTGGACGCAGGATCATGAAGTAGAAAATCAGACCAAACACCACCAGCATCAGAATCAGAGACATCGGGCTGCCCTGCGCCGGAGCACCTGTTGCCGCTACCGCATCAGAAATAAAAAAGCTCATTCAAATTCCCTCATTATTAAAATTAATCAACGTTCACAGGTGGAACAGGTCGACCCTGACGTTGGTAAAAATCGGTTACGAAGCTCTCTAATTTACCCTCTTCAATAGCCTTGCGTAAACCCGCCATCAAGCGCTGGTAGTAGCGAAGGTTATGAATGGTATTGAGTCGCGCGCCCAATATTTCGTTGCAACGGTCAAGATGATGCAAGTAAGCGCGTGAATAATTGCGACAGGTGTAACAATCGCACTCAGCGTCGAGTGGACTGGTGTCGCTTTTATGTTTCGCGTTACGAATTTTTACCACGCCGTCAGTCACAAACAAATGGCCATTACGGGCATTTCGCGTTGGCATCACACAGTCAAACATATCGATACCACGACGCACGCCTTCAACCAGATCTTCTGGTTTGCCGACGCCCATCAGGTAACGAGGTTTATCTGCCGGAATTTGTGGGCAAACATGTTCCAGAATACGGTGCATGTCTTCTTTCGGTTCACCCACAGCCAAACCGCCGACAGCGTAGCCATCAAAGCCTATATCTACCAGACCTTTAACAGAGATATCACGTAAATCTTCGTAAACGCTGCCCTGAATGATGCCAAAAAGCGCATTTTTGTTGCCGAGGCTATCAAAACGGTCACGGCTACGCTGTGCCCAACGCAATGACATCTCCATCGAGCGTTTAGCATAGTCCCAGTCAGCCGGGTACGGTGTACATTCGTCGAAAATCATCACGATATCGGAACCGAGATCGTATTGAATCTCCATCGATTTCTCAGGATCGAGGAAAATCGGATCGCCGTTGATCGGGTTGCGGAAATGTACACCCTGCTCGGTAATCTTACGGATATCGCCCAGGCTGAATACCTGGAAACCGCCAGAATCGGTGAGGATCGGTCCTTTCCACTGCATGAAGTCATGCAAATCGCCATGCAGCTTCATGATTTCCTGCCCTGGGCGCAGCCACAGGTGGAACGTGTTGCCGAGAATAATTTGTGCGCCGGTCGCTTCAACTTCTTCCGGCGTCATACCTTTCACCGTACCGTAGGTACCGACAGGCATAAAAGCAGGCGTTTCCACTACGCCACGATCAAAAACAAGGCGTCCGCGGCGAGCGCGACCGTCTGTGGTATCCAGTTCAAATTTCATCTTAACTCCTGCGTCAGAAAAACAGTCCGACGTAAAATACTCATGCCGGGAACTTACTCCCCGACACGCTCAGAAATAGCCTGCGGATTGTACGTGATAAACATCGCATCACCGTAACTAAAAAAGCGATATTCCGCTTTAACCGCTTCATGATAGGCGTTCATGGTGTTTTTATAACCTGCAAACGCCGAAACCAACATAATCAATGTCGATTCAGGGAGATGGAAGTTGGTTACCAGCGCATCGATGACGTTGTACTGATAGCCCGGGTAGATAAAGATTTGCGTATCCCCGAAGAACGGTTCGATCAGATCATTTTTCGCCGCCTGAGCCGCGCTTTCCAGCGAACGAACTGAGGTCGTCCCTACCGCGATCACGCGATTACCGCGCGCTTTCGCCGCCAGTACCGCGTCGACCACGTCCTGCGGAACTTCCGCATATTCGGAATGCATGATGTGATCTTCAATGGTGTCTACGCGCACCGGCTGGAACGTCCCCGCCCCAACGTGCAGCGTCACAAACGCCATCTCAATGCCCTTTTCACGCAGTTTTGCCAGTAACGGATCGTCAAAGTGCAGACCCGCTGTCGGTGCCGCCACGGCGCCAGGTTTTTCGCTGTATACGGTCTGGTACAGTTCACGGTCGGCGTCTTCATCCGGGCGGTCGATATACGGCGGCAGCGGCATATGGCCGATGGCGTTGAGGATATCCAGTACGCTGCGTTTGTCGTCAAACGCCACTTCAAACAGCGCATCATGGCGCGCAACCATCGTCGCTTTAATGCTTTCATCATCGCCCAGCAACAGCTCAGCACCCGGCTTCGGCGCTTTGGATGCGCGAATATGAGCCAGAATACGTTTGTCATCGAGCATGCGCTCAACCAGCACTTCAATCTTGCCGCCGCTGGCTTTACGCCCAAACAGGCGGGCCGGGATCACGCGGGTATTGTTAAAGACCAGAAGATCTCCGGGGTTGAGCTTGTCGAGCAAATCGGTAAAAGTACCGTGCGTCAGCGCGCCCGTTGGCCCATCCAGTGACAGCAAGCGGCAGCTACTGCGCTCTGCTTGCGGATAGTGGGCAATCAGGGATTCAGGAAGTTCAAAGGTGAAATCGGTAACGCGCATGACACTGACTCAGACTAAAATAAGAGGCGGGTAGTCTAGTGCCGGGGCGCTTTCCCTGCAACCTTTACCCCGCTTTTGGACAGATAATCGATAATGAATTTTCTTGCACATTTACATCTGGCGCATTTAGCCGACAGTTCACTCTCCGGCAACCTGCTGGCGGATTTTGTTCGCGGAAACCCGGCATCCAGTTTTGCGCCTGAGGTGGTGGACGGCATTTTCATGCATCGTCGAATCGACGTCATGACCGACAACCTGCCGGAAGTCCGTGAAGCTAAAGAGTGGTTTCGCAGCGAAACGCGCCGCGTCGCGCCGATTACGCTCGACGTGATGTGGGATCACTTTTTATCGCGCCACTGGGCAGAAATCTCGCCCGACTTCCCATTAGCAGCCTTTGTCCGCTACGCCCATACTCAGGTTGCCACAATCTTGCCTGAATCGCCGCCGCACTTTGTCAATCTGAACAATTACATGTGGTCAGAGAAATGGCTGGAGCGCTATCAGGATATGGATTTTATCCAGGATGTGCTCAATGGCATGGCCAGCCGCCGCCCGCGTCTCGATGCCCTGCGCGACTCGTGGTATGACCTGGACAGACATTACGACGCGCTGGAAGAACGCTTCTGGCGTTTTTATCCGCAGATGATGGAACAGGCCCGCCGTAAAGCACTTTGATCGCCCGACAGCACTGGGCCGGATAAGGTGACGCCACCATCCGGCAAAACATTGATAGCCAAAACCTGTCTCATTGATTGTCAGCGCCTCTTTGTCTTATTCCCGAACACTCTCTATACTGGCCCGCGTTGCGTTCCAAAAAACCCTTAACTTTGCAGGAGAATTATATGGTACTGGTAACTCGTCAGGCTCCGGATTTCACAGCAGCTGCGGTACTGGGTAGCGGTGAGATTGTTGATAACTTCAACTTCAAACAGCATACCAACGGTAAAACCACCGTTCTGTTCTTCTGGCCGATGGACTTCACCTTCGTTTGCCCGTCTGAACTGATCGCGTTCGACAAACGTTACGAAGAATTCCAGAAGCGCGGCGTTGAAGTGGTTGGCGTTTCTTTTGACTCTGAATTTGTCCATAACGCATGGCGTAACACCCCTGTCGACAAAGGCGGCATCGGTGCAGTGAAATACGCAATGGTTGCTGACATCAAGCGCGAAATCCAGAAAGCTTACGGTATCGAGCACCCGGAAGCGGGCGTTGCTCTGCGCGGTTCTTTCCTGATCGACGCGAACGGCGTTGTTCGCCACCAGGTGGTTAACGATCTGCCGCTGGGTCGTAACATCGACGAAATGCTGCGTATGGTTGACGCGCTGCAGTTCCACGAAGAGCACGGTGACGTTTGCCCTGCACAGTGGGAAAAAGGTAAAGAAGGTATGAACGCGTCTCCGGACGGCGTGGCAAAATACCTGACCGAAAACGTCTCCAGCCTGTAATTGGCATGAATTGAACAAGGCCCGCAAATGCGGGCCTTTTTTTATCTCAATGACCCGACCACACCGACGCTGAGATTGCAGGCAACGTCAGTACATCGCCCATAGTCTGGCCTTTGCCCTCTTCGTGCCGCCACTGCGCGACATTGAGCAACGGCGACGACGGCAGCACCACTTCACAGGCGTGTCCCCGGTTAATCGCCACCAGTACGCGCTGCTGGTTAAGTACCCGGACAAATACCACCACGTTATCTTCGGCGTAAATTACCTGACAGCCGCCGTGGCGTAGCGCCTTGCTACGATGACGTAATTTCGCCAACCGCTGGTACAGCGCCAACAGTTCGCCGTCCTGTTGATCCTTCTGCCACGGGAACGGTTTACGACAGAACGGATCGTTATTTCCATCCAGCCCCACTTCATCACCGTAGTAAATACACGGCACGCCAGGCCACGTAAACAGCCACACCACCGCCAGAGGCAGGCGCGCAACATCTTTGCCCAGTAAAGATTTAAAACGAGCGGTATCGTGGCTGTCGAGCTGGTTGAACATACGCAACTGCTGCTGATGCGATAATCCCGCACGGTAGTTATCCATCCACGCCATGCACGTTTGAGCATCAATAGACTGCGGATCGTAAGAGATGTCGGTGTTGGCGAGAAATCCCCAGAGCGGGAAGGTAAAACCACGGTAGTTCATGGCGGCATCTTCGGCATCGGCCTGCAGCCACTGGCGCGCATCGCCAAAGTGTTCACCGACCACATAGGCTTCTGGCTGCGTTTCTTTCGCCGCCTGGGTGATCCCGGCCACATGCTGCAGGTTATTGCGCGCTCCACCGGCTTCTCCCAGCATGTGCACAACATCAAGCCGCCAGCCGTCCATGCTCCACGGCGCTTTTAACCAGTGACGGACAATGCTGTCCTCGCCGCGATAAATTTCGTTCACCAGGCTTTCCGAGGCAAAATCCAGCTTCGGCAGGCTGGCGTAACCCAGCCAGTCCAATGCGACGCCGTCGTCAGAGAAATGGTACCAGTCGCGCCAGGGCGAGTCCGGGTTATGGCACGCCCCGTCTGTTCCCTGATGATGCCTGTCGAACCAGGCGTGCGAATCGCCACTGTGATTGAATACGCCGTCCAACACCAGGCGCATTCCCTGTTGCTGCGTGTTATGCCTCAGGCGTAATAGCGCCCTGTCGCCACCAAACCGGGGGTCAACATGGCGATAATCTTCAGTATCGTATTTATGCATGCTCGGTGCGGTAAACACCGGGTTCAGATACAGTGCTGTTACCCCTAAGCTTTTCAGGTACGGCAGCTTCTCGCTGATCCCGTCCAAATCACCACCATAGAAAGTCGAGCCTCCGGCCTGTGCGTTCAGCGGTTCATCCCAGTCGCGCAGCACAATATCGTGCCCGGCCGCGTGGTGGTAATAGACGTTATCCTGTTCTGTATCGCGCGACTGACTGCGGGCAAAGCGGTCCGGGAAAATCTGATAGAAAACCTGGTCGGCCACCCATTGCGGACCATTGTCTGGCACATCCACAGCAAACTGTTCCAGCCGCGCGGGCGGAAATCGGCTGAACCCTTGCGGGGTAAACCACAGCTGGCGATCGAGCCACAGCAGCTTAAAGCTATAGCGTCGACGTGGCTGGCCGCAGGAGAGATCGATTGCCGCGCGCCACGCGGTCACGCCAGGCTGCGGCTGGCTGCGCTGCTTATGCATGCCGAGCGAGATCTCTTCGTTATCATTTTCTGCGCGTAACGTGACCCGCTGGGGTTGATTGTCCCCTGCCAGCCAGAGCGTAATCGTCAGTTTATCGTTGTTTTGCTTAACAAATGGGGCAACCGGAAGGTGCCAAGCGTTCAACATCACGTATCCCCTTTGATGAAAATGAAGTCACCTTGCCATAGGAAAGTTAAGGATCACTCATCATCTTAACGTTTATTGGGGGAGGAGTTCGGGGGAGGAGAAAATGCCGGGAGGCGCAAGCCTTACCCGGCAAAAAAATTACTGTGCTTCAGCCGGTTGACGCTCACGGCGGCGTTTGAACACCCACCCCACCAGCAGCAGGGCAATCCACGCAAAACCAACGTACAGTGAAATACGGGTATCCGGATGGTAGCCAATAAGCCCGATAATAAAGACCAGGAAAATCAGGCCAATCACCGTCGTAACCACACCGCCCGGTACTTTAAACGTCAGTGCTTTGACCTCTTCCGGCGGCAGACGACGGCGGAAGGCAATCTGCGACAGCAGGATCATGATCCATACCCACACCGTGGCAAACGTCGCCAACGAGGCGATCACCAGGAAGATGTTCTCCGGCATGATGTAGTTGAGATACACCGCAAACAGCAGGGCAATGGTCATCACCATCACCGTCACCCACGGCACGCCGCGACGCGAGGTTTTGGCGAACATTTTCGGTGCACTTCCCTGCTCCGCCATACCGTGCAGCATACGGCCCACGCCAAAGACATCAGAGTTGATCGCCGACAGCGAAGCGGTCAGCACCACAAAGTTAAGGATACCTGCCGCAAAGGTAATGCCCATATGCTGGAACGTCAGAACAAAAGGACTCCCGTCGGTGCCCACCTGATTCCATGGGTAAATAGACATAATGACGAACAGCGTGCCCACGTAAAACACGAGGATTCGCATCGGCACGGAGTTAATTGCACGCGGGATCGACTCCTGCGGGTTCTTCGCTTCACCGGCAGTAATGCCGATGATTTCAATGCCACCATAGGCAAACATCACCATTTGCAGCGACATAATCATGCCCAGCCAGCCGTTACTGAAGAACCCACCGTTGCTCCACAGGTTATGGATGCCGGTTGGTTGCCCACCGTTGCCGATCCCCCAAATGATGATGCCAAAACCGGCGACAATCATAATGATGATGGTGGCGACCTTAAAGAATGAGAACCAGAACTCCAGTTCGCCAAACACCTTCACACTCATCAGGTTGATGGCGCAGATAATCAGCACTACGCTCAGAACCCAAATCCAGTGCGGCACCGCCGGGAACCAGACGCCCATATAAATACCGAAGGCGGTCACGTCGGCAATAGCGACAATCAGGATTTCAAAACAGTAGGTCCAGCCGGTAATGTAGCCTGCCAACGGTCCGAGGTTTTCCTGCGCATAGCGCGAAAACGAGCTGGCTGCTGGGTTATGAACGGACATTTCGCCCAGCGCGCGCATGATAATGTACGCCGCCGCGCCGCCGATAATATAGGCCAACAACACGCTCGGCCCTGCCATTTTGATGGCATCGGCTGAGCCATAGAACAGCCCGGTACCAATTGCCGAACCTAATGCCATAAAGCGGATGTGCCGGGTGCTCAGCCCACGCTTTAGCTTGTTATTACTTTCCATCGATTCCTAACCTGTTAACACAATAAAAAAACCACGGGGCCATATTAATAGCCCCGTGGTTAAAACTTATTGTCAGTGATATTAGTGTGCGCTGGAGGTCACTTGTCGACCTGCTGCGCGGTCCCAAATTACGGCCAGGACCACCATCACGACTGTTGGCATCAACCACGCCAGACCTTGCTCTGCCAGCGGTAAACGCTGGGTCCAGGCCGGTAACACGTCGCCAATTGCAGAAGCTTTAATGCCATCAAGGATACCAAAAATCAGGCTGATAAACATCGCAGGTGCAATGACGCGGGAAGAATTATGCCACCATGAGCGGGTAAAGCTTAATACAACCAGTGCGATACAGGGCGGATAGATAGCCGTCAGGACCGGAATCGAGATCTGAATCAGGTGGCTCAAGCCGAGGTTTGACACCACCATCGAGAAGCCGCCAAGGATAAACACCAGCGTACGGTAAGACAGTGGAATGTACTGCGCAAAGAACTCAGCACACGCACAAGTCAGGCCAACCGCCGTCACCAGGCAAGCGATGAAAATCAACGCGGCCAGCAGCAGGCTACCTGCACCGCCGAAGGTGTGCTGAACATACGCATGCAGAATTGCCGCGCCGTTAGCAGACTGATCGACCAGAATCGCGCTGTCTGAACCCAGACGGAACAAGGCGAGGTACAGCAGCGTTAAGCCGACACCAGCCATCAAACCTGCCCAGACGGTATAACGTGTCAGTAGACGTGCTTCAGTAACGCCACGCGAACGCGCGGCGTTCACGATAACAATACCAAAGACCATCGCCCCCAGCGTATCCATCGTCAGATAGCCGTTCACGAAGCCGTTGGAAAACGCCGCAGTTTGATAGGCTTCTATGGCATTGCTGATCGGACCGGCAGGCCAGATAATCGCAGCAACAGACAGCACAACCAGCGCCAGAATTTTCAGCGGCGCGAGGAAATTCCCCACGGTATCCAGCAGTTTGCCCGGATAGAGCGACACCAGGATGACAATCGCGAAATAGACCACGCTGTAGATAAACAGCGGCAGCGCGGAGTCACCGGTCAGCGGGGCAATCCCCACTTCAAAGGAGACCGTTGCGGTACGCGGCGTTGCAAATAACGGCCCAACGGCCAGATAACAGACGGTAGCCAGTACTAAACCGGCCACTTTGCCGATCGGAGTGCTGAGGCTGTCTACACCACCGCCGACTTTCGCCAGCGCCACAACGGTGAGCACCGGCAGGCCAACAGCGGTAATCAGAAAGCCAAAAGCCGCAGTCCAGACGTGTTCGCCGGCCTGCAAACCAACCATTGGGGGGAAAATAATGTTACCTGCACCTACAAACAGTGCAAATGTCATAAATCCCAGTGCGATGATATCGCGCGATTTTAACTGATGGGTCATAAAGTCTTACAGCCTGTGGATGTGAATGTGGTGTTGTAAAGGTTAAATTTTTGCCCTTCCCTTTTGGGACGATACAGCGGCATTTTTAATCAATTCCAGCGGGAAATTCTCCCAGCCGGGCGCGGCGAAGAATAGTTTTTCGATTTACCGCGTAAATGCAGTCGGTATGACAGCACATGGTGCGCAATTTAAACGCTTATAACGTTTTAAAGCAAGGTGGGATCTAAAAACCAGAACAATATAGCGATATGAAAAATCCAGTTAGAACAAAACACCATTTCCGGGAAAAAGGTATGGGTAATAATGCGAACAAAAAACAATCAGACGTCGTAAAATTCAGGATGACTGTATTGACCCGCGTAAAAAAGCCAGCTTTCGCTGGCTTTTGGAAAGATAATCTTACGGATACGCCTCAATCGTTACTTTTGGCAAGTAAACGTTCCGCTAGCACAAAGCTAAACCGCGTCCCTTTGCCCGGCGTACTCTCGATATTCAATCGGCTGTCGTGATGATTTAAAGCATGCTTCACAATAGCCAGCCCCAGCCCGCTACCGCCCGTTTGCCGCGATCGCGCTTTATCCACGCGGTAGAAACGCTCGGTCAAACGAGGAATGTGCTCAGGCGCAATTCCAGGCCCATTATCTTCGACGCTGAACTCGGCTCCCGCCGTCGCCCGCTGCCAGCGCACGGTGATGTGCGTTCCCGCCGGCGTATGGTTCACCGCGTTATAGATAAGATTCGAGATTGCGCTACGCAGTTGCTCCTCGTTACCCATCACGCTCAGGCGATTATCCACGTCGAAGGTAAACGTGTGTTTATTCTGGCTCAGCGTTTGTGCTTCGTGCTCAGCCACGCGCAGTATCATCGGCACATCTACTTTTTCATTCTGCGGCAGTGTCGGTGCGGCTTCTATTTTCGATAGCGTCAGCAACTGTTTCACCAGCCCTTCCATACGCTGCGTTTGCTCACGCATGGTATCCAGCGCTTTCTCTCGCGTTGCCCCTTCCAGGGGATGCTCCTGCATCATCTCCAGATAACCTTGCAGCACCGTCAGCGGCGTACGCAACTCGTGGCTGGCGTTGGCAAAGAAATTACGCCGCGCGCCTTCCAGTTGGTGCATCTGCGTGACATCGCGCGCCACCATCAGCAACTGCTTGTCGGTATACGGCATCACCCTAATTTCCAGATGCCGCCCGGTATTAAGTACCAAATTAATTGGCCGACTAAAGTCGCGCGTTTTCAGGTATGAGGTAAATTCCGGGTAGCGAAGCAGGTTAAGAATATTTTGCCCACTATCGTCCGGCCAACGCAGTCCCAGAACCTGCTGTGCCAGGCCGTTACACCAGAAAATCCCACCCTCTTCGGTGGTCAGTACCACCGCATCAGGCAGCGATTCAGCCCCGCTGCGAAAACGCTTAATCAGATTACCCAGTTCGCGGCGGCGTTTTTTGTTACGCAGTTGCATTTGATGCAGGCCGTAAAGCAGCGGTTCCCAACTGCCCCGCCCCGGCGGAGGCGTCATACTCCTGTCGACCCACAGCCACCAGGACAAACGCAGTAAATTCCAGAAATGCCAGATAAGCAGACCCGTTACCGATGCCAGTAAAAACCACGGCAGATAACCGAAAAAAGCACTAAGGATAAAAGCCGGAATGCAGCAAAGTATCAGCTCCAGTACCAGCCTTTTCCATGACAATCGTTCCAGCAAACGTCGCACTCCCTATACAACTTGATCTAATGGGCTATTTTCCGTGCCGGTCAGAAGCGGGTTGAAAAACGGTATCCCGTTCCGCGTACCGTCTGCACCATGCGATCGTGGCCGCTGTGCTCCAGCGCCTTACGCAAGCGGCGGATATGCACGTCAACCGTCCGGTCTTCTACGTACACGTTGGTGCCCCAGACATGATTAAGTAGTTGTTCGCGGCTGTAGACGCGCTCAGGATGAGTCATAAAGAAATGCAGCAGTTTGAACTCAGTTGGCCCCATATCCAGCGGTTCTTCGCCGGTCATTACACGATGCGAGGTGGGATCAAGGCTCAGCCCCTGCATCTCAATAACTTCTTCAACCGCCATTGGTGAAATACGACGCAGTACGGCTTTAATGCGCGCCACCAGTTCCTTCGGCGAAAACGGCTTGGTGATATAGTCATCCGCACCGGTTTCCAGCCCACGTACGCGATCTTCTTCATCACCTCTTGCCGTCAGCATCATCACCGGGATGTCCCGCGTCATCGCTTCACGTTTGAGGTGTTTAATGAACTGTAACCCCGAGCCGCCGGGAAGCATCCAGTCAAGCAGGATAAGATCCGGCCAGGGTTCATTGAGTTGATTCACCGCACTGTCATAGTCTTCGGCTTCTACAGGTTGGAACCCGTTTTGCTCGAGCACGAAGCAGACCATTTCACGAATTGGAGCCTCATCTTCTACGACCAGAATACGTCTCGCCATGATTTGCCCTGTTTTAATTTAATCGTTCATACCCTCTATACGCCGCCATTATGCGTCAGATTTATGACAGATTTATGAAAAAGATAGTCCAGGCTTAACCAATGTTGTTGAATTATGACAGCCCGGAAACAAGATATTCACGCCGTTGCAAGGGTATAATCCCCCTCATTGCTTTTTCGTCATGGAACTCGTATGCGCATCCTTCATACCTCAGACTGGCATCTGGGCCAAAACTTCTACAGCAAGAGCCGCGCCGCCGAGCATCAGGCCTTTCTCGACTGGCTGCTGGAGACCGCACAATCCCATCAGGTGGATGCCATTATTGTGGCAGGCGATATTTTTGATACCGGCTCACCGCCGAGCTATGCCCGCGAGATTTACAACCGCTTTGTCGTCAATTTGCAGCAAACAGGCTGCCACCTGGTGGTGCTGGCAGGCAACCATGACTCGGTCGCCACGCTTAATGAATCACGCGATATTTTGGCGTTTCTGAACACCACGGTGGTCGCCAGCGCAGGCCATGGACCGCAAATACTGAAACGCCGCGACGGCACGCCAGGCGCCGTGCTGTGCCCGATTCCCTTTTTACGCCCACGCGACATCATCACCAGCCAGGCGGGACTCACCGGCAGCGAAAAACAACAGCATTTGCTGGGGGCAATTACCGACTATTACCAGCAGCAGTACCTGGACGCCTGTGAACTGCGCGGTGAACGCAACCTGCCGATCATTGCAACCGGGCACCTGACGACCGTCGGTGCCAGCAAAAGTGACGCGGTACGTGACATTTATATTGGCACACTGGATGCCTTTCCGGCGCAGAATTTCCCGCCAGCAGATTACATCGCGTTGGGACATATTCACCGGGCGCAGGTCATCGGCGGAACAGAACATATTCGCTACTGTGGCTCGCCGATTGCCCTCAGTTTTGACGAATGTGGCAAAAGCAAAGGCGTGCATCTGGTGAGCTTCGAAGACGGCAAGCTACATACCGTCGACAATCTCACCGTACCGGTCACGCAGCCGCTGGCAATATTGAAAGGCGATTTAGCCGCTATTACCGCCCAGCTTGAGCAATGGCGCGATGTAGAGCTGCAAACGCCCGTCTGGTTAGATATTGAAATCACCACCGACGATTACCTGCACGACATGCAGCGCAAAATTCAGGCGTTGACGGAAGACCTGCCGGTAGAGGTTCTGCTGGTGCGCCGCAGTCGGGAGCAGCGCGAGCGTATTATGGCCAATGAGCGGCGTGAAACGCTGAGCGAACTGAGCGTGACGGAAGTCTTTGACCGCCGTCTGGCGCTGGAGGAACTGGAAGCGCCGAGGCGGGAACGTCTTAATCAACTGTTTAATGACACGTTACAGACGCTTGCCGGGGAGGCTGACGCATGAAAATTCTTAGCCTGCGCCTGAAAAACCTCAACTCCCTGAAAGGGGAATGGAAAGTCGACTTCACGGCAGAGCCTTTTGCCAGCAACGGTCTGTTTGCCATCACCGGGCCTACAGGGGCCGGAAAAACCACCCTGCTTGATGCGATTTGTCTCGCGCTGTACCACGAGACACCGCGCCTGAATACCGTATCACAGTCGCAAAACGACCTGATGACCCGCGACACCGCCGAGTGTCTGGCAGAGGTCGAGTTCGAAGTTAAAGGCGAAGCCTACCGCGCGTTCTGGAGCCAGAATCGGGCGCGTAATCAGCCTGACGGCAATCTGCAGGTCCCGCGCGTGGAACTTGCCCGCTGCGCCGACGGAAAAATCCTCGCCGATAAAATCAAAGATAAACTGGACATGACCGCCACGCTCACCGGGCTGGATTACGGACGGTTTACGCGTTCGATGCTGCTGTCGCAGGGGCAATTTGCCGCCTTCCTTAACGCCAAACCCAAGGAGCGCGCTGAGCTGCTGGAAGAGCTGACCGGCACCGAAATCTACGGACAAATTTCGGCAATGGTGTTTGAAAAACACAAAGCGGCGCGCAATACGCTCGAAATATGCGAAGCGCAGGCGGCGGGTGTCGTACTGTTAAGCGAAGAGCAGCAACAGCAGTTGCAGCAAAGTTTGCAGGTACTTACTGACGAAGAAAAAATTTTGCTGGCGCAGCAGCAACATCAGCAGAAAGATTTTCAATGGGTTACGCGCAGCGACGAACTGGTTCGTGAACAGCAGCGCGTGGCTAGCTTAGCGCAGCAGGCCCAACAGGCGCTTGCGGACGCCGCGCCTGAGCTGGCAAGACTCCAGCTCGCTCAGCCTGCCAACCAGCTTCGTCCACTGTGGGATCGCCAGCAGGAGCAGACTGCGCGCTTGGCGCAAACAAAGCAGCGGATCATTGAAGTAAATACTCGCTTACACGCTAAAACCTCGCTGCGCGCGCGCATCCGCAACGGTGCACTGCGCAGCCACGAGCAACTTCAGACCGAACTTACCGCACTGGCGCAGTGGTTGGCGGAGCATGATCGATTCCGCTTATGGGGCCAGGAGATTGCGGGCTGGCGCGCACTTTTTTCTCAGCGTAGTCGCGATAAGCATCAGCTTACGGCGCTCGCTGCCCGTATCGCTGAGTTACGCCAGAAACTGGCGGCGTTGTCGGAAAATGCCCTGACGCTCACCGCGGATGAGGTTGCGGTCGCGATGGAACAGCAAGCGCAATCACGGGCTTTCCGTCAGCGTCTGACCTCACTTCATGCTCGCTATCAGCCGTTGCAAAAACGTCTGCGTCAGAACGGTGAAAGCGTGCAAAAAGCGCAGGCGCAGCAGGCCGAGCTCAATGAAACGCTCGCGCTACGCCGACAGCAATATAAAGAAAAAAATCAGCACTACCTGGACGTTGAAACGCTCTGCAAACAGGAAGAAAAAATCAAAAGTCTGGAGGCAGAGCGCGCGCTTTTGCAGGCCGGACAGCCCTGCCCGTTATGCGGCTCTACTGCACATCCTGCGGTCTCGGAGTATCAGGCGCTGGAACTGAGTGCAAACCAGCAACGTCGCGACCAGTTAGCCAAAGAAGTCGCAGCACTGAAAGAGGAAGGTCTGCTGGTTCTGGGGCAGGTCAATGCCCTGACACAGCAAATCCAGCGTGAGACAGAAGAGATACAGACGCTCTCTCAGGAAGAGCAAGCACTCACTAAAGAGTGGCAGGACGTTTGCACCGCTCTGAATATTACGCTGAATATTCAGGAGGATATTACCGGCTGGATGGGCGAACAGGAGCACTACGAGCGCCAGCTTTATCTGCTCAGCCAGCGCCTGACGCTGGAAAACCAGTTACACGATCAGCAACAACAGGAACGCCAGTATCAACAACAGCTGGCGACGACGCATCAGGGGCTGGAAAGCGCCTTGTCCGCGCTGTCACTGACTGCACCGGAAGACGGCACAGAGGCAGCCTGGTTAAGCGCCCGCGAAACCGAATTCGCGCAGTGGCAGGAGAAACAGACGCAGCATGGCGTGATTCAGGAACGCATTCACGCCCTGAAGCCGCTGCTCGACACGCTTCCGGCAACGGACACCGCAGAAGCCGAAACGGTTATCCCTGAAAACTGGCGCGAAATTCACGACGACTGCGTGTCGCTGCAAAGCCAGCTTGCCGCACAGCAACAGCAGGAAACGCTGGAAAGCGAACGCTTGCAACAGTCGCAGGCGCAATTTACCGCCGCCCTGGCGGCCAGTTGCTTTGCCGATCAAGAGGCGTTCCTTGCCGCGCTGCTGGACGACGACACCGTCCGCCGCCTTGAGCAGTTAAAACAGACGCTGGAAAATCAATCGCAGCAGGCAACGGCGCTGTCCGGGCAAGCCAGCCAACAACTGCAGACGCATCAGGCGCTGCGCCCGGAGGGGCTGGACGCCGACGCACAAACCCTGCAAGCCCGGCTGCAACAACTGGCGCAACAACTGCGAGAGAACACCACCCAACAGGGGGAGTTACGCCAGCAGCTTAAGCAGGACAGCGATAACCGCCAGCGCCAGCAGGCATTAATGCAGCAGATTAAAGAGGCGGCCAGCCAGGTCGAAGACTGGGGCTATCTGAATGCGCTAATTGGCTCGAAAGAAGGGGATAAATTCCGCAAGTTTGCCCAAGGCCTGACGCTGGATAACCTGGTGTGGTTGGCTAACAATCAACTGACCCGCCTGCACGGTCGCTATCTGCTACAGCGAAAAGCCAGCGAAGCGCTGGAGCTGGAAGTGGTTGATACCTGGCAAGCCGACGCCGTTCGCGATACCCGCACGCTGTCCGGCGGTGAAAGCTTCCTGGTAAGTCTGGCCCTAGCACTGGCACTGTCCGATCTGGTCAGCCACAAAACGCGCATTGACTCCCTGTTTCTTGATGAAGGTTTTGGCACGCTGGACAGCGAAACGCTGGATACCGCTTTGGACGCGCTGGATGCGCTAAATGCCACCGGCAAAACCATTGGCGTTATAAGCCACGTCGAGGCCATGAAAGAGCGCATTCCGGTGCAAATCAAGGTGAAGAAAATCAACGGACTGGGTTATAGCAAACTCGACAAGATGTTTGCGGTGGAGTAGTCGACAGACGGGTGCGGCTTCACAGGCCGGATAAGCGTTAGCGCCATCCGGCACAATATGTAGCATAATATTGCATACTCAGAGATGGATATGAAATGGCATTTCATTTCACTTATCCGCAAGCTATGCTCTTATTGGCGGCGAACGTTCGCCGCTGTGGCGCACATCTGCGCTGATATTGCTGGCAGGTCGTATGAAAAAAGTGATTTTCTCTTTAGCCCTCGGGACGTTTGGGCTGGGCATGGCCGAGTTTGGCATCATGGGTGTGTTAACCGAGCTGGCGCGAGATGTAGGAATTTCCATTCCTGCGGCGGGCCACATGATTTCGTTTTACGCCTTCGGCGTGGTGCTGGGTGCGCCGATTATTGCGATCTTTTCCAACCGCTTTTCGCTGAAACATATTCTGCTGTTTCTGGTCACGTTGTGTGTAATAGGTAACGCCATCTTCACCCTCTCCTCATCCTATTTTATGCTGGCGGTCGGCAGGCTGGTTTCCGGTTTTCCGCACGGCGCATTCTTTGGCGTCGGGGCCATTATTCTGACTAAACTCGCACGCCCGGGGAAAGTCACCGCCGCTGTCGCTGGCATGGTCAGTGGGATGACTGTCGCCAACCTGATTGGCATTCCCGTCGGTACCTGGCTGAGTCAGGCATTTAGCTGGCGCTACACCTTTTTGCTGATCGCCGTGTTTAACATTGCAGTCATTGCGTCGATTGCCTTCTGGGTGCCTAACATCAGTGACGAAGCAAAAGGCAAACTGCGAGAGCAATTTCACTTTCTGAAAAGCCCGGCACCGTGGCTTATTTTCTCCGCTACGATGTTTGGCAACGCCGGCGTGTTCGCCTGGTTTAGCTATGTGAAGCCATACATGATGTATATCTCCGGTTTTTCTGAAGCGCTGATGACCTTCATCATGATGCTGGCTGGATTAGGCATGGTGCTGGGCAATCTGCTGAGTGGGCGGATTTCGGGCCGCTATACGCCGCTGCGCATTGCGGTGGTGACCGACTTTGTGATTGTGCTGGCCCTGGTGATGCTGTTTTTCGTCGGCGATATGAAAGCCGCGTCGCTGACCTTCGCCTTTATTTGCTGCGCGGGTCTGTTTGCGCTGTCGGCCCCGCTACAAATTTTGCTGCTGCAAAATGCGAAAGGCGGCGAACTGCTGGGTGCCGCCGGTGGGCAAATGGCCTTTAACCTCGGTAGCGCGGTTGGCGCATACTGCGGCGGCATGATGCTAACGCTGGGTTTTGCCTACAACTACGTAACCCTCCCAGCGGCCCTGCTGTCGTTTTCCGCCATGTCATCGCTGCTGCTGTATGGACGTCTGAACCGCCCTACGGGCATAAATTGTATGCCGGATAAGCGCCATCCGGCATAGCAAAATTACCCCTGCGGCCACAGCCAGGCCGCACCGCGAACCCCACTGGAATCACCGTGCAACGCCTTGCGTAAAGGCGTTGCACACTCACCGCCAAAGACGAACTGTTTAATCAATGACGGAACGGTCTGATACAACCTGTCGACATTACTCATCCCGCCCCCCAGCACGATGACGTCCGGGTCAAGGATGTTCACCACATGAGCCAACGATTTTGCCAGGCGCAATTCATAGCGGCGTAACGCCTGCTCCGCCAGCGCATCACCTTCGCTCACCAGCCGAATAATATCGCTACCTTTCAGTTTATTACCGCTCAAGCGATGATAATCCGTGGCGAACCCGGTCCCGGAGATGAAGGTTTCAATACAACCTTGCTTCCCGCAGTAACACGGTACTTCCTGCCGATAGCGCAGTTCATCTTCGTCCATCCACGGCAGCGGATTATGCCCCCACTCACCCGCAGTACCGTTGCCGCCGATATGCGCCCGACCATTGAACGCCACCCCGGAGCCGCAGCCGGTACCGATAATCACCGCGAACACCGTTTGCGCGCCCGCCGCAGCGCCGTCTACCGCTTCAGAGACCGCCAGGCAGTTAGCATCGTTAGCCAGACGGACCTCCCGGTTCAGACGCACGCTTAAGTCTTTGTCAAAAGGCTGCCCATTGAGCCAGGTTGAGTTGGCATTCTTCACCACCCCCGTGTAAGGGGAAATCGATCCGGGGATCCCCATACCAACGGTTCCGGTCTGTCCGGTGGCTTTTTCCGCCATATCCACCAGTGCGGCAATAGTTTCTATGGTTTGCCGGTAGTCATCACGCGGCGTGGGCAGGCGATGGCGGAAAAGTTGCTCCCCCGCATCACTCAGCGCGATAACTTCTGTTTTGGTACCACCTAAATCGATTCCTATACGCACACGCTGGTCCTCATTTTTTGGGAATATCAACAGAGTAGAGGCGAGCATGGTGTTAGGCAATGCACGCCCGCCGACAATTCGTTATTATGCCCGCTGAATTTAACGACAAGGCCGTGGAAATTATCATGCTGTGGTTCAAAAATTTAATGGTTTACCGTCTTAGCCGCGATGTTTCTTTGCGCGCCGAAGAGATGGAAAAACAGCTTACCTCAATGACGTTTACCCCTTGTGGTAGCCAGGATATGGCAAAAATGGGCTGGGTTCCGCCGATGGGATCGCACAGCGACGCATTGACGCATTCTAACAATGGCCAAATTATTATCTGCGCCCGCAAAGAAGAAAAAATTCTGCCGTCGCCGGTGATCAAGCAGGCGCTGGAAGCCAAAATCTTCAAGCTGGAAGCTGAGCAGGGTCGCAAACTCAAGAAGACCGAGAAAGACTCGCTGAAAGATGAAGTGTTGCACTCCTTGCTGCCGCGTGCCTTTAGCCGCTTTAGCCAGACAATGATGTGGATAGACACCGTTAATGATTTGATCATCGTCGACTGTGCGAGCGCTAAGAAAGCGGAAGATACGCTGGCACTGCTGCGTAAAAGCCTGGGCTCATTGCCGGTAGTCCCTCTGACCCTGGAAAACCCGATAGAGCTCACGCTCACTGAATGGGTCCGTTCCGGGACGACTGCGCAGGGATTCCAGTTGCTGGATGAAGCCGAACTGAAAGCTATGCTGGAAGACGGTGGTGTGATCCGGGCGAAGAAACAGGACCTGGTGAGTGATGAGATCGCCGTGCACATTGAAGCCGGAAAAGTCGTCACCAAGCTGGCTCTCGACTGGCAGCAGCGCATTCAGTTTTTGATGTGTGACGATGGCTCGATTAAGCGTCTGAAGTTCTGCGATGAGCTGCGCGACCAGAACGAAGATATCGACAGAGAAGATTACGGTCAGCGTTTTGATGCCGATTTCATCCTGATGACCGGTGAACTGGCAGCGTTGATTAAAAGCCTGGTGGAAGGATTAGGCGGCGAAGCGCAGCGCTAAGCGCACCCGTCTTGCCGGATAACGCCACAAGCGGCTTATCCGGCATATTACGCTTACAGGTAACGGCAAAGATAGGACGTCGGCTCTGCGACCTGCAGATGAAATTCACTGTGCCCAGGCACGTTAAACGTCTCCCCGGCAGCATACACTTTCCACTCAGTTTCGCCCGGCAGCAATACATTCAATGCCCCGCTCACCACCGTCATCTCTTCAGGTGCCGCCGTGCCAAAGGTGTACTCGCCTTCCACCATCACACCCACGCTGGCGCGGCCAGTACTGCTGCTGGTAAAACCAATCGATTTTACTTTGCCGGAAAAGTATTCATTACTTTGAAGCATACCACTGGCCCTATCTCGTTATTAAGTTAACAACCAATATAGGGGCCTGACGTTCCCTCTGTCACGCAAAATTACGCCAGAAGTTCCGAAGCCAGACGGGCTATCAGCACATTCGACAACAGTACCGGAACGTCGAGTGATTTTTGCAGTACATCACGATGACGCTGATTAAACCCCAGGCAGTCGAGCATAATCACGTCGGCACCTTGCTCAAGAAGTTGCTTTCCAGCATCAATCAGTTGTTGTTCAGTGCCATCAATGGGATTGGCCACGGCATAGACTGGCGGCGTTTGTAGCACCTGCCATTTCTGCGTCTGGGCGGCGAGTAATTCAGTGACGGGTACAATCACACCAACCTGATGCCCGTCGACAATCGACGCCACCAGAGGGGGAATAATACGTAAGGGCTCCAGCAGGATGCCGTTTCGGATCGTCAGACGAGTAATGACCGCAGTGCTCATCAATAAAATGACGTCAAAACCCTGATTATCCAGCACCTCAACGATACCTTGCAGCGCGCGTTCCACTTTCTGGCGCGAAACGTGCGCCAACTGTTGGTCACTGAGCAGCGTTAATAACACATCGTCGCCCGGCGAGATGGCGTACTCGGCCATCACCTCTTCCCGCCGCATCTGCCCTAGCAAACTATGGTGGGTAATGTGTTGCTCATCGATATATTCCGTCAGGAGCGGTAATACCTCACACATCGGCACAACGCCAATCGTGAGGATAGCCAACGACGTACTCATGTGTTGCTCCACCGTCTTCTTACTTTGCTGTGAATTCCCGGATAAATGCCGGGCACTGACCTGCGCTACAAATGTTCAAAAGCGTAGCAGCAGATAAGCAATACATTGTGTAAAGATTCCAAATCATTCTAATAATTTATTGTTATCGTTTACTTTTCATTTTTCGCACTCTCCAGAGACGTACGAAAAATGTGACACAGACAGCGTCCGACCTCAGGTTTTCTGCGGATCCTCATAGCGTTTTTTGGCATCCATTGCTTCCTGCGCGGACGGATGTTCGCTAATCAACGAATTCGGCTTCGGGTGGTCAGCGCGGAGTTGATACCAGGTGACCGTCTGGCCTGGCGTACCTTTTTCAACAGTAACAATCGTCGCTTTACGTGGATAAGGGGGGTTTGTCGGCATAGCGCTTCCTTTTGAATGGATAAGCGTTAAGTATAGACCCCACCCTGCAACCGCGGCGCAGCCTGGGGCATCATCGCCAGGATATCAGCCACAACCTGAGAGGGTTCGTGCGTTGCATCAACAATAAAGTGCGCCGCTTGACGATACAGCTCGTCGCGTTGCTCAAGCACTTCCTGCACCTCTTCGGTCAGCGGTTTACCGGTTAAGGTTGGGCGCAATCCTTCTTCAGGCGCGGCTTCCAGGCGACTCACCAGTACCGAGACCGGCGCGCTTAAATAAATGACCATGCCGTTATTTCGCATGTAGTGACGGTTATATTCGGTAAGAATAATGCCGCCACCGGTCGCAATAACCGTTGAGGGGCCGGTCACGGCCTGCAAAGCGGTCGTCTCCTGAGCGCGAAATCCTTCCCACCCCTCTCTTTCAACGATTTCGGCAACGGTCATTTGCACATGTGATTGCAACCAGCGATCGGTATCAACAAACTGGAAGTCGATAGCTTTCGCCAGCGCCATACCGGTTGTCGTCTTACCACACCCCCGCGGGCCAACAAGAAAAAGAGGTTGCGTCATCGAAGAAATTCCCCAGAGAGCCGCCCACAAGCGGGATCTGATGCTGTTAAAGTTATAATCATACCATCAAACTAGTACATCACAAAAACGTAAAGAATAAGTTCCACTACAGACTAAAAAGCCCATTAATTCTCACTATAACAAGATTTCACAATGATGAAAGTGTAAAAAATAAATTACAGTCGTTATTTTCTACGCTGAACTTCCAGCCACCACTTATCCAGTTCAGCAGCAAAATGCTGTCGGTCGCGCGGTGAAAGCGTGTCCGGACCTCCGGTCTGGATCCCACTGGCACGGAGTGTATCCATAAAATCACGCATCATCAGACGTTCGCGGATGGTGGCTTCGGTATAGCGTTCGCCACGAGGATTCAGCGCCGCGGCCCCTTTTTCAATCACTTCAGAAGCCAGCGGTATATCCGCCGTTACCACCAAATCGCCTGCGCTACACTGGCGCACAATCTCGTTATCGGCAACATCAAACCCGGCAGGAACACGTAATGTACGGATAAAACGCGAAGGCGGCACGCGCAAACTCTGGTTGGCGACCAAAATCAGCGGCATCTGCATACGCTCTGAAGCCCGGTACAAAATATCTTTAATCACATTCGGACACGCATCCGCATCCACCCATATTGTCATAACACCTCCTGGTTCCTGTGCAATCTCACATTGTCTCGTGCTTTTACTTTCCGGCAAAGTGCTGTTTCTCCTTCTGAACATATCCATTCCGCGCTAAGCTTAACTTTCCCAGGTATACCCTAAGTAATTCAAAAGTATGACGGGTATAAAACAATGAATATCACGCATAGGGAGTGACAAGATGGACAAGAAAATTGGTTTTATCGGCTGCGGCAATATGGGCAAAGCCATTCTTGGAGGCATGATCGCCAGTGGTCAGGTTCTCCCCGGACAAATCTGGGTCTATACCCCCTCTCCTGATAAAGTCGCCGCATTACACGACCAGTACGGCATCAACGCCGCGCAGTCGGCGCAGGAAGTCGCCCAAATTGCCGATATTGTCTTTGGTGCTGTGAAACCCGGCATCATGGTTAAAGTGCTGAGCGAAATCACCTCCAGCCTGAACAAAGATTCACTGGTCGTCTCTATTGCCGCTGGCGTCACGCTCGATCAGCTTGCCCGCGCGCTGGGTCATGACCGTAAAATTATCCGCGCGATGCCCAACACACCGTCGCTGGTTAATGCGGGCATGACCTCCGTAACGCCAAACGCGCTGGTGACGCCGGAAGATACGGCTGACGTATTAAATATTTTCCGCTGCTTTGGCGAAGCTGAAGTGATTGCGGAATCGATGATTCACCCGGTCGTCGGCGTCAGCGGTTCTGCGCCGGCCTACGTGTTTATGTTTATTGAAGCGATGGCTGATGCGGCCGTCCAGGGCGGCATGCCCCGCGCGCAGGCGTATAAATTCGCCGCACAGGCGGTGATGGGGTCAGCAAAAATGGTTCTCGAAACAGGAAAACATCCTGGAGAACTGAAGGATATGGTGTGCTCACCAGGTGGAACAACCATTGAGGCCGTGCGCGTTCTGGAGGCCCGTGGTTTCCGTTCTTCAGTCATTGAAGCGATGGTTAAGTGCATGGAACAGTCGGAAAAACTAAGCAAATCCTGAGTGGGCAACCGGACGTCAGGCCGCCGCTTCAGTGCGGTTACGTCCGGAATTCTTTGCTTTATAAAGCGCCATATCCGCCGATTTCAGCCATTCTCGATAGTGTTCCGTTTCTGAAGTCAGCGGTGCGACGCCGACGCTGATACGCAGAGCAACCTGCGGAGCACAGGACAATCGCAATAGGCTGAGTCGTTCGTGGACACGAGACATGGCGGCGATGGCGCTGCTCGCCGGGGTACCGCACATAATCACAGCAAATTCATCGCCACCAAAACGCCCTATGACATCGCTGCCGCGCAGCGTCATCTGCAACTGACGCGTTAGCGCGACAATAGCCTCATCGCCAACGTCATGGCCCCAGGTATCGTTAATACTTTTGAAGTGGTCGATATCGATAATCAGTAACGTGGCGTCGCGCTGATAACGGCGGCAGTTATCAAATTCATTGCGCAGCAAAAGCTCCCAATGACGTCGGTTATACACACCGGTCATACCATCTCGCGTGCTCATCACCTGCAACCGACGCTTGTGCTCAGCCAGTTTGATGACCGTCTTATAGCTCACCCACGCAAACAGCAGCGGATACAACACCAACACCGGCAGCGACAACATCACACTCAGTTGCGTACTGCTAAACACCACGGGGATGTCCGTCAGTTGCAGGGTGACCAGACATGAGACAATCGTCAACACCAGACCGGCGATGAATAACCGTATTCCCCCTGCGCCCATCAGGTTGATACAGATAATCATCAGTAGGGCCGTCGACGGTAGCAGGTTTACCCCCATCAGCCCTATCCACATTCCGGTCAGAATCGCATCGGCTTTTAAGTTGGTGAATTCGCTATGCATCGGGTCATCTGCTTTGCCCGCCAACTGCCATGCCAGATGCGGCCAGACAAAAGCCCATCCTACCAATAAAAGCCACCAGCCTCCGGTGATCGGCTGAGACACCAGGACCGACGCGATAGGGAAAAACATCCCGCCCAATCCCACCGCGCGCGGCAGCCTGATCCGTCGGGCAAATCGCAGTCCGGAGCGCTGATGGTCATTTTGATGAAGCGATAAAACCGCTTCATTTGGGACGACCTTTTTTTGATAGAAACTTTCATCATTCATCGTATTTAGGAACATTCTGAAACAAATTTCCCAAATTATAGAAAGGAGGACGTGCGCGGGAGTATGATATTTCGGGTGAGCGAATTTCGCTGCTCACCCTTATGTACTACGCAATTACGCTGCTTTTTTCAGGCAGGCACTCATAAATTTATTGCGATCATCACCTTTCAGCGACTGTTCCGTTGCCTGAACATTACATTCACGCATCTTCTGTTGCTGTGGCGTCAGGCTTTTTTCCTCGGGGGCCGATTTACTGTTTTTCAGGCAATCACTCATATAGCTCTTACGCGCATCCCCTTTTAAGGTCTGCGCAGTGGCCTGCTGGTTACAGGTGGTCATTCGTTGTTGTTGCGGGGTTAGCGTTTTCTCGGCGGCGCCAACAGTCGCTAAAAAAAGCAGACCAAAAAGCAACGTCATGACTAATGATATTTTCATAGCACCTTCCTTTTCTGAACGACGAGACACAGATAAGTCTGGCTGCTAACGATAAAAAAACCACCCGACAGCAAAAGTAATGCCGCCGGGCGTGTACTTATTTCAGCCCTAAGGCCGATTTCATGGTGTAGAACAAATCGGTCTGGTCGGTCAGGCCAACCACATTCGCCGCATGCGGCCCATAGGCAGCAATACGCAGTTGGCTGCCCGTATGCTCCTGAGATTCTTCTTCAGAGTTGCCGTAGCTGATGACCATCACCGCGCCATCTTTGGTGTTCAGCGCCTGAGTCAGGCCCGGCGCTTTGGTATCTGGCGCCACTATCTGGCTGGCATGCGCGTGATCGGCGGTTACCACCACCAGCGTATTACCGTCTTTCTTCGCAAAGGCCAGCGCGCGCTGTACGGCTTCGTCCAGATCAACCGTTTCGCCAATCTGCCCGCACGGGTTAGCAGCATGATCCTGTTTATCGATTGACGCGCCTTCCACCTGCAGGAAGAAGCCTTTTTCATTTTTGCTTAACAGCTCAATCGCTTTATCCGTCATCTGTGCCAGCGTAGGCACCGTGTCGTTGCGTTTGGCATTTGGCGTACAGGTCACAGCCGGCTTATCAATGTTGCCATGATACGAGGCTTTTGGTCCTTCCCAACGCACCGGCATATTACCTTCAGAGAACAACCCCAGCAGCGGTTTATCCTGACTGGCGTCAGTGATTGCCGCAAGCGATGTTGCGTCGCTCACCAACTGATAGCCGCGCATCTGCGCCTGCTTACGCAGCGTCTTGCCCTGCCATTCACCCGCAGCAGCGGTTTCAGCAAACGTTTTTGCCCCGCCCCCCAGCGTGACGTCGGCACGGGCATTCAACAATTGTTCAGTGATTGACCCTTTACCGCCGTTTTCCAGCGCATTAGTCGGGCATTTTTCACGGGTCACGCTCGGACCGTAGCATTTACGTGACGTCACATGCGCAACCAGCGCAGCCGGAGTGGCATCCTGTAATTCAGCTGTAGAAACGTTGCCGGTAGCCAGACCTACGGCTTTTGCCATTTCCAGAATCGTGGCGTGATCTTTTTCATGGATATCAACGCCCAGCGCACCATTATAGGATTTCACCCCGGTGGTCCACGCCGTTGCCGAAGCCGCTGAATCTGTCACGTAATCGGGTTTACCCGTTTTCTTATCCAGCGAATAGTGGGTGTATTGTCCAGTCAGGGGTAGCGCATCAATCCCTTTAAAAAAGCCGCCCGCGCCTTCGGCATAATTTCGCGCTGCAGTAATTTCTGAGTCACCCATACCATCGCCGATCAGCAAAATAATATTTTTAGCCGGTTTATTAATCAGTGAATCACGCAGAGCGGCCGTTTGATCGCCGGCTAATCGGCGAGCGCCACCCGGCGTGGTGATATCCCCCTGAGCGGCGCGATTATCCATAACCGGCACAGCAGATGATTCTGCATAAATAACCGGGGTAAACAGCAAAGGTAACAGGGCAATAGCGAGTGCGCTTTGTTTCACTTTATTTTCTCCATGTATAAATACGGTAAAATTAAAACAAAGCGACTATAAGTATTTGATGTGACACTTTTATGATGATTCAACGTCGTGAGGCGCTACGCAAACCTCAATACGCTTTGGGTACCCTCTCGCCGACGTCATGCAAGGTTGTTAAACAGGCTGGCATGCGGCTTACGCCTGCCAGCGCGCCCTCAATATGACGAATCAGTGTTTGCTGCTCATGCGTCGCCATCGTATGCAGCATTTCCATGATAACGCGCTCTAAGGTTTCTACCTGAGCGGCGAGGTCCTGTGACTCTTCTTCTTTTTGGGCGAGCTTAAGTAACAACTCAGTGACGAGATTTTTCATTTGTGTATTCCCTTAACAAAATATGGGTCACGGTAGCATTATGGCTCCCAACTGCCTAGAGGATGAAAGTTGTATTTTTAGCAGAAATAAAACGTTTTGCGAAAACAATCACACCGCAAAATAAGATGAATTGGGAATTACGACAGAATTATTCAATATAAAAGGGTGAGAAGCTTAATAATCACCCAGTAATATAATACAAACTTATGGATAAACCCCGCTGACAGCCAACGGGGTTTATTCGCCATTCAGCGCGTGCGACGCCGACGTCGTAACGCGACAGCCAGTTGCCAAATGTTGATCAGCACAATGCTCGCGGTCGCGATAAACACCCAGCGAAAACCCGCCATGGCCGACACGGTGGCTCCCATTAACGGTCCGGCGACGTTGCCCAGATACATAAACGACTGGTTATAGCCAAAAATACGCCCGGTTACCTGGTCGCTGGAGTATTTCACCAGTAGCGTTTGCACGGCAGGAAGCATTGCGCCATCGGCAAAGCCTAGCAGGAAACGCAATACCCCCAACTGCAACGGCGTTGTGACCCAGGACATGGCGAAAAACAGCACCACGGCAAAGATAAGCGTCGCCATGAGGATCCGTTCAGTTCCCACCCGATCGCCTAATTTGCCCAACCGGGGGGCTGAAATCAGCGCCGATATGCCAGGCACCGAGGCAATCAGCCCGCTGAGAAAGGCAATATTGCCGCTGTCTGGCACCATCGATTTAATAAACAGTGCCAGAATGGGACCGATTGATCCGTTGCACAACTGGATAACCAGGGTAGTAAAAAACAGGCTGATCACCAGCGCCGGATAAGGCAGCGAGGCGAACACAGCCTTGCCGCTTAAGCGTTCACTTTTTTTAATCGTTGGGCGCACACCCTCTTTAATGAAGAATAGCGTGACCATGAAACTGACCACCAGCAGCCCGGCGGTAATACAAAATACCGCGCGCAAGCCCACATGGTCGGCAATAAAACCGCCCATCAGCGGCCCACCAATCACCCCGCTAATCTGTGCCGTAGAGAGCGTACTTAGCGCCCAACCGCTGCGCTCACGCGGAACCTGCGACGCCACTAACGCCATCGCATTGGGGATGTATCCCGACGTTAATCCCATCACACCACGCAGCAGGAAAAGCTGCCAGACATTAGTGGCAAAGGCCTGCAATAAAATCGCAATCGCCATCCCCAGCGAGGCGCGCAGCAGCATCAGCTTACGCCCTTTACGATCGGCTAAACTGCCCCACATCGGCGAAACAATGGCGGAAATCAGAAAGGTGACGCTAAACGTTAACCCGGACCACATCGACAGCGCTTCATGCGAGGTCACCCCAAGCTGGGAAACATAGAGCGGTAAAAAAGGCAGGATTTGGCTGATCGCCAGTCCGGTAAAAAAGCACCCGAACCAAACGGAAATAAGGTTAACTCTCCAGGATTCCATAGGGACTCATAACGATAAGTAGCTGAAAACTGCGAGCAGCTTAACAAATTACGTGTCCGGACAAGGGCCCAGAGGTGCGATACCTCACAGTTTAGTATTTTATCTCCCCGCTCATCATATTTGTGATATTCATCACACATAACCCCTATTTATTGCAGGGGAATATGCTTTGAGGCTCCAGCGCAGATTTGTGAGTTTCCTTTCCCTGGCGACGCACGAAAACATTCTGCCAGAAGCCGAGGAATCCTGCGTTTTGTCGTGGTAATGTATGTGCTTTGCATTCATGGAATGGGTTTTTAAGATGGCAAAGTTGCGGGTAGGAATCGTATTTGGTGGTAAATCAGCAGAACATGAAGTGTCATTGCAATCGGCAAAAAATATTGTCGATGCCATCGACAAGACTCGCTTTGATGTTGTGCTGTTAGGTATTGATAAAGAAGGGCAATGGCACGTCAGCGATGCCAGCAACTATCTACTTAATGCCAACGACCCGGCGCGTATTGCGCTGCGTCCTTCGGCAACCAGCCTGGCGCAGGTACCGGGAAAACAAGAACACCAGTTGATTGATGCGCACAACGGTCAGCCGCTGCAAACCGTCGATGTTATTTTCCCGATTGTGCACGGTACGTTGGGCGAAGATGGTTCCCTGCAAGGTATGCTGCGCGTGGCAAATCTCCCGTTCGTCGGTTCCGACGTGCTGGGCTCAGCGGCATGCATGGATAAAGACGTGACTAAACGTCTGCTGCGCGACGCCGGATTAAACATTGCCCCCTTTATTACGCTCACCCGCGCTAATCGTAATAGCATCAGCTTCGCAGAGGTTGAATCGCGCCTGGGCCTGCCGCTGTTCGTCAAGCCGGCTAATCAGGGCTCGTCCGTTGGGGTCAGCAAAGTCACCAACGAAGCTCAATATCACCAGGCCGTGGCGCTGGCATTTGAGTTCGACCATAAAGTGGTGGTGGAACAAGGGGTCGTTGGTCGTGAGATCGAATGCGCGGTGCTGGGGAACGATCATCCGCAGGCCAGCACCTGTGGCGAGATCGTTCTGAACAGCGATTTTTACGCCTATGACACCAAGTACATTGACGATAACGGTGCCAAAGTTGTGGTCCCGGCGGCCATTGCGCCGGAGATTAACGACAAGATCCGCGAGATAGCGATCCAGGCTTACCAGACGCTGGGTTGCGCTGGCATGGCACGCGTAGATGTGTTCTTAACCGCGGAAAATGACGTGGTGATCAACGAGATCAACACGCTACCGGGCTTCACCAATATCAGTATGTATCCAAAACTGTGGCAGGCGAGCGGCTTAGGTTATACCGATTTGATCACCCGTCTGATCGAACTGGCGCTGGAGCGTCACGCGGCAAACAGCGCGCTGAAAACCAGTATGTAACCCCCCGCCAGGGTGCCCGATAGCTATTGGGCATCCTGCGTTTCGTCATCTTCCGCGCGGCGGCGGATAATCAATCCGGCAAGCCAAAAGCTAATCACCCAGGTAACCAGCCCCACCGCATAGGTTTGCCACCCCTTCGCTTCAAATCCCAGTAATCCCACCACCCCGTTGAGAATAAAGATAAGCCCAATAGCAAACGCGTAGTAGTGCCAGTCGCGGCGAAGTTTTACAGGCAGGTTCATAACAGCTCCGGGGATCACAACGTTATAAAGACGCATCCTCGCACATTTCTCTCTGGCGGTCTGTGGCGTAGGCAGAATTTCTTAGATGTAATCTAATTTCACTTAAGGTTACATATTTGTGACGACAGGCAAAAAAACGAAATCCAGGAATAATCCCTGGCTGAAATTACCATCATTCTGATATTGACAATCCCGATCACCTGTCAGACTCACTGTCAGTTACTGGCATTACGTCAAGAAAAGCAGGTTGTTGCTGGAGGTCTTTATGGCTGATTTTACGCTCTCAAAATTCCCGTTTAAGGGCAAGCATCGGGATCCCTCCTCGCTGACCGGCAACATTGTCTATGCCGTCTTTGTGCTGTTTTGCTTTTGGGTCGGGGCGCAGGTATTAACCCTACTGGCTCACGCACCCGGTATTTATGAACAGCTAATGCAACTGCAAATGCAGGAGAGCGGACGCCCGCACATCGAGATCGGGTTGGGCGTAGGAACAATTTTTGGTTTGATTCCCTTCCTGGTCGGCGGTCTGATTCTTGGCACCATCGCAGCCGTGTTGCACTGGCGCCAACGCCATCACAAAGATGACTGACCCATACATTTTGCCCGTCGCTCATCCACCCGTTTCGCAAACCACGCGGTGGTCAGATTACGGGTAATCTTTGGACTTTCGAGCTGAATACCCGGCAGCATTTCGCGGGGTAAGGTTTTGCCCGTTTTCGCTTCCGCTAGCTTATACACGTTCTTGTACAACGCGGTCTCTTCAAACGCGAGGCTGTCACCTTTTTGCAACTGCCGATGGATATCACTCTCGCTCATGTCCAGCTTCCCGGCCAGCTTACGTACCGCCAGCTCTGTTTTGCCCGGATCGTTGCTGTCGTAGCGAATCAAATCACCGTCCAACGCCAGTTTCACGCCGCTGGCCTTAGTCACCGCGTTCTGGAAAGCCGCATTACGACTGGCGTACCAGCCCGCATTAAAATCAGCGAAACGGAAGATAGGCGCACTATAGTTCGCCGGGTAATTCAGCAAATGATAGGTCCCGAACCACAGCCCACCACGACGGGTGAAGACTTCCTGACGTACCGTCCCCGCCATTTTCCACGGATAGCCTGAAGCGTGTTGTTCAGCAAACGCGATGCTGACCTGCATCGGACCGCCTGTATGCACCGGATTAAGCGAACCGAATAGCGTCTGCCCCATCGGCACCATATTGATAAAATCATCAAAAATAGCGCTAAGCTGCTTTTCCGTTTTTACCGAATCCAGACGCTCGCTGTAGGTTTTCCCGGTCGGCGAGTTAATCTTCAGCGCGGTGTGCACCACAAACAGCGGAATATGCATGCGCTCAGCGCGGCGGTCGATCTCTTTCCAGGCTATTTTATTTAAGCCCGGTACCGCCGGGTCCGCCTGATAGTTAGACTCCTGCTGCGCTACCGCCAGCACCGAACAGACATTCTCAACCGTCGGTGCCAGCTTCTGGCTTTCAAACGTCCTGGCCAGATCCTGCGCCCAGGCGTCTCTGTCCTTCACGCTGGCCGGCATCTTCTGACGGACCACGCTCGCCACATCGACGGCTTTCTCCCCTTTTTTTAACGGCTGCGAAGACTGGCTACTGCATCCCACCAGCACCAACGCCGCCAGACAAGACCAGGGGTAAAGACGGGAAACCGTCGACATAACATCTCCTTTTGTTAGCTAAGCGTATGGGTTACGGCCTGAATATCCTGACCATCCAGCTCACGTTCGAAGCTGCGCAGACGCTTATAGATAGACATTAATTCCACTAACGTCGTCCAGGAGTTAATCAGATACTGGAACGATCCGCGCACCTGACCAAACACGTTGGTGATTTGCGTCATCAGACCGAGCGTAATCGTACCGGCAACAATTGACGGAAACAGCAGGAACAAACCGAAAACGTTATCCACCTGCAGGTAAAGAATACGGGCGATATTAAAGTACATATAGTGAAAATAGAGGCGGAAATAGTTCTGACGCACCGCGTGAAACAGCTCGCGCACGGTCGGCGGCGTTGCGCGATTAGCATCATCTTCGCCGTAGACCAGTTCTTTACGGTAAGCAGCTTCCACGCGCTGGTTTTTAAACTCCAGACCCGGGAGTTTGATCCCCACCACCGCCAGCAAGCCGGTGCCCATCAACGACCAGACAATGGCAGCAATCACCAGACCATAGGGAACATGGCCAACAATCGGCAGATCAGGGACATGCGCAGACAGCGTGACCAGCACCGGTAAGAAGGCAATCAGCGTCATAATCGCATTGATAAAACTGACGCCCATATCTTCCAGCGTAGAGGCGAAGCGCATGGTGTCTTCCTGCACACGCTGCGCGGCGCCTTCGATATGACGCAGATGCTGCCAGTGCGCCATATAATGTTCGTTCATCGCGGTACGCCAGCGGAACACGTAATGGCTGACGAAGAAATTGTTCATCACCCCAATTACCACGGCAATCAGCGCGATGCCAAGGAAGATCCCCACTTCATGATAGAACTGTTCAATCTTCACCTTATGAGGAGCGCTCAGTGCGGTTTGAATCAGGTCATAGAACGGCGCATACCAGGCGTTGACGGCAACCCCGACTTCAACCAGAAACCAGGTCACAAAGATAATCAGCGACGTGCCCAATATGGACCAATACTGCCAACGGTGTGGACAGTAGATAAACCAGAACGCGGCGAACAGGCCGACGCAGAGAAGGTAATATGCATAAAAAATCAGATAATCCAGCGACCAGAACCGGGCGGCGCTGATAGGCACATCACCCGATGCGCCGGTGATATGTGCAACCCAGGCTCCCCCACCTGCCTGCCAGAATACAACGGCGACCAGTGCCCAAATAAATGCCGAAATAAAGAACGGTCCCGGCTTTGGGAAAAAAGACGTAAACATAGTGCTCTCCTGCTAACTTCTTATCGTTATGACGACTGCTGTGCATTTGCCAGCGTGCAAACGATGGCAAGACGGCTAACGCCCAATAAACACATGCTGAAACCGACAATTGTGACCAGAACCGACGCGCTTAGTTCGCTACCGGCCCTGAAGAATTGTTTCTATGGTTTTCATACCTGACAGCGTTCCGGCATATTCAGATTATCGCAGCGTGAGATCACAAAAGCGAACATCCACTCCGGGGGAAAAGGTAACGTTTACTCATCGTTACGTTTTTCACACTATGATTGGCGTAATAGCACTTTGCAATATGCCGATGAGTAGTATAAATACGCATACGCACGTCATCCTTTTTTACTACCCCTAACTCATGGACACCACCGTTGAAACGTAGTCTGCTTTTTTCTGCCGCGCTGTGTGCGGCGTCATTGACATCTGTCCAGGCGGCACAGCCTATCACCGATCCGGTCTTCGCCTCTGATATCGTCGATCGTTACGCCGATCATATCTTCTACGGCAGCGGGGCGACGGGAATGGCGCTCGTGGTCATTGACGGTAATCAGCGTGTATTTCGCAGTTTTGGCGAAACACGCCCTGGCAATAATGTTCATCCGCAGCTGGATTCGGTGATCCGCATCGCCTCAATTACCAAATTGATGACCAGTGAAATGCTGGTCAAATTACTCGATCAGGGCACGGTAAAACTGAACGATCCATTGAGTAAATATGCACCGCCCGGTGCACGAGTCCCGACCTGGCAGGGAACGCCGATCACGCTGGTGAATCTGGCGACTCATACCAGCGCCCTACCCCGCGAGCAGCCAGGCGGTGCGGCAAAACGCCCGGTATTTGTCTGGCCAACGCGCGAGCAGCGCTGGAGTTACCTCTCTACCGCCACGCTGAAAGCTGCTCCCGGATCGCAGGCCTCCTACTCGAATCTGGCGTTCGATCTACTGGCCGATGCGCTGGCAGCCGCGTCCGGTAAGCCTTATCAACAGCTGTTTGAAGAGAAAATTACCCGACCGCTCGGGATGAAAGACACCACGTTTACGCCTTCACCCGATCAGTGCAAGCGCCTGATGGTCGCCGAAAAAGGGGCCAGCCCGTGTAACAATACGCTGGCGGCTATGGGCAGCGGCGGCGTCTATTCGACGCCTGGCGATATGATGCGCTGGATGCAGCAGTATCTCTCTTCAGACTTTTATCAGCGCAGCCAGCAGGCTGACCGGATGCAGACGCTGATTTATCAGCGTACACAGTTAACCAAAGTAATTGGCATGGACGTGCCAGGCAAAGCCGATGCGCTGGGCCTGGGCTGGGTCTATATGGCACCGAAAAATGGCCGCCCGGGGATTATTCAAAAAACCGGTGGGGGTGGTGGATTCATTACCTATATGGCGATGATCCCGCAGAAAAACGTAGGGGCCTTTATTGTGGTCACCCGTTCTCCGCTGACCCGATTTACCAATATGAGCGATGGTATCAACGATCTGGTGAGTGAGTTGAGCGGAAACAAACCCCAGGTTATCCCCGCATCCTGATTTAGTACTCAAAAGGCAAACGGTTAATATTCACCAGTTTGCCTTTATTCATTTCAATGTAGCCGCCTTTACGCAGTGCTGCGAGAACCTCTGCGACGACAGAGCGTGAAATACGTGTACGTTGGTGGATATAGTTCATAACGCCAATACGAGAACGCAGTAACTCATCCCATTTCATCATGGATATCAGCGTGGCACGGATTTGCTCATAGGAGTTATTGCCAATTAATTGCAGGTCGCGTAATTCAAGCATGCAGTGCTGCCATGCTAACCAGCTAAAGGCCTCGCGCCATAGCTGACATTGTTCAATAATATTAATCGTTTGGGACGCAGGCAGATAATAACCCGTACAGTAACCTTCTGTTATTAATCTATATTGAATATCTGTTTTCATCACACCATCAGCAAGTCCCATAATAAACGGTGCCTGTGTAATGCCAACCAGTATGGTTTCTCCTCGCCTCAGCGAGACAACCCCCTTTAAAATAACAAAAGTGTCGTTTTTATTTACATCACTGGAATATATTATTTGTTTTTCATTTTCATATTCAAAACGCTCGCCATATTTCGACAAACATTTATCCAGCTTACCAAATTCCAGAAAAGGCTTATCTACAGATAACATTTACGCATTCCTTGCATAAAAGCCCGTCAAATCCTTGACGGGCTTATTGGGATTAAAATACCGAGTCCTCTAATAGGAATTCTTACCAGGTATATTTAACGCCTGCATTCGCAGACCAGTCTTGATCGACATCACCACCGCCGAGGTAGCTGGCATCGGTATATGCGCTGAAGTTTTTGGTAAAGCTGAACTGAGTACCCAGTCCAACACGTACCGCAGAACCTTCTGTACCATTGTCGATGGAATCACCGTTGACGTTAGCATCGTTACCCGCATCGTCATAAACGTACGCCAGTTTGAAGTACGGAGTCAGCGCCTGGTCATCGCTGTAAGCGAAGGTATAACCGGCATCAACACCCAGTTCATAACGCATGCTGTCATAAGACTGACCGTCAACTTTCATGTCGTTGCTCAGCTTATAGTCATCACCAGACTGGAACAGACCGGATACGCTACCGTAAGGCGTCACGTAACCTGCGTCACCCAGTTTCAGGTCATAACCCAGTTTCAGACCGAAGCCCCAGGCATCAGAAGCACTGCTACCGTCAACGTACTGACCGTTGCTCATGTTAGCAGACAGATCGTTGTTGAAATGAGAGTAGTTCAAAGAACCATCAATAAAGAGGTTGTTTGCGAAGCGAGCAGAAGAGTAGATATAGGCAGTCTGGCTATCCTGATCCACCTGTCCGCTGTTATCGCTTACGTCACCTTTCGCAAAGCCCGCTGCGGCACCGACAATCCACTGTGCATTGTTACCGTCAACTTTGGTATCAAGGCCGACCATGATGCCGTTAACGTCCTGATCGTAGTTAATGGTGCCGTTGTCACCGTTGAAGCTGCCGCCGAAGTAGCTCACCCACGCGCCACCGTTATCCGCCAGACCGTGACGTGCATTGGTCAGACGCGTACCGACAGTATCCTGTTGCAGGTTCCAGATGTTGGTATTTGCAGACGGGATGCTCAGCGCCATGTTCGCGTAATCCGTCAGTTCCATCTGCTGCAGAACAACGGTGTTACCCTGCTGCTGCGCCTGATAAGTGTAAGCACCCAGGTCAGCTTTGTTTGCCGCAGAGAAGATGGCAGTGCTGTTGGTGTCGTTAACGTAGATCAGCTCGTTGCCTTTGTAATCAGCAACAGAACCAGCGCCAGTTGCATTATCGATGCGAACTTTATAGTTACCGGTTGCCGCTGCGACGTGGTCACCGTCGTTATCAACTTCAGACTGATCGCCTGATGTGTCGGAATCGCCGTTACCGTTGATAGTCAGATGACCATCAGAGTTCATCGCGATCACGCCATAACCGTAGTTAGACTGGGTCGTATCGTTGGTGCGATCGTTAGTCAGATCAGCATTCAGTACATAGTTGGTGCTGTTGATGTCGAAAACACCGGCATTGACATTGTTGTAAGCGTCGGTGTAACTGGTCAGGTTCAGTGTATCAACTTGCAGTGCATCGCCCGTGCTGTTGCCGACATCCAGAACACCGTTGTTGGTAACGTTAATGGTATTGGCATACAGCGCAGCACTACCTACACTCCAGCCAGCAGCAACATCATCAGCAATCGTTACGGTACTGTTGTCAATAGACAGCGTATCCGTCGCAACATGCCCATCTTCGTTGATGTTCAGTGCTGAAGCACCGGTCAGAGAGATGGTGTCAGAAATCAGCGTAGAATCACCCACGTTCACAACGGAACCGCTGTTGATGCTCAGAGTATCAATCAGAGAAGTTTTAGTGGTATCCCACTGTGAAGCGCCGTTCAGCGTGACGTTAAACAGACCGCTCTGGTAGACAGAGTTGCCAACCACATGACCATTTTCGTCATAAGAGGTCGTGTCACTATCGACACCGTAGGTTGAATCAGGCCACAGGCTGTTGGCGGTGATGTCGATCAGCGTAGCGGTAGCTTCAGTGCCCGCAGAGTAGCTGTCATAAACACCATCACCATCGGAATCCACCTGGTGTACGGACATTGCCGCACCAACCCACTTGCTGCCGTTGTTCAGGGTCAGATCCAGACGGTCAGTACCATCCCAACCGTTGGTATCCAGGTCGGCATCAGTATCACGGTAAGTATCTGCGCCGTTCGGGAAGAAGTTCTCATCAAAGTTGCTAGAGAACAGCACGTCACCCATCAGCGTAGAATTATTAAACGTGGCAGTGGTCTGCATCGCGTTATCTGCATTTGGATTTGCAATAACCGCTAATGCTACATCATTAGCGTTCCAACCGTTACCATTGTAGTCGCTCGCATTGCTGGTGTTGCCAAACCAGCCGGATGTTCCTTCATCAGACCATGAACCCGAGGTCAGGGTGGAATCGGTAACCGCGATGGTGTTGTTAAACACTTCGCTGCTGTTTACGCCGGTGCTGACGGTGTTATCGTCAATGTCCTGCCACTCATAACCCTGAGTCAGGGTAATACCCGCTACGTGAGAGTTGGCGGAGATAGACAGATCAACTTCTTGATCCAGAGTGATAGCCGTACCCAGGTTGTAAACATCTACAACGTGTGAATCAACTGCGTCATTATAGCTACCGTTGTAGGTATAATGTTCGTAATTGTCATCGATAGTTGAGTTGATAACGCTCATCGCCAGACGATCGTAGTAATAATCGGTACCACTACGGTTAGTACAATCCGTCGTCATACATTCGGACGTTACCATACCGTGAATAGTGCTGTTTTTAATCGTCAGACTATTGGTATTACTGTTAGTCGAAAGACCATCATCCAGATAGTAAGTCGAAATGACACCATTAACGGTGGAGTTATTAATTACTGGGTAAATATCACCGTTATAAATACTATCCGTGTCGTAGTTATTCCAGCCAACATATCCATCATAGTAAACACCATCGCTGTAGGAAGCATCATTGTAATGATTGAACGTGGTATAGGTAGTTCCAGAGATATCAGTTGAAGCATTCGCCTGAGAAGTGATTGCCAATGTGCAGGCTAATGCTAATTGTGAGACTACGAGTTTCTTTTTCCAAGTGTGCATTTGTCATCCCTCCTCAGGGACGTAATATAGTTGATCCATCAATTATTAATGCATAGTAAACATATTATGTTTCGCCGAAAGATTATGCGGCGTCATAGATAAAAGGTTCAATTATTCTTTACTTTAAGTCCGAATGCGGACAATAAACGAAATACAAACAAAAAAAGCATAAACCCTTTACTTTCAGTAAATTATGGAGAAATTAATAAATTAAACCATACAATACAATGATAATTAAAAACAAAACCACAAGGACAGCAAATAAACACACGCACAATGAAAGGTATTTAATTAACGATTAAACAAAATCAAACCCACAGCAAAACCTATTGATATTAAAAATGATAAATTCAATAAAGTATAAATAGCGCATATTAAACTTTTAAAAATACGGTACGCGGGTGTCACTCGCATAAGGCCAACTTTCGTAAAACACCCACACACAGGTTGAGGTATACTACGGCCTTCGATTCCACAAACATCAGGCATACCATGACAGACCTAATCCAACGCCCTCGCCGCCTGCGCAAATCCCCTGCGCTGCGCGCCATGTTTGAAGAGACAACACTCAGCTTAAATGACCTGGTGTTGCCGATCTTTGTTGAAGAAGAACTCGACGATTACAAAGCCATCGAGGCCATGCCCGGCGTGATGCGCATTCCAGAGAAACATCTGGCACGCGAAATCGAACGCATTGCCAACGCCGGTATCCGCTCGGTGATGACCTTTGGTATTTCCCACCATACCGATGACACCGGCAGCGATGCCTGGAAAGAAGACGGACTGGTGGCGCGCATGTCACGCATTTGCAAGCAAACCGTGCCGGAGATGATCGTCATGTCCGACACTTGCTTCTGCGAATATACTTCGCACGGTCACTGCGGCGTATTGTGTGACCACGGCGTAGATAACGATTTAACCCTCGCGAACCTCGGTAAACAGGCAGTGGTTGCCGCCGCGGCGGGTGCCGACTTTATCGCACCGTCCGCCGCCATGGACGGTCAGGTGCAGGCTATTCGCCAGGCGCTGGACGCCGCGGGCTTCACTGATACCGCGATCATGTCCTACTCCACCAAGTTCGCCTCCTCCTTCTACGGCCCATTCCGCGAAGCCGCGGGCACCGCGCTGAAAGGCGATCGTAAAACCTACCAGATGAACCCGATGAACCGTCGTGAAGCCATTCGCGAATCACTTCTGGACGAAGCCCAGGGTGCAGACTGCCTGATGGTGAAACCGGCCGGTGCATACCTGGATATTCTACGTGATATTCGCGAACGCACCGAACTGCCGATTGGCGCCTACCAGGTCAGCGGCGAATACGCGATGATCAAATTCGCTGCCCTGGCAGGGGCAATAGATGAAGAGAAAGTCGTGCTGGAAAGTTTAGGCTCGATCAAACGCGCAGGCGCGGATCTGATCTTCAGTTACTTTGCCCTGGATCTGGCTGAGAAAAAAATTCTGCGTTAATGACGCGGTGTTGCCGGATGGCGGCTTCGCCCTGTCCGGCCTGCACGCCGGGGCCCGGTGGGCAAAGCGCCATCGGGCACGTTAGCTCGCACGATAGTAAGGTTTGTCTCCGAGAATCGTCGCCCGGTGCATAATGCGCCGCTGCGGCAGGTAGTCTGCATTGGCATAATGCTGCGTCACGCGGTTATCCCAAATCGCCACATCGTCAGGCTGCCAGCGCCAGCGTACCTGAAACTCCGGTTTGGTGATGTGGGCAAACAGAAATCCGAGCAGCGCCTCACTCTCTTTTTCCGTCACATCGACAATTCGTGTCGTGAACCCTTCATTCACAAACAGCGCCTGTTTGCCGCTCACCGGATGCGTTCGCACTACCGGATGCAGCAACGGTGGGTGCTTTGCCACCGCCTCCAGCCAACGCTGATGCTCTTCTTCGGTATTACGGTATTTGAACTCCTGAAACGATTTACGGAAATCATGTTCGGCCCGCAGGCCGCTCAGCAATTGGCGGAAAGGTTCTGAAAGCGCTTCAAAAGCGGCAATGCCGCTGGTCCACAGCGTATCGCCACCTGTTGATGGCAGCTCTTTTGCCGCCAGAATCGCCCCGGCAGGTGGCGTCTCAATAAAGGTTACATCGGTGTGCCAGTTGTCGTTATCCGGCGGATTGTCGTTGTGGGTATCGAGGACGATGATCTCCTCAACGCCCTGCGCATGCGGGTAAACCGGATGGATATGCAAGTCGCCAAAACGCAACGCCAGCGCCCGCTGCTGCTGTGGTGTGATCGCCTGCTCGCGCAGGAACACCACCTGATGACGAAGTACCGCGTGGTACAACTGTTCAAACTGGTTATCGCTCAGCGGTCGCGTCAAATCCGCCCCGGTGACCTGCGCACCTATATAGGGCCCCAGCGGGATAATGCTCAGACGTTCACTCATTGTACTTCTCCATGCCAGGGCGTCAGACGGCGCTGAAGCGCACGCAAACCCAATTCTAAAATAAAGGCGATCACGGCAATCACCATAATTCCCGCCAGCACCACATCCGTTGCCAAAAACTCACCCGCTGACTGCACCATAAACCCCAGACCTCGCGTCGCGGCAATCAGCTCCGCCGCCACTAATGTCGACCACCCCACACCCAGTCCAATCCGCAGCCCGGTAAGAATTTCCGGCAAAGCACCCGGTAAAATCACAAACCACAATACCTGTGCGCGGCTGGCCCCCAGCGACTGAGCGGCCCGCACCCGCACCTGCTGCACACTTTTGACGCCCGCCAGCGCAGACATCGCCACAGGGGCAAAAATCGCCAGATAGATCAGCAGGATCTTCGAGGTTTCGCCGATGCCAAACCAAATAACCATCAGTGGCAAATAGGCCAGCGGCGGTACCGGACGATACAGTTCGATGATCGGATCGACGATCCCGCGTACCGTCGGACTCAGCCCCATCGCGATCCCCACCGGCACGCCGAGCAGCACCGCGGCCAGCAGAGCAATGACGATACGCGTCAGGCTGGCGGCCAGATGCTGCCACAGCGTGGCATCCATAAAGCCCTGCGGTCCGGCAATGACGATAAGTTTTTGCAGTACCTGCCCCGGCGGCGGTAAAAACAGCGGGCTGATGAATTGCAGTGCCGCCACTGCCCACCACACCACCAGAAACACGCCCAATGTGCCAACACTTAACGTCATCTGACGTGAAAGCGGCCAGCGCCAGCGCAACGCACGCGGACGGGGTTTGTCGTTAATCACCACGCTCATGAGAACGCCTCCCGTTGCGCGAAAACGCGGCCTAGCACGTATTCACGCATGGCAATAAACTGCGGATCGGATTTAATGCTGCGACTCGGCTCCCCGGTCACAAAGCGGCGGGCGAAATTTAGCGGTAAGCGTTCCAGCACCCGGCCCGGTCCCGGAGACAACAGCACCAGTTCGGTCGCCATAAACACCGCCTCTTCGATATCGTGGGTAATCAGCAGCACCTGTTTGCCGGTCTCCTGCCACAGCGTCAACAGCAGGGTTTGCATCTGCTCGCGGGTAAAAGCATCCAGCGCGCCAAAAGGTTCATCCAACAGCAACAGTTGCGGATTTGCCGCCAGCGCCCGGGCAATGCCGACGCGCTGACGCTGACCACCGGAAAGCTGCCAGATAAAGCGCTTTTCCGCGCCTTCCAGCCCAACCTTCTTCAGCATGTCCTGCGCAATGCGTTGACGCTGTAACTTCTCTACACCGGCCAGTTGCAGGCCTAATCCGACGTTATCCTGCACGTTACGCCACGGCAGCAAGCCTTCGTTCTGGAACACCACGCCGCGCTCGGCCCCCGGGCCTGTCACTTTTTTACCCGCCAGCACGATGCTGCCGTGCTGATACGGCACAAACCCGGCAATCAGATTCAGAAGCGTGGTTTTGCCGCAGCCGGAAGGCCCGAGCACCACCAGCAGTTCACCGCCGTCGAGCGTCAGGTTGATGTCGTCCAGCACCGGCTTTCCGTCATAGCGGGCGGCAAGATGAGAGATTTGCAGCATCAGCGCCCCCTTATTGCACGAAGCGATCGGTAACGTACTGACTGTAATCCGTCGCCACAGCGGGCACTTTGCCCTGCTCTTTGAGGAACTGCGCGGTGTCGATAATCGCTTTATTCACCGGTCCGGTCAGCTCGGCGGTTTGCTGCTGCGGTGTCAGGTAGGTGTTACCTTTTACCAGTCCCGGAATATCCGCTTCCGGCACGCCGCTTAAGCGCGACAGCTTGCTGATGTTGTCCGGCTGCTTTAGCCATTCATCGGGATCAGTAATATAGGGCTGTTGGGCATCAATCGCGCTTTTGGCAAAGGCCTTCACCACCTCAGGATGCTGCTCGGCAAAATCTTTGCGCACGACCCACACGTCCAACGTCGGCGCGCCCCACTCACCTACTTTCTCCGAGTCGGTTAACACCTTGCCGTCTTTTTCCAGCGCGTTCACCGCCGGTGCCCAGACGTAGGCGCCGTCAATATCCCCGCGCTGCCAGGCGGCAATAATCGCTGGCGGCTGCAGGTTCACAATCTCCACCTGACCGGGCTTGATGCCCCAGTGTTTTAACGCGGCCAGCAGGCTGTAATGGGTGGTGGAGATAAACGGCACGGCAATACGTTTACCGATCAAATCCTCAGGTTTGTTGATGCTTTTCTTCACCACCAGCGCCTCGGAGTTACCGAGTTTGGACGCCAGCAGGAACACCTCAATCGGTACCTGTTGGCTGGCCGCAACCGCCAACGGGCTGGAGCCAAGATTGCCAATCTGTACGTCGCCAGACGCCAGCGCCCGGACGATGCTCGCCCCGCTGTCGAACTTACGCCAGTCAACGGTGGCCCCGCTCTCTTTAGCAAATGTGTTATCCGCCTGCGCCACTTTGGCCGGTTCAGCGGAGGTCTGATACGCGACGGTGACGTTCACCGCCTGCGCCTGAAATGCAACCACTGCCAGTACGGCAAGGAGTGTATTACGCGATGATATAGCCATGATTGTCTGCTCCCCTGTCTTGTTATGTGGGGCAGTATTTCGTTACGGCACACTTTGATAAAGGAATTAAAAATTCTGGCTAAGAACAAAGCGTTTTTAGAAAAAAAGCGGCAATAGTTAGCTATTTCGCTCATGACAGATGGAATTCGTAGGCCTGATAAGCGCAGCGCCATCAGGCACTGTTGCCGGATGGCGGCGCAAGCGCCTTATCCGGCCTACAACACCTGCAAATTATTGCGATTTTGTTACATTCGTTACATAACAGCATCCCGGTGATTGCCAGCGTAATGCGGGCAGGCATCATAGACGCCATTGTCAGACAAGAGAGCAAGAAAATGATCCATGTTGTGCTGGTGGATGACCATGTGGTGGTGCGTTCCGGCTTTGCGCAATTACTCAGTCTTGAAGATGACCTTAACGTCATCGGTCAATACAGCAGCGCGGCAGATGCCTGGCCTGCGTTACTGCGCGATGACGTCAGCGTGGCGGTGATGGACATCGCTATGCCGGATGAAAATGGTCTGAGTCTGTTAAAACGGCTGCGGGCGCAGAAACCCAACTTTCGCGCCATAATTCTCAGCATTTATGACGCGCCGACGTTTGTGCAAAGCGCGCTGGATGCCGGTGCCAGCGGCTATCTGACCAAACGCTGCGGGCCTGAGGAACTGGTACAGGCGGTACGTTCAGTGGGCATGGGTGGGCATTACCTGTGCGCTGACGCATTGCGGGCGCTACGCGGCGGCGAACAACCCGCCCAGGTGCTGGAAGTCCTCACCCCACGCGAGCGCGAAGTGTTTGATCTGCTGGTCAAAGGCGACAGCGTGAAAGAGATCGCCTTCAAACTCGACCTCAGCCACAAAACGGTCCACGTCCACCGCGCCAACGTGCTGGGTAAACTGCAATGCCACAGCACTATTGACCTGGTGCATTTTGCGCTCGACCATCAGCTACTGACGGGGCACTGATGTCGCGCTCGGCTCGCCATTGGGTGATCTCCCTGTTTATCCTGCTGGCCTGGGGCTCAGGCTGGCTGATGCTGTGGACGCTGGGATTTTACCTGACCCAAAACGGTCAGCAGGCAACGCTATTTCTGCCGCACGGCGTCTATCTCGCACTCTTGATCCTGCTGTCACGCCGCTACTGGCCCGCGCTGGTACTACCACCGGTGCTAATGCTGTTCTGGCTACACAGCGAACAATTATTAAATGGTTATATTCTGCTGGCCGCACCGTTAATTAGCCTGATCCCGGCCAGTATCGGCCAGTCTTACTGGCACCGCTTCCCACTCTACTGGCAGCGCTTAACGCTGCTACTGGCCGCCGTCACCGTCACCGCATTGCTCAATACCGCCCTCCTGTCGCCCTTTATCGAAAGCCCGGCGATGTTAATTGGCCTGGCGTCGTTTACCGGCGGCGTGCTGTTGACGCCATTTGTTTATTTGATTTACGAATTTCTGCGCCAGCAGCACCGCTATCATTTGCTCGGCCTGGACACCCGTAATCCGCCGCTGCGCACCTCGCTTATCATTTGGTGCAGTCTATTTTTTATTATCGGCATCGGCACTCAGATGGTGCTGTCACCAGACATTGAGCGCCTGCTGCTGATCGTAGTGTTTCTGCCCAACGTGGTGATGGCATGGAAGTTTGGCTGGCAGGGCGGCGTATTATCCGGGTTGCTTGGCAGCATGATGATCACCATCGCACGGCAAATCGGTGTGGGGTTCAGCAATTTACTGGAACTGGAAATTTTTCTCGCTACCCAGGCGTTGTTGGGTATTGGCCTGGGTATCGCTATCAGCCGCCAGCAGCATCTGGCGCAGAACCTGCACCACTATCGCCAGCGTCTGGAAGCCGAGCTGACGGCACGACGGGCGTTAACTGAGCAACTGATCCGCAGCGAAGAAAATACGCGCAAGAGTCTGGCGCGGGAGCTGCACGACGAAATTGGGCAAAACATTACCGCCATTCAAATCCACTCTCAGTTGGTCAAGCGAGCACAGGATCCACAGCAAACGCTGGACGCAGCGAATCAGATCAATGACCTTGCCCGGCGCATTCATCACTCCACCCGCCAGTTGCTGCGCCAGCTGCGTCCTCCCGCGCTCGATGAACTGTCCTTTCAAGACGCGCTCCATCATCTGGTGAATGAGTTTGCCTTTGCCGAACGGGGCATCCGCTGCCGGTTTGACTATCGGCTGGAAAATACGCCAGACAATGAAACGGTCCGCTTTACGCTGTACCGCCTGTTGCAGGAGTTACTCAATAACGTTTGTAAACATGCCGACGCCAGCGAGGTGTCGATTACGCTCCGCCAGCAGGAGCACAGCCTGGTTCTGCACGTTGAGGACAACGGCGTGGGCATTCTGCCAGAAAAAATCCCCGGTTTCGGTATTCAGGGAATGCGTGAACGGGTAAGCGCACTGGGTGGCGAGCTAACGCTTGAGTCGCACAACGGTACGCGGGTAATTGTTAACCTGCCCACAAATTTGCAACAAACCCATCATTAACCAGGAAAAAGTCTTAGTCACTCTGGACTTTCTCTCATCCCCTTTTGCTTTCACTTTCCTATAGTCAGCACAAATGGAGACCGCCATGCACGCACGCGCATCACGCGAAACAGATCAACGCTACCGGGCGCTACGTCCCCGGCTACTGATGTGCATGGTCATTGGCTACGCCGCGTTCTACCTGACGCGCAAAAGCGTCAACTACGTGCTCCCGGCGCTGCAAACGGATCTGGGGCTGGATAAAAGTGATATTGGCCTGCTGGGTTCGCTGTTTTATCTGACCTACGGCCTGTCAAAGTTCACCGCCGGATTATGGCATGACAGCCACGGGCAGCGGGCGTTTATGGGCATCGGCCTGTTTGCCACCGGCGTCTTAAACGTGGTGTTCGCCTTTGGCGAATCACTGACGCTGCTGCTGGTGGTGTGGACGCTCAACGGGTTTTTCCAGGGCTGGGGCTGGCCCCCCTGCGCCCGCCTGCTGACTCACTGGTATTCGCGTAACGAACGCGGTTTCTGGTGGGGCTGCTGGAATATGTCTATCAACATCGGCGGAGCCATCATTCCGCTGATTAGCGCCTTCGCCGCCCACTGGTGGGGCTGGCAGGCAGCGATGCTGACACCGGGGATAATCAGCATGGCATTAGGGATCTGGCTCACCCTGCAACTGAAAGGCACGCCCCAGGAAGAGGGATTACCGACGGTTGGAGAATGGCGGCAGGACCCGCTGGAACTGCGCCAGCAGCAGCAAAGCCCGCCGATGGGGCTGTGGCAAATGTTACGCACCACCATGCTGAAGAATCCGATGATCTGGCTGCTGGGCGTGTCATATGTGCTGGTCTATGTGATCCGCATCGCGCTTAACGACTGGGGCAACATCTGGCTGACCGAAAGCCACGGCGTGAATCTGCTCAGCGCCAACGCCACGGTGATGCTGTTTGAAGTCGGCGGCTTGCTCGGCGCGCTGTTTGCCGGATGGGGATCAGATGTGCTGTTCAGCGGTCAGCGCGCGCCGATGATCTTGCTGTTCACGCTCGGGCTGATGGTCTCTGTCGCCGCCCTATGGCTGGCACCGGTTCACCACTATGCGCTGCTGGCGGCCTGTTTCTTTAGCGTGGGCTTCTTTGTTTTTGGCCCACAGATGTTGATTGGTCTGGCCGCCGTCGAATGCGGACACAAAGCAGCCGCAGGTTCGATCACCGGTTTTCTCGGGCTGTTTGCCTATCTCGGGGCCGCGCTGGCGGGTTGGCCGCTGTCGCTGGTCATTGAACGTTATGGCTGGTCGGGAATGTTCAGTTTGCTCTCGGTTGCCGCTGTCGTTATGGGTTTATTGCTGATGCCGCTGCTTATTGCAGGCATTACCCCTTCTCTCAGTCAAAGGATAAAACAATGAAATTGACGCTTACCTCTACCCTGATTGCTTCCACCCTCGCGCTGGCGGCGTTAAGCAGCGTTGCCCAGGCTGAAGGTCGTCTGGTGGTCTACTGCAGCGCCACCAACGAAATGTGCGAAACCGAAACCAAAGCCTTCGGTGAAAAATATGATGTGAAGACCTCATTTATTCGCAACGGCTCCGGCAGTACGCTGGCGAAAGTGGATGCCGAGAAGAAAAACCCGCAGGCGGATGTCTGGTACGGTGGAACGCTGGATCCGCAGTCTCAGGCCGGAGAGATGGGCCTGCTGCAGCCGTATAAATCACCGAAACTCGATGAAATCATGGAGAAATTCCGCGATCCGGCGAAAGTGAAAGGTAACCTCTCCTCCGCCGTTTACGTCGGTATTCTGGGCTTTGGCGTCAATACCCAGCGCCTGAAAGAGAAAAACCTACCAGTGCCAAAATGCTGGAAAGATCTGACTAAACCGGAATACAAAGGCGAAATCCAGATTGCCGACCCACAAAGCTCCGGCACCGCCTACACTGCGCTGGCAACCTTCGCCCAACTGTGGGGGGAAGATCAGGCCTTTGATTACCTGAAGCAACTCAATGCCAACGTTTCTCAGTACACCAAGTCTGGTATTGCCCCAGCACGTAACGCTGCCCGTGGCGAAACGGCGATCGGCATTGGCTTCCTGCACGACTACTCGCTGGAAAAAGAACAAGGCGCCCCGCTGGAGCTGATTTCGCCGTGCGAAGGCACCGGCTATGAAATTGGCGGCGTCAGCATCCTGAAAGGCGCGCGTAACCTCGACAACGCCAAACTGTTCGTTGACTGGGTACTGTCAAAAGATGCCCAGGAACTGGCATGGAAGAAAGGCAAATCCTATCAGATCCTGACCAACACCACCGCCGAGACGTCACCGAACTCCCTGAAGCTCGACGACCTGAAGCTTATCAATTACGACATGGATAAATATGGTTCTACCGATGTTCGTAAAGCGTTGATCAATAAGTGGGTTAGCGAAGTGAAGATGGGTAAATAAAACATGATGACCTTCTTCGGATAAGGTTACGTAGGCCGGATAAGGCAACGCCGCATCCGGCAATGATCGTCACCCTGAATGCCGGATGGCGCACAAGCTTATCCGGCCTACATCAGGATTGAACACCGGAACCGCTATGTCACAGACACTTGCACTCCATCCCGTGAAAAAACGGGATGCGATATTCCTTTGGGTTTTACTCGGCTGGCTGGCGTTTGCCCTGCTGCCAAGCTGGAGCCTGGACTATGGACTGCTGGAGTCCACGCGCGAGGAAATACTCGCCGCCTACAGCTGGTCACATTTCAATATTAGCTGGTTGTGGTATCTGCTACCGAGCCTGCTGCTGGTACGTCCGTTCCAGGAAGCCAAACGCGAGCAGCGCAGCCGCCACACTCTCGACGCGAGCTGGTCGCTGTTCTGTATGGCCTTTATTGTCGCCAGCGCCACCCTTGAAGGACGCGGCCTAGGCTATGCCACCATCGTACTGTTTGTCGCGCTGGGCGCGATTATGACGCTGGCGCTCACCCGCCTAGAATGGCTGGGTGGCGACCGTTTCGTTATCGGATCGCTCACCGCCATTGTCGCGCTGATCGGGATTTTTATCGTCTGGCCGAGCATCGCGATTTTCATTCCCATGTTCACCAACGACGCCGGAGAGTTTGCCCCGCTGGCGTTTATGAATGTGCTGTCGCAGGCGCATATCATTCAGGTGATCCTCAACTCCATTATGCTGTCGATCGCCGTCGGCGTCGGCTGTACCTTCTTCGGTCTGGTGCTGGCGATTTACACCACTCGTATTGCCAGACGTAGCGCCATTATTGGCCGCATTTTCTCGATCCTGCCGATCGTGACGCCGCCGTTTGTCGTCGGCCTTGGCGTCACCTTAATGATGGGCCGTTCCGGTTACATTACCGAATTAATGGTGGACTGGTTTGGCTTAACCAACACCAACTGGCTGTACGGGTTTACCGGCATCTGGCTGGCGCAGGTGCTGGCCTTCACCCCGATGGCGTTTATGATCCTCGACGGGGCGATCAAAACCATTCATCCGTCGCTGGAAGAAGCGTCGTACACCCTGCGCGCCAGCCGCTGGCAGACCTTTAACGGCGTGTTTGTCCCGCTGCTAAAACCGGCGCTGGCAAACGCCTTTTTGATTGTCATTGTGCAGTCGCTGGCTGACTTCAGTAACCCGCTGGTACTCGGCGGTAACTTTGACGTGCTGGCGACACAAATCTACTTCTACATCACCGGTTCACAGCTCGATTACCAGGCCGCCAGCACGCTCGGTGCGTTCCTGCTGCTGTTCTCCCTGCTGGTGTTCTGCGTGCAGTACATGTGGATCGGCAAACGCTCGTACGTCACCGTTTCCGGTAAATCATACCGTGGCGACGTGCAGCCGCTGCCGGTAACGCTGGTGTGGAGCGTAGTCGCGCTGCTGGCGGTATGGATCGCCTTTAACGCCCTGCTGTATGGCAGCATTTTCTACGGCAGCTTCACCGTTAACTGGGGCGTGGACTACACCCTGACGCTGGCGAACTTTACCAAGTTGTTTGGTCAGGGGATGAGCGACGGCGCGTGGCCTTCGCTACTCGACACCCTGCTGTACGCCGGGATCGCCGCGCCGATCACCGCCATCTTCGGGCTGCTGATCGCCTGGATTGTGGTGCGCCAGCAGTTTAAAGGCAAAAAAACTATCGAGTTCACCACCATGCTGTGCTTTGCCGTTCCCGGCACCGTGGCGGGTGTCTCGTATATTCTGGCCTTTAACAGCGCCCCGGTGTACCTCACCGGGACGGCGGCCATCGTCATTATCTCAATGGTGATGCGTAACGTGCCGGTCGGCATTCGTGCAGGCATTGCGGGCTTAGGGCAAATCGATAAATCGCTGGATGAAGCCTCGCTCAGCCTGCGTGCCGGTTCGCTACGAACCATCACGCACATCCTGCTGCCGCTGCTACGCCCGGCTATCCTCTCCGCACTGATCTACAGCTTTGTGCGCGCCATTACTACCGTCAGCGCCATTGTGTTCCTCGTCACGCCAGATACCCGCGTCGCAACGGCCTACATTCTGAACCGCGTGGAAGACGGTGAATACGGCGTGGCCATTGCCTACGGTTCGATCCTGATCGTGGTGATGCTGGCGATTATTTTCATCTTTGACTGGCTGATCGGTGAATCACGTACCTCCCGTTCAAAAGCCAAAAACCCGGCGTAATGGAGCGCACTATGACTCAGAAAAATTTCGTTGAACTGCGCAACGTAACCAAACGTTTTGGCAGCAACACGGTTATCGACAACATCAATCTCACCATCCCGCAAGGGCAAATGGTGACGCTGCTTGGCCCTTCCGGCTGCGGCAAAACCACCATTTTGCGCCTGGTTGCCGGACTGGAAAAACCGAGCGAAGGACAGATTTATATTGATGGCGAAGACGTTACCCATCGTTCCATCCAGCAGCGCGATATCTGCATGGTGTTTCAGTCTTACGCCCTGTTCCCACATATGTCGTTGGGTGAAAACGTCGGCTACGGCCTGAAGATGCTCGGCGTATCGCGCAGCGAACTGAAAGCGCGGGTGAAAGAGGCGCTGGCGATGGTGGATCTGGAAGGATTCGAAGACCGCTATGTCGATCAGATCTCCGGCGGGCAGCAGCAGCGCGTGGCGCTGGCCCGGGCGCTGATCCTCAAACCGAAGGTGCTGTTATTTGATGAACCGCTGAGTAACCTCGACGCCAACCTGCGACGCAGCATGCGTGACAAGATCCGCGAACTGCAAAAGCAGTTTGATATTACCTCGCTGTACGTGACCCACGATCAGAGCGAAGCCTTCGCGGTGTCCGACACCGTACTGGTGATGAACAAGGGACATATCATGCAGATCGGCTCACCGCAGGATCTGTACCGCCAGCCCGCCTCGCGCTTTATGGCGAGCTTTATGGGCGATGCCAACCTGTTCCCGGCCGCGTTCAGCGAGGCGTTTGTCGATATTTACGGTTATCGCCTGCCAAGGCCGCTGCATTTCGCCACCCAGGGAGAAGGTACGGTTGGCGTGCGTCCGGAGGCAATTACGCTCAGCGATCGCGGCGAGGAGAGCCAGCGCTGTGTGATCCAGCACGTCGCCTATATGGGGCCACAGTATGAGGTCACGGTAGAGTGGCACGGGCAGGAAATTCTATTGCAGGTCAACGCCACGCGCTTACAGCCAAACGCTGGCGAGCAGTATTACCTCGAAATCCACCCGTACGGCATGTTTGTGTTAGCAGATACCGTGTGATTGATGCCGGGTGGCACACGTTGTAGGCCGGGTAAGGCATCAGCCGCCACCCGGCACAAATTCAGCGCTGGACGTTCAATTCAGCAATATCCGCAGGCGTGGTGCGACAGCACCCGCCAATCAACCGGGCGCCCGCCGCACGCCACTGGGGTAAATAATCCGCCAGCGTTTTACACGCTTCACCGTGAGTGTGCCAGGTTTTGCTCTGCGCATCGTAATGCTCGCCGGAGTTGGGATAGACCACCAGCGGCAGCGCCGTTAAGCCGTGTAAATGCTGCAACGCCTCGGTAGTGTTTTCCAGCGCAATGCAGTTGATACCAATAGCCAGCACCTGCGGGTAGTTTGCCAGTAACGCCACCACTTCGCGCAGCGGCGTGCCGTCGCTCAGGTGTTCGCTGTCACGTAGGGTAAACGAGAACCACGCACGCGCACGCGGGTATTCCGCCAGCAGTTCAGCCAGCGCCTTAATCTCAGTAAAATTCGGCAGCGTTTCGCAGGCTAACAGGTCAGCTCCGGCGTCCAGCAGCGCTTCAACGCGCGGTCGGTGAAACGCCTGAAACTCGTCTTTGCTGCACACGTAATCGCCACGGTATTCCGAGCCATCCGCCAGATACGCGCCATACGGTCCCACAGACCCGGCCACCAGCAATGTACCCGCCTGCGGGTTTTCCGCCAGATACGCCTCGCGCGCTTTACGCGCCAGCTCTACGCTTTTGCCAATCAGTGCCTTCGACTGCGCCTCATCCAGACCTCGGGCGGCAAAACCTGCCGGCGTGGCCTGATAGCTGGCGGTGATCGCACATTGAGCACCCGCCCGGTAGTAATCTAGATGGACTTCGCGGATAAGCTGCGGGTTTTCTACCAGCACTTTCGCTGACCACAGGCTATCGGCCAGGTTACAGCCGCGCGCCTCCAGTTCCGTCGCCATCGCACCATCCAGCAACAGGAAATCCTGTTGCTCAAGAAGGGTACGTAACGGATTATTCTGCGACATGGTGTGGCTCCTGTTTTACTTTACGGGGTTGAGTAAGGAAATAAGCACCATAGCACAACGCCACAAACGGTAACCCGCACCACAACGCAATTCTCTGCGCGGGATCGAAGGCCAGGCCGACACAGGCCATCAGGCACAGCACAAACCCCAATACGGGAACCAGCGGATACCACGGCGCACGATAATACAATTCACTCACAGCCTTTCCTTGCTGTAAGTGACGGCGGCGAAAAACAAAATGCGAAGCACAGATGCTCAGCCACACCGCCACCACCGCAAACCCGGAGATCGCCGACAGTGCCACAAATACCGTATCCGGGGCGATCACGCTGGAAAACAGCGCCAGCACGCCGCCGAGCATGCTGACCGATATGGCTGTCAACGGCACGCCGTTTTTGGTTACCCGCGCAAAACAGGCGGGCAGCGTACGTTCATTCGACAGCGACCACAGCATGCGCCCGGAAGCATACAATCCTGAATTCGCAGCCGAAAGAATGGCCGTCAGGATCACGACGTTAAAAATATCCGCCGCATATGGAATCCCCACCTTCTCAAACACCAGCACAAACGGGCTTTTCTCCACTCCCGCCTGCTGCATCGGGATCAATGCCGCCAGCACAAACACGGTGCCAATAAAGAAAATAATCAGTCGAGCGATAGTGGTACGAATCGCCACCGGAATCACCTTGCGCGGGTTTTCCGTTTCGCCTGCCGCGATGCCGATAAGCTCGGTTCCCGAGAAAGCAAAGTTCACCGCCACCATGGTCATCAGGATCGGCAGGCCGCCATGTGGAAACCAGCCTTCTGCGGTGAGATTGCTCAGCCCCGGCGCGGGTGAACCATCCTGCATCGGGATAAAGCCAAAAATGGCCGCCCCGCCGAGGATAATAAAGGCGATGATGGTGATGACTTTTACCAGCGAGAACCAGAATTCCCCTTCGGCAAAAAAGCGCGTAGAAATGACGTTCAGGCCAAAGATAACGACGCAGAAAACCACGCACCAGATCCACACCGGCACCTGTGGGAACCAGTACTGCATGCAGAAACCAGCGGCGGTAAAGCTGGAGCCAAGCGCCACGGTCCAGGTCAGCCAGTAGAGCCAGGCTACGGTGTAACCCGTCGCCGGGCCGAGGTAGCGCGCGGCATAAACGTGAAACGCGCCGGTTTCCGGCATCGCCACCGACAGTTCACCCAGACATTGCATCACTAGCCAGACCACCAGCGCGCCAATCAAATAGGCCAGCAGCGTCCCCGCCGCCCCGGTGGTGGAGATGATGTACCCGGTATTAAAGAATAACCCTGTGCCAATCACGCCACCTAAAGAGAGCATAATCAGGTGACGCGTTTTCATTGTGCGCTTCAGTGGCGCATTTTGTTGTGTTGTTTGCATATGACCTTCTAAACGTATGGACATCTAAACATCCAAATAAGGTTTGTTATACCGCGTTTGTAAACACAATGCAAAGTTAGCCCTGCACCAGACGCAGATGCCCGCGCCGGGCGCTCAACACAGGACGAGGATTAACAATAAGATACAAAAAAGGTCGCCAGGCCATAACGCCTCCGCTATCAGGGTTTATTCAACTCTGGCAACGGAGACGTCCAATGACGTTCCCCCGAAAGTAGGAACCGCGCGTCACACCTCATACGTCCGGATGAGCGCACGGTCAGGAGTCGCTGGCTTGAACCTGTATCTGTGATTTACGGCTCATCAGCACAAACACCGCCAGCCCGGCCAGCAAAATACCCGGTGCGGAGGCCGCCATCACGCCTACCGTTCCGGTGCCCAGCGCCAGCATTTTCCCCGCCAACAGTGGACCACTCATCGCCCCGAGGCGCCCAACGGCCACCGCGGTGCCTACGCCGGTGGCGCGGATGGGGGTGCTGTAAAACAGCGGAGCCAGCGCATACAGCACGCTTTGGCCGCCGGTGGCAAACATCCCTGCGACAAATCCGGCCACCAGCATACCGCTCAATGACGACACCGTACCGAGCGCCAGCAGTGAAGCCAGCATCCCAGTGTAAATCAGTAGCGACATCACCACCGGGCGCAGTTTATCCATCAATGCACCGAGGATTAACGTCCCGCTGGCCGCGCCGATTTGCAGGGCAAACATCACGCCCGCCGCCTGTGAGGGACGAAAGCCCTGTTCAACCAGCAGCATCGGCAGCCAGTTGATCAGCATATACACCACCAACAGGGTGAAGAAATAACACAGCCACAGCAGCAACGTAGCGGTCGCGGTGGCAGGGGCAAACAGCGCACGCAACGGTGCGGCGGCGGCCTGCGTTTGCTGGGCATACACATGTGATTCCGGTAGCCAACGCATCAGCAACGGCACCAGCAGCAGCGGGATCACCCCACCAACCCAGAACACAGTTTGCCAGGCGGAGGCCACACCGCTAAAACCCAGCGCCGCCGCCAGCGATGCGCCAATCGGCACCCCGCAGTACATCAGGCTCACCGCGGTGCCGCGAAAGCGCGGGCCTGCGGCTTCGGAGGTCAGCGCGATCAGGTTCGGCAACGCCGCCCCCAACCCGACACCGGTCATCAGGCGGGCAAACACCAGCGACGAGAAATCCCAGGATATCGCCGTCGCCAGCGAAAACAGGCCAAACAGCGCCACGGAGCCAATAAGGATCCGCTTGCGCCCATAGCGGTCAGCCAGCATACCGCCCACCAGCGCGCCGGGCAGTAATCCCAGAATACCGGCGCTGAAGATCCAGCCCATCTGCATTTTATCTAACGCAAAAGCCTGGGCGATGCCGACGGCAGCGATACCGGCGGCCTGTAAATCCAGCCCTTCCATCAGGGCGACTAAAAAACACAGCCCGACGGTCAGCGTCAGACGGGAGGAGGATGCGGGGGTACGGGTTGTCATGAGGTGTACCTCTGAGGTCACGATGCAGGTGAAGCGCGGCTGATACGTTGCCAGCCGCGTCATTATTTTTATTTGCTGTTGCGCAGATCCAGCGCCACGTCGACGATCATATCTTCCTGGCCGCCCACCATTCGGCGTTTGCCCAGTTCAACCAGAATATCCACCGCGCTCAGACCATAGCGCGCCGCCGCCACTTCACAATGACGCAGGAAGCTGGAATAGACCCCGGCATAACCCAGCGCCAGCGTTTCGCGATCCACCCGCACCGGGCGGTCCTGCAGCGGACGGACTAAATCGTCGGCGGCATCCATCAGCGCGTAAAGGTCGGTGCCGTGCTGCCAGCCGAGCTTATCCGCAGCGGCGATAAACACCTCCAGCGGCGCATTGCCCGCCCCTGCGCCCATGCCCGCCAGACTGGCATCAATACGGTCACAACCCTCTTCCACTGCGGCCAGGGAGTTCGCCACACCGAGGCTCAGGTTGTGGTGGGCATGCATCCCGGTTTCCGTTTCCGGCTTCAGCACCGCTTTCAGGGCGCGGAAGCGATCGCGAATGTCCGTCATGTTCATTGCCCCGCCGGAATCGACCACATAAATACAGGTCGCACCGTAGTTTTCCATCAGCTTCGCCTGCTGCGCCAGTTTCTCCGGCGTGGTCATGTGGCTCATCATCAGAAAGCCGACGGTGTCCATACCCAGCTCGCGCGCATACTGAATATGCTGGGCCGACACGTCCGCTTCGGTGCAGTGGGTCGCCACGCGCACCACCCGCGCACCGGCCTGGTATGCGTTTTTCAGGTCATGAATCGTGCCGATACCCGGCAGCAACAGCGTGGCGATTTTGGCGTGCTCCACCACGTCCGCCGCCGCTTCAATCCATTCCAGATCGCTGTGCGCGCCAAAGCCGTAGTTAAAGCTGGAGCCCTGTAACCCGTCGCCGTGCGCCACCTCAATGGAATCGACACGCGCATCGTCCAGTGCTTTAGCGATTTGGCGGACGTTTTCCAGCGAATATTGATGACGAATAGCGTGCATGCCGTCACGCAAGGTCACGTCAGAGATATAGAGTTTTTTACCGTTCATGCTGCTTCTCCTGCCTGACGCGCGAGTGACTGTGCCATCTTTTCAGCGGTCGCCAGCGCGCTGGAGGTCATAATATCGAGATTGCCCGCGTAGGCTGGCAGGTAGTGCGCCGCACCTTCCACTTCCAGATACACCGCAGTTTTCAGGCCAGAGAACTGGCCAATACCTGGCAGATTCACCGGTTTATCCTGTGGGATGACCTCAAACTGCACGCGCTGTTTCAGGCGGTAGCCCGGCACGTACGCGTGTACCGCCGCTGCCATTTGGTTAATCGACGCCTCAATTTCTGCCTGAGAAGCCTCTTCGCTCAGCACATACACCGTGTCGCGCATCATCAGCGGCGGCTCCGCTGGGTTGAGCACAATAATCGCTTTGCCTTTCTCGGCACCGCCCACCACTTCAATCGCCTTCGAGGTGGTTTCGGTAAATTCATCAATATTGGCGCGCGTACCCGGTCCCGCGGACTTGCTGGCAATAGAGGCGATAATCTCGGCGTAATACACCCGCGCCACGCGGGACACCGCCGCCACCATCGGGATGGTCGCCTGGCCGCCGCAGGTCACCATATTGACGTTCAGCCGATCCACGTTGGCCTCGAGATTCACTACCGGCACGCAGTACGGGCCAATCGCCGCCGGCGTCAGGTCGATCAGGCGGATCCCCGGCTTAACCGCGCGTAAGGCGGCGTCATTTTTCACGTGCGCACCCGCGCTGGTGGCGTCAAACACGATGTCGATATCGGCAAATTCCGGCATTGCCATCAGCCCCGTTACCCCTTCATGGGTGGTGGCGACGCCCATGCGTCTGGCGCGCGCCAGACCGTCGGATCCCGGGTCGATACCGACCATCACCGCCATCTCAAGCTGCTTGCCGTGACGCAGAATTTTAATCATCAAATCGGTGCCGATATTACCGGAGCCGATAATGGCAACTTTACGCTTACTCATGACTGACTTCCTTTTGTAACCGCCGCAGAGAACGTGGCGGCGACTGAACCAATACCCTCGATATGGGCCTCAAAACGATCGCCCGCATTTACCGCGACCATCGGGCCTAACGCCCCGGTGAGAATGATGTCTCCGGCGCGTAGCGGCTCGCCGAGGCTGGCCATTTTGCGC
>NZ_SZXN01000082.1:174675-191711 GCF_005281195.1 Citrobacter sp. wls613
AGACGGCAGCGTTGATCGGATGCCCCAGACATTCGCTGCCGCGCCCGCTGGAAACCTCCTCGTTATTACGCGTCATTTTCATCGTGCAGTTTTTCAGATCTAACCCCGCCGGGCGCTGCGCCGGGCCGCCAACCACGTACACGCCGCAGGAGGCGTTATCCGCCACGGTATCAACAAATTGAATCGACCAGTCGCGAATACGGCTGCCGACCACTTCCAGTGCGGGCAGCACCCACTCGATGGCGTTAACCAGCTCATCAAACGTGGTGTCGGTCGCAGGCAGGTCGCGGTTCAGCACCAGCGCAATCTCCGCTTCAATCCGCGGTTGCAGCACGCGCTCAAACGGGATGGTGTCGTTATCGCCGTAACACATGTCGGCAAACAGCGTGCCGAAGTCGGGCTGACTGACCCCCAGTTGCTGCTGGACTTTCGGGTGCGTCAGCCCCACCTTGCGCCCAACCACGCGACGCCCCTGCGCCACGTCGTGCTGCACGTTGATGTGCTGAATGGCGTAGGCCGCCTCGGCGTTGTCCACACCAATCAATTCGCGCAGCGGGGCAATCGCGACACCCTGCTCCTGTGCCTGGCGTAAATCAGCGGCTAACTGTTCAAGATTACGATTCGTCATTTCCGTTCCTTAAGGTCGCGCGAGGAAGTTCAGCACCAGCTGATTAAAGGCGTCCGCATGTTCCCACTGCGCCCAGTGCCCGCAGTCGCGGTAAATGTGCAGCTCTGAACCCGCAATTCCGGCGAGCAGGCGCAGCCCGGCGTCCATCGGCACGAAGCGATCGTTGCGTCCCCAGACAATCAGAGTCTGGGCTTTGATCTCCGCCAGACGCGGACTAAAGTCCGGGAACTGTTTTGGATTGGCTTCCAGGCTCTGGACAAAGTTTTCCAGGTGATCGCGACGCGACAGCATGTTATTGAGTCGTGCCTCAAACAGCGCGTCGGTCAGGTCGCTGGTGTCGAACACAAAGATGTCCATCATCAACTTCAGATTCTCGATGGTCGGCTCGCGATACAGCTGGTTCAGGCGCTTGATGCCTTCAGTTGGCATCGGCGTAAACAGGCTCATACCGCCCGTCCCACCGCCCATCAGCACCAGCTTGCCCACGCGCTCCGGCCAGCTCAGGGTGAACGCCACGGCGCTGTGGCCGCCCATCGAGTTGCCCAGTAAGTGGACTTGCTGAAGATCCAGCTGATCGACCACACTTTTCAGGATGCGGGCGTTCAGATCTGATCGCGACCCGCGGTTAACGATCCCATCGCTTTTCCCCCAGCCCGGGCAATCCAACAGGATCACCCGGTAACCGGCCTCAACCAGCGGATCGATATTGCGGCTGAAGTTGGCCCAGCCCGTGGCGCCCGGGCCGGATCCGTGCAGCAGCACAACGGTCTCTTCGCCCTGCCCACAGTCATTGACATGTACGCGTAGGGTTTCGCCAGCTTCCTGCACCTCAAGAAAACGGCTGCTGGCGGCTTCGGTTTGCGGTTGGTAAGTCATGATGTTCTCCTGCATGTTCAGTTCTGTTTCAGTTCTATTTCAGTTCTGTGTGGCGGCGCTCAGCGAGCCAAATCCGGCGATCCACTCCGGGATCGGACGGTAGTAACGGCCTTCGCTGCGCCAGTGACCAAAAGCAGAAATAGCGGCGAAGGCGGCAACCCAGGTTTTCACTTCGTGCGTCGATTTGCCCGCCATCGCGGACAGCTCTTCGTTGCTGACGCCGTCTAGTTCCGCCAGACGCCCCTGCTCAAGCAGAGTCATAAAACGGTTATCCCAGACGGGGTTGAGCGGGTGCAGCGTGCTCTGATCTTCAACAAACTTTTCGGCGGCGCTGATCACCCGCTGCTGGCGTAGCTGGCGTTCGTTTTCTGGCAACTGCTTACCGCTGCCAAGCAGACGGTCGCGCATGTGGGCGTCGGCCTTCGCCAGCTCGGGCACCGGCGGCTGGTGCGACAGCCCACCGGAGCCTATAAACAGCACGCGTTTATTCAGCGAGCTGGTGAACCGACCAATCGCCTCGCCGAGCAGGCGAGTGCGCTGGAAGCCCGGCAGCGGCGTAGCGACGCCGTTAATAAACACCGGCAATACCGGGACCTTATCCAGTCCGCCGAGCAAAAACTCCAGCGGCTGAGCAAAGCCGTGATCGACCTGCATGTTGTACGACACGGCAAGATCGATGCCGCTTTTCATCACCGCGTGGGCGCAGGCTTCCGCGAGATCCGCCGGCACCGGCAGTTCTCCCGCCGCGCTGCCAAAATCACCGATCGCCGTGGCGCCAATGCCTAAGCAAAACGGCGGCATCACATCGTAGAAAAAACCGTTGTAGTGATCGGGGGCAAACAGCACCACCAGTTCGGGATCGAACGCCGCAATGCGCGCACGGGCGCTGGCGATCACCCCGTTGACCTCGTCGAGCACGGCCTGTGCCGGGTCGACATAGCCCACCAGCGGCGAGTGGGAAAGACAGTGAAGATAAGCGTGCATATCAGGCGACCTTTTCGACAGGAACCGCGACATGAGTGCGGGTGAGCGTCATCACCGACGCCAGTTTATTCAAGGTGCTGCCCAGGGTTTGCGGAATGGCAACCGCAGCAACGAAGCGATCCGGACGCATCACCACCAGCGCGGCGTTATGTTGGGCAAACCACGCGCGCAGGCGATTTTGCGTATCACCAATACGGATAACCCCGTCGTGGTTATCCTGTGAGGTATTGATCTGCGTGTCCGGCACCACCTGGATAAACCGCGTGCCGAGCGCGCGCCACAGCTGGATTTGCTCGTCACTCATACCCCACAGCGGATTACAGCCCCAGCCAATCACCGCAAAATTCGGCCCGATGACGTTGTCGAGCAGCGTCACGTCACCCGTTTCCAGCGTCACCTTTGGCTGAATAAACATCTTGCCGACCGGGGAGGCTTTCGCGTCGCCTTCACGCACCAGCGCCCCGACGTGATATTGCGGCATCGGCTTGAAGCGCATTTCGAGGAAGTAGCGTTTGACCGGCGGAATGTAGTTCAGCAGCCAGGAAATGCCGTCACGCACCGCGCCATGCCAGCGTTTCGGCGGTGCCAGCACATTACCCGCAGTCACAGACAAATCAATCATGGCTTTGGCGTGATCGCGGCGTTCCTGCTGGTAGGTGTCCAGCAGCGCATCACCGGCTTTGCCCTCAATGACCAGCGCCAGTTTCCACGCTAGGTTGAAGGCATCGCGCATGCCGCTGTTGTACCCCTGCCCCTGCCAGACCGGCATAATGTGTGCTGCATCGCCCGCCAGCAGCACGCGGTCAATACGAAAACGTTCGGCCAGACGGGCGTTATGGGTATACACGCGCTGGCGGATCAGCTCAACGTTGTCCGGGTTCGGCAACACTTTGCTCAGCAACTGGCGCATATTCTGCGGCTCGCTAAGCTGCGCTTCGGTTTCCCCCGGCATCACCATAAATTCAAAGCGGCGCACCGCGTGCGGCAGTGCGGCGGAGACATACGGACGCACCGGATCGCAGCACAGATACACGTGTGGGGTGCTGAGCGGATCATTGGCGATATCCACCACAATCCACTGATTTGGCGCGGTTTTACCTTCGAATGGCACATTCAGCGAGCGCCTGACGACGCTGCCGCCGCCATCGCAGGCCACCAGCCACTGGGCCTGCACCGTTTCACGCTGACCGTCCGGTGCCTTCAGGTTCAGCGTCACTTCGCCATCCTTCTGACTGAACGCCTCCAGCTCGCGAGAGAACAGGCAACGCACGTTGGGAAACCGCGACAGCCCTTCCAGCATCACCGCGTCTACCTGCGGCTGAATAAACGCATTACGGCGCGACCAGCCAAACTCGTCGGTCATTGGCTGGATATCAGCAAAGCAGCGGCCCTTGGGGGTAAGAAAGCGCATCGCATGCCATGGCGTGGTGTGCGGCAGCACGTTATCGACCAGACCGACGGACTGCAGGGTGCGCAGCGCTTCATCGTCAATGCCGATGGCGCGCGGATAGTCGATCAGCGCATCGAGCTTCTCCACCACCAGCACCTCAATGCCCATCTGGCCGAGATAGTTCGCCATCATCAGCCCCACCGGACCGGCTCCGGCAATCGCCACCTGCACGGTGTGTTGCACAGCGGGTTGGATATCCGGGTTTATCGTTGTCATTTCAGAACCTCACTACGCGGACAAAACGTCATGGCAGCCTCTGGAGAGACGCACCTGGCTTTGTTAAAAATATGTGAATAATTTTTTATTGTGCGGTCAGTATAGGAGGGTGTTTTTGCGCTACAATCAAAACATACCTGGATGTGCACTTAGTGCACTACGTTGTTTTATCTGTAGATTTGTCAACGAATATGAAAAGTGACGAGAGTACCGAATACAAAACCGTGCGCGGATTAACCCGCGGGTTAATGTTATTAAATATGTTAAACCGGCTCGACGGTGGGGCCAGCGTTGGTCTGCTGGCAGAGCTGAGCGGCCTGCACCGCACCACGGTCAGACGACTGCTGGAAACGTTGCAGGATGAGGGTTACGTCCGGCGCAGCCTGTCCGATGACAGCTTTCGCTTAACCATCAAAGTTCGTCAGCTCAGCGAGGGATTTCGTGACGAGCAGTGGATTTCCGCGCTGGCCGCGCCGCTGCTGGGGGATTTACTGCGCGAGGTCATCTGGCCGACCGACGTTTCCACGCTCGACGTCGATGCCATGGTGGTGCGTGAAACCACCCACCGCTTCAGCCGCCTGTCATTTCACCGGGCGATGGTCGGGCGTCGTCTACCGTTGCTGAAAACCGCCTCCGGCCTGACCTGGCTGGCGTTTTGTCCGGAGAATGAACGTCAGGAGCTGATCGAAATACTGGCATCGCGACCGGGAGAAGAATTCCAGCTGGCGCGCGAACCGCTGAAGCTGGACGCCATCCTGACCCGCGCGCGCAAAGACGGTTTTGGACAGAACTATCGCGGCTGGGATCAGGAGGAGAAAATCGCCTCTATCGCCGTGCCAATCCGCAGCGAACAGCGGGTGATCGGCTGCCTGAACCTGGTGTATATGGCCAGTGCGATGACCATCGAACAGGCCGCGGAAAAACACCTTCCGGCCTTACAAAAAGTGGCGAAGCAGATCGAAGACGGCGTGGCGTCGCAGGAGATTTTGGTTGCCGGGAGGTGAGATGGATCACATTTCCCCTCCCCCTCTGATTAAGAGCCACGTTCACTGCGCAATGTGTTGTCGTTATCTGCCAGCAGAGACGTTCGCGATTTACCGTTTCTGATTTTTCCATCAATACCAGGTTGAGGTTTACCAAACAGATAGCCTTGTGCGAAATCGCAGCCCAGAGCCTGAAGACTTTCCAGTTGTTCCTGCGTTTCAACCCCTTCTGCAACCGCCTTCATATTGAGAGATTTCGCCATACCGGTGATAAGTTTGATGATGTTAAGGGCGTCTTCCTGTGTAGATATCGAATGCACAAAGGACTTGTCTATTTTGATTTTGTCGAAGGCAAGCCTGCTCAGCCGCGAAAGCGAAGAGTATCCCGTACCAAAATCATCAATGGAGATTTTCACGCCCAGGGCTCTGAGCCTGTTAAGCGTATTCATCGGCGTATTGCTGTCAGTAAAGAGAGAGGATTCCGTCACTTCCAGTTCAAGACGGTCAGCCGGAAGCCCTGTTTCTTTCAGAATAGACAACACTATTCCGGCAAAGGCTTTGCTGCTTAGCTGGACAGGCGAGACATTGACTGAAATTTTAGCCGGAACCGCCCAGGAAGCCGCTTCCCTGCAGGCCATTTCAAGCACCGATTTCCCCATCTCATTAATCATTCCTGTTTTTTCAGCAACAGGAATAAAGCTATCCGGCGACAACAGGCCTTTAAGAGGGTGTATCCAGCGGATAAGGGCTTCATAGCTGTAAATTTCCCTGCTGAAAGAATCTACAATCGGCTGGTAATAAACCACGAATTCTTTATTCGCTATTGCCATCGCCATATCATGCTCAAGGGTTCTGCTTTCTTGCAACTTATCTAACATTCGTTGCCGGAAGACTTTTATCTTACCAGACCCTTCTTTTTTGGCTTCATATAGGGCGAGATCGGCAAATTTATAAAGATAGTCGGAGCGGCGTTCAGTTTCGGAAATAACAATGCCAACGCAGGTGGTAATGTTGATAATCGTGTTATAAATCGTGTAGGGCTGGTTGATAAATTCACATATTTTTTGCGCGCGAGAAACAGCATGACTCTCAGTCAGACCCGTCGAGAGAAACGCAAACTCATCCCCACCTAAGCGATAAAGCGTATCTGAAGTCAGGCTCATCGAAACCAGGCGATGGGATATCTGACGTAACAATGAATCACCGACATCATGACCATACGTATCATTGACCTCTTTGAATCGGTCTAAATCAAACAACATCACTGTCACAGAACTATTATTCTTTTCTGCCGTCTCGATGGTTTTATTTAAATCTTCCCAAAAAAGCTGTCGGTTATTCATCTCGGTAAGAGAATCATGGTAGACGTCATATTCCAGTTTTGTATTCTGGATTTGCAGTTTTTCTTTAGATTTCTGCAATTCTTCAGCAAGACGCTTAACCTGAAGATGCGCCTGCAAAATATTTCTGTTCTGATAGAATATCAGCACGCCCAGTATCGCACTCAGTATGATCAGCAGTACTGAGATCGCTGAATAAATATAGTACAGCGCTTGAATTTTGAGGTTTGTACTATTAATCGAGTTAACATCTTTATTTAGCGCACCGGATGAAAGGCGGCCTAGCGGCGCATCCAGCGCATGCATTTTTTTCAAGTATGTCTGGAGCTCTGAACGATTCATTTTCTCAAGATGAACATCCAGATAGTTAAGTGTGTTTTCCAGTTGTAAAGCCAGTTCACCATGCGCTTCATTATTTTGTATATAATGCCCCAACTCACCTTCTTTCATTAAATCATTCTGGCTGAGCATGATGTCGAGGCGCAGACGTACATCATCGAGGTTCATAGAATCATCGATAGTGTAAAGACCAAGCCATGACTCAAAACGGTAGTATTCTGATACCAGTTGTGCAGCGGACCATGAATCGGTGTAGTGAGTCAGTTTCTGTAACTCTTGTTGCCGTTCATGCACGAGGTAAGAGATATACCCGGTAGATATAAAAAGAGAAAATATGATGCCCGCCAGTATTCTGTTCATGATGTTCTTCTGAACTCCTACTCAATATTCATTCTGCTGACCTGCCATGCTGAGCGTGCATAAAAAACCTGATTATTCAGTTCAGGCATGCTGTCATAGGGGTACACAATGAATAAAGGACCTTTATCACGGACGCGAATGTATTTTTCGTTGATTTTTACAGCAAGGATAACATTATATTTTTTGAAATCACTGAGTGGGATAATCGTGGTGTAGTCATTGAGCGCGGTGACCTTAACCACAGAACCTTTCGCGCCAACATAATCCATGAGCTTTTGCAGTGGAATACCCGTAAAGGTAGTGCGTCCATTATACCAGGGCGAGGTGGTCTGGAAACTGACCATGCCCAGCTTCTCAAGGCTGGCAATATCAAAAACGGCTTTCCCGTCTTCATTTGTATTTTCTATATTACCGGACAGCGTTAAAAGGGCTTTACCGGCAGGTTTAGAAAGTTCACCCGCCCAGAGCTGTGTGGTGACGACAAAGCTTAACAACATAACAATTAATCGCATTTTAACCTCGCCTGCCGACCGGATGTAAACGAATTATAATTTAGTTATAATGCTATTTACATATGCTGCCTGGATATTATTGGTGCAATAAACCCATTCATATTTTAAATCATCAAAATCAACAGGTTAACCATCACTCCATTTTTATACTAATTAATAGCTCAGACAATGTCCGCCTGCCACCATGCAGGCAAAAAAAAACCGAAACCCCGCTCATAGAATGAGCAGAATTTCGGCACACGTTCAGCCTGGAGCGCTTTAGACTTTAAGCAGCTTTACCGTTTCTTCGATGTCTATCTCATCTTCCGAGAAGATCAGCGTCGTACCCTGGAAGGTAGTAATGGCCAGCTTTTTCAGCGAACGCATTTCGCCAGGCTTGACGTCTGACTTCGGCTTGATGCTGTTCATCAGCGCGCCCACGGACAGTACCGCATTTTCTTTATCAATGCGGGTTTCAACCGGCACTTCTTCGCTATACACCACCCAGGACTTGATCGCCGTGAGTTTCAGACGCTCACCCGCGATATAGATGTATTTGCTGTCGGGCACCACTTTCACCGCATAGGCTGACAGGCCTTTGTTGTTAGTGGTCGGCTCGAAGGTCACCGCCGCGTCTTTCTTGATCAGCTCAGGATTAGCAACCTTAATCACATGAAAATAGCGGTTATCGCCGTTTTCATCTTTGATAAATCCAAAGCCTTTATCTTTAAACCACGTTGTGATTGTTCCGTTCATTGCTGTTTCCGCCTGATTAAAACGTCATACTCGTAAATTTGCGCGCAGTGTAAAACATCGGCCACGTCTTTGGCTACTCGTTGCCCCAGCGGTTGAGGAACTCGGCGATATCATCGATACGCTGTGCGTCGATCCCGGCAACGGTTGCCATCTCCTGCTGCGCGTCTTCGCCGATCTCTTCGTTGTTCATCAAACGGACGATCAGCTGTTGGAAGTAGTGCGCCAGCGCGTCGCGTTCTGCGTCGCTAACCGGCTTTGCGGCCTCGGTCGCGTACTCGTCGGCGATATCATAATATTTTAGCGGAATGTCGTTGTTCATCAGGTGCTCCGGGGTGAATGCGTGTGCCAGCAGTTGTCTGCCGCGTCTGAGGTGAATGATAGCATTCTTATTTCACCGTTAGCGATCTGTTTTATTGACTGCAATATGTTTCATATATTCGCAGGTAAAATAGTGTAGTAACGCAGGGACAATCAGATTATTTTAAGTCTAACACTCTCAATAATTCGAGTTGTACGAAGGTGATAAGTGGTCATCCAACGATGAGGCTATTGCGGAAATATCAATAGAACACCAGTAATGAAAGATTGCATTGTTATTATATCAAAATACACGAGAGAATTATCGGGTTACCTTATAGGAGTTAACGTGGTTAATATAAATAACGATTCCTCTATAGGCCTGATAAGCGAAGCGCCATCAGGCCGTGGCTCGTAGCCTCTCGTTGCCGGATGACGGGCAAGCCCTGTATCCGGCCCGTACACAACTACGCATGTCAGAGATACTGTTTTTTCCCTAACAGATCTCGATTGTAGTTGCACTCCGGTAAAGATTTCATTTCCGGAGAGGTGTCTTTACTCAGATCAACAATTCGAACGTCGTTATTGTCATTACTAATTTCGTACGTATGACCTTTATTAGCAAGGAACGAACCTGAATAGGTTTGTCCCAGGTCGATACCATGCATGCTGCGCTCTTCCCGCTTCCACCATACTTTATAGGTGAACCCAGGTTGGATGGTATATTCCTGATAGCTTTTGGCCGCAAAATCAGCGGAAGGCGGCGCAATACCATTAACAGCCTTAGAGGTTCTGACTTTAATACCAACAATGGCAACTTTCGATGTTATTCCATACGCTTTTTCTGACTTCCAACAGTTCCCGGCAGGGATCTGTTTTTCTATTCTGTACGGCGTAGGTTGCAACGTATTTTCAACACGTATGTAAGCCGCATCACTGCCGGTATAATCGGGTAGCGTATCAGAAAAATCAACGCTACATCCCGTCAGAACCATGGTCGTTAATAAAATACTTAAGCCTTTAATCATTCGTCATACTCCCTGTTTTTTTGAGTACGTCTCTGTCAGTCCTGCAGAAATATACCGACTACAGATTATCGGCAGTAGCCGAAAAATAATTAATTATGATATCACCAGCAATAAGGGTCAGCGATTGGCCCAATCCCATCGCTAGTCGCCCATTTGCCCACATTCATCTTCTGGACAACACTCCAGGATGACACCACTGACCCAACACGTGGAGCAAACACCATGAACATCACGCAAATCCGTAATGCCACACTGCACATCACCTTTGGCGGCAAGACCTTCCTCGTTGATCCAATGCTGGCCCCGAAAGGTGCGTATCCGGGTTTTGCCGGAACGGCGCGCGCAGAGATCCGCAATCCGACCGTGGAGCTGCCCGTTGACATCGACACCCTGCTTAACGTCGATGCGCTGATCGTCACCCATCTGCATGAAGATCACTGGGACGAGGTTGCCGCGCGCGTTGTGCCGAAAGACAAGCCGATCTACGTACAAAATGATCAGGATGCGCAGGTGCTGCGAGGACAGGGGTTCACCCAACTGAGCGTATTGACAGAAAATACCGCGCTGGGGGACATCACCCTGCGTAAAACCGGCGGCCAGCACGGGTCGGATCGCGCCTACGCCGTGCCGCAAATGGCAGAACGCCTGGGTGACGCCTGCGGAGTTATCTTCCAGCATACTGCAGAAAAAACGCTGTATCTGGTTGGCGATACTATCTGGCGCGATGAGGTAGAGGCCAATATGCAGACCTTCCAGCCTGATGTCGTGGTACTGAACGCCGGTTTTGCCCACGTCATCGGCTTTGGGCCGATCATTATGGGCGCGGAAGATGTGCTAAAAACCCACTTTGTGCTGCCTGAAGCGCAGATTGTGGCGACCCATATGGAGGCCATTAACCACTGCCTGCTGACGCGCGCGGCGCTAAAAGAATATGCGTTCGACAACCAGATTGCGCAATTCGTCAACGTGCCGGAAGATGGGGAAACCCTGACCTTTTAATGCCAACAGAGGAATCGTATGCGCCCGCTTACCGTCGCCATTGTCGCCGTGGAAGATTTCAGCCCGTTTCATTTTTCGGTGCCGTGCATAATTTTCAGTGACAAAATGGCGGCGAAAAAGCGCTTTGAGGTGCAGATATGCGCCGAAAATCCCGGCATCGTCTCTTCACAGGATGGCTTCTCCGTCACCGCCTCTCACGGTTATGAGGCGGTGACGGCAGCCGATATTGTGGTGGTCCCCTACTGGGGCACTACCGGGCATCGCCCGCCGCAGGGTCTGCTCAATGCCCTCAATTGCGCGCGGCAAAACGGCGCACAGATTGTCGGGCTGTGTCTGGGCGCGTTTGTCCTCGGCTACGCGGGCCTGTTAGACGGAAAGCGGGCCGCGACGCACTGGGAATTTGAGCAAGATTTTCAGACGCGCTTCCCGGCGGCGCGTCTGGATATCAACGCCCTGTACGTTGATGACGACGGTATTATTACCTCGGCAGGTACCGCCGCCGCACTGGATTGCTGCTTGTACGTCATTCGCCAGCACTTTGGCAGCACAGTAGCGAACCAGATTGCCCGACGGATGATTGTGCCACCGCACCGCGAAGGGGGACAGGCGCAGTTTATTGAGCAGCCGGTGGCGAAAAATACCCAGGATCAGCGCATTAACACCCTGCTCGATTATTTACGCCAGCACCTCCATGAGCAGCATAACCTCGACACGCTGGCGCAGCGGGTGATGATGAGCCGTCGCACCCTAACCCGCCATTTTATGAAGGCCACCGGGTCAAGCGTGGCTGAATGGCTTATTACCGAGCGCCTGCGACGCAGCCAGGAGCTGCTGGAGTCCAGTTCGTTACCCGTCGAACGTATTGCTGAACAGGTCGGTTTTCTCTCTCCGGTCACCTGGCGCCAGCATTTTAAAGCCCACTTCGGCGTCAGCCCGGCTGAATGGCGCAAGACCTTCCGCGGCGCAGCGTAAACAGGCTCAGCCTCTTTTTTGCGCCAGCCACACCGTATGCCCGGTGCACTGTGGGTCTTCCATGATCACGTCAATGACCTCAAAGCCGTGCGCGGACAACAATGCACGGTACTCATCGGGCGCCAGGCTTGCATGAAACAGCGGCTCACCTTCAAATTGCCCCATTGCGATGCCGTTTCCGGTACCGCTGGTGAACATCAGCGCGCTGCCGGGATGACTGAGCTGGTCAAAGATCGGGAACATCCTGTGTTGGTCCTGCTGGGGTAAATGGAAAAAGCTGTCCCACGCAATCAGGCCATCAAAGGTGCCATCAAGCGCGAGCTCACGCATATCCTGCTCCAGCCAGCACTGGTCGGGAAAAGATTGCCGGGCGCGCGCCAGCATCGCCGCGGAACCATCCACTCCTGTTAGGTGAAAGCCTTGCCGGATAAAATACCCGGCAATCGGCTGACCGTTCCCACAGCCGATATCCACAATACTGCCCTTCCCGCCCATTACCGCGATGAACTTATCCAGCCACGGTTTTTCAAACAGCGTGCGTGAACGCTGGCTGGCAAAGGCATCAGCATGGCGTCGGTAGATAGACAGAATGTTCTGGGCCGCAGAGTCGCTCACGATTTCCTCACTGTTTTACTCGTTCTGCCATCATGTTAAGCATAAAGACGCCATGCCCGCTATCACGCGTCACTGGCCCTGGAATGCGCCTCGCAGAACCCAACCACAAATACGCCAAAACCCTACGTGCTGTGGCATGATAGCGCGTGGATAACGTAATGAAGGGTGAAGAATGTGAAACCGGTAACGCTATACGATGTGGCAGACCATGCAGGTGTCTCTTACCAGACCGTCTCGCGCGTCGTGAATCAGGCCAGCCACGTTTCCGCCAAAACCCGTCAGAAAGTTGAGGCCGCGATGGCGGAGCTCAATTACATCCCCAACCGCGTTGCCCAGCAGTTGGCCGGTAAACAAACGCCATTGATTGGCGTGGCGACGGCGAACCTTGCCCTGCACGCGCCCTCGCAAATCGTTGCGGCTATAAAATCCCGTGCCGACCAGTCCGGGGCCAGCGTGGTGATCGCCATGGTCGAGCGTAGCGGCGTAGACGCCTGCAAAGCAGCGGTGCATAACCTGCTCTCCCAGCGGGTGACTGGGCTTATCATCAACTATCCGCTGGATGAAGACGACGCAATTGCCGTCGCCGCCGCCTGCGGTACGGTGCCGGTGCTATTTCTGGACGTCTCTGACCAGTCGCCGGTTAACAGCGTGATTTTCTCCCATGATGACGGCGCACGCCTCGGCGTTGAGCACCTGATCCAGCACGGGCATCAGCGTATCGCCCTGCTGGCCGGACCGCACAGCTCAGTCTCGGCGCGGTTACGGCATGCGGGCTGGCATAAGTATCTGGCGCACTATCAGCAGCAACCCGTCGCGGAACTGGAAGGCGACTGGAGCGCAATGTCCGGCTTTACACAAACCATGCAGATGCTGAACGACGGCGTCATCCCGACCGCCATGCTGGTTGCCAACGATCAAATGGCGCTGGGCGCGATGCGGGCCATCAGCGAGTCCGGCCTGCGGGTGGCGACCGATATCTCGGTGATTGGCTACGACGATACCGAAGACAGCTCCTGTTATATCCCGCCACTCACGACCATCAAGCAGGATTTTCCGACGCTCGGGCAAACCAGCGTCGATAAACTGCTGCAGCTTTCACAGGAGGGTGAGAGCCTCGGCAATCAACTCCTGCCGGTGACGCTGGTCGAGCGTAAAACGGTGCTGCCCCCGAACAGACAACAGGCAACGCCGCAGGCACTGGCGGAGTCGCTGATGCAGCTGGCACGTCAGGTTTCTCGGCTGTAACGTCTCCACAGCGAGCGCTCACATCTGCTGTTACTGAGCTGAATTACTGTGAGTCAGCTCACTGATTACCCACCCCATCCTTTACAGGATAATCTCAATCCTCGTATGTTCAGTTAAATTGTGAGCGGATAACAAATTTACACAGGATACTGCCATGACCCTGAACACGGATTCACTCGCCGCCGTACTGGCACGTCGCGACTGGGAAAACCCCGGCGTCACTCAGCTTAATCGTCTTGAAGCGCACCCGCCGTTTTGCAGCTGGCGCTCTGCGCAGGACGCCCGTAACAATCACCATTCGGCACAGTTACAGTCGCTGAACGGTGAGTGGAAGTTTGCCTGGTTTGCCTCACCTGAAGCGGTGCCGGAAAGCTGGCTTGCGGGCGATTTGCCGCAGGCCGATAGCGTAACCGTACCGTCTAACTGGCAAATGGACGGTTACGACGCGCCGATCTACTCCAACATTACCTACCCGTTCCCGGTCAATCCGCCGCACGTTCCAACGGAGAATCCGACAGGATGTTACTCGCTCACATTCAAAGTGGATGCCGCGTGGCGACAGACGGGACAGACGCGCATTATTTTTGACGGCGTGAACTCAGCGTTTCATCTGTGGTGCAATGGCCGCTGGGTCGGCTACGGGCAGGACAGCCGCCTGCCGTCCGAGTTTGATCTCAGTGATTTCCTGAGCGACGGCGAAAACCGTCTGACGGTGATGGTGCTGCGCTGGAGCGACGGCAGCTATCTGGAAGATCAGGACATGTGGCGCATGAGCGGTATCTTCCGCGACGTCTCGCTGCTGCATAAGCCGGACACGCAGATCCGCGACCTGCGTATCCACACCCGTTTTAACGATGATTTCAGCCGCGCGGTGCTGGAAGCCGACGTCAGAATGGCGGGCGAGCCGCGCGATGATTTACGTGTGACGCTGCAACTGTGGCAAGGCGATACGCTGACCGGTGAAGCCACTTCGCCTTTTGGTAGGGAGATTATTGATGAGCGCGGCGCGTATGCCGATCGCACCACTCTGCGCCTGAACGTTGAACGTCCGGCGCTGTGGAGCGCTGAAACCCCGAATCTGTACCGCGCGGTAGTGCTGCTACATACCGCCGACGGCACGTTGATTGAAGCCGAAGCCTGCGACGTTGGCTTCCGCCAGGTCAGCATTGAAAACGGTCTGCTGTTGCTCAATGGGCAGCCGCTGCTGATCCGCGGCGCCAACCGTCATGAACATCACCCACAAAACGGTCAGGTGATGGATGAAGAAACGATGGTGCAGGACATCGTCCTGATGAAGCAAAACAACTTTAACGCCGTGCGCTGCTCGCATTATCCAAATCATCCGTTGTGGTACACCCTGTGCGACCGCTACGGCCTGTACGTGGTGGATGAAGCCAATATCGAAACCCACGGCATGGTGCCGATGAACCGCCTGAGCGATGACCCCACCTGGCTTCCGGCGATGAGCCAGCGCGTGACGCGCATGGTGCAGCGCGACCGCAACCATCCGAGCATTATTATCTGGTCACTGGGCAACGAATCCGGGCACGGCGCAAATCACGACGCTCTCTACCGTTGGCTGAAATCCGAAGACCCGTCCCGCCCGGTGCAGTATGAAGGCGGCGGGGCGGATACCGCTGCGACCGACATTATTTGCCCAATGTATGCCCGCGTTGACCAGGACCAACCCTTCCCGGCGGTACCGAAATGGTCTATCAAAAAATGGCTGTCGATGCCCGGCGAGCAGCGCCCGCTGATCCTCTGCGAATACGCCCACGCGATGGGGAACAGTCTCGGGGGTTACGCCAAATACTGGCAGGCATTCCGCCAGTATCCGCGTCTGCAGGGTGGATTTGTCTGGGATTGGGTCGATCAGTCGCTGACAAAATATGACGACAACGGCAACCCGTGGTCAGCCTACGGCGGCGATTTTGGCGACACGCCGAATGACCGCCAGTTCTGCATGGACGGGCTGGTATTTGCCGATCGCACGCCGCATCCGTCGCTGTATGAAGCCAAACACGCGCAGCAGTTTTTCCAGTTTACGCTGTTGCCGGGCGACGAACGCCAGATTGAAGTGCGTAGCGAATACCTGTTCCGCCGCAGCGATAACGAAATCCTGCACTGGTCTCTCGCCCAGGACGGCAATCTGCTGGCCACCGGCGAGGTCACGCTGGATATCGCCCCGCAGGGTTGTCAGCGGGTTACCCTGCCGGATCTCCCCATGCCGGACACCGCCGGTCAGCTGTGGCTGACCGTGCGCGTGGAACAACCTCAGGCCACCGCGTGGTCAGACGCCGGGCATATCAGCGCCTGGCAGCAATGGAAGCTGGAAGAGAAACTCAGCCTGACGCTCCCCCCACGCGCCAGCGCCGTGCCACAGCTCACCGTCAGTGACGATACATTCGCGGTGACCGTCAGCGATAAACGTTGGGAATTCTGTCGTCAATCAGGATTGCTGACGCAATACTGGCTGGGCGGCGACGCGCAACTGTTAAGCCCGCTCATTGACCAGTTCACCCGCGCGCCGCTGGATAACGACATTGGAGTCAGCGAAGTGACGCGCATCGACCCTAACGCCTGGGTCGAACGCTGGAAAGCCGCCGGCCATTATCGCGCAGAACCTCAGCGGGTGTTGTGCGAAGCCGAATCCCTGTCGGAAAGCGTGCTGATTACCACCGCGCACGCCTGGCTGTATCAGGGCGAAACGCTGTTTATCAGCCGCAAGTCCTACCGTATCGACGGCCATGGCAAGATGCATATCACGGTGGATGTCGATGTCGCCAACGGAACGCCGCACCCGGCACGTATCGGCCTCAGCTGCCAACTGGCGCAGGTTGCCGAACGCGTAAACTGGTTAGGTCTCGGCCCGCATGAGAACTACCCGGATCGCCTGAGCGCGGCCTGTTTTGACCGTTGGGATCTGTCGCTGGATGAGATGTATACCCCTTACGTCTTCCCGAGCGAAAACGGCCTGCGCTGCGGTACGCGCGAGCTGCGCTACGGGGCACATCAGTGGTGTGGTGACTTCCAGTTCAACATCAGCCGCTACAGCCAAAAACAGTTAATGGAAACCAGCCATCGCCATCTGCTGTCGCCGGAGGCGGGAACCTGGCTCAATATTGACGGCTTCCATATGGGCGTCGGCGGGGATGATTCGTGGAGCCCTTCCGTTTCCCCGGAGTTTCTGCTGAGCACAGGGCGTTATCACTACCAGGTTATCTGGGGCTAAACATAATAATAATGGGCAGGTTACGACCTGCCCTTATTTTGCCTGAGGAAGTCTATTATGTATTATTTAAAAAACACTAACTTCTGGATGTTCGGTTTCTTCTTCTTCTTTTACTTTTTTATTATGGGTGCTTATTTCCCTTTCTTCCCGATTTGGTTACACGATATCAACCATATCAGTAAAGGCGATACGGTAATGACTCCAACTTACTGATAGTGTTTTATG
>NZ_SZXN01000081.1:0-3887 GCF_005281195.1 Citrobacter sp. wls613
CATCCTGACGGATGGGCTTTTTTGCGTCTGTTGTTTGTCGGTGAGTGCTCAATATCCCACTCTTCCATAACACAAGCCATCCTGAGGCATATGCGGTAAACTAAGCACGATTTTGCATCAGGAAAGCGTCTATGAATCACTCCCTTAAAGTCTGGAACACCTTCGGTATTGATCAGTATGCTAATGAACTTGTCTGCGCCGAAAATGAGCAACAATTACTGAATGCCTGGCAATCAGCCAATGCATTACAACATCCAGTGCTGATCCTGGGTGAAGGGAGTAACGTCCTGTTTCTTGATGCCTTCTATGGAACGGTGATTGTTAACCGTATTAAGGGCATTCAGGTCACAGAACAGCCTGATGCCTGGCATTTGCACGTAGGTGCGGGGGAAAACTGGCATCATCTGGTACAGCATACTCTGCAACTGGGCATGCCAGGGCTGGAAAACCTTGCGCTCATCCCCGGTTGTGTCGGTTCATCGCCGATCCAGAATATCGGTGCTTACGGCGTAGAACTACAGCGTGTCTGTGAATATGTTGATTGCGTTGAACTGTCGACGGGCAAACATTTACGCGTCGCAGCAGCGGAATGCCGTTTTGGCTATCGTGATAGTATCTTCAAACATGAATACCAGGATCGCTTTGCGATCGTTGCAGTTGGGCTGAAACTACCAAAACAATGGCAGCCGGTGCTGACCTACGGCGACTTAACTCGCCTGGATCCCTCGACGGTGACGCCGCAGCAAGTGTTTGATGCCGTCTGTCATATGCGTACAACTAAACTACCCGACCCTAAAATACAGGGTAACGCGGGGAGCTTCTTTAAAAATCCCGTCGTTACCGCAGAAGTTGCTCAGGTGCTGCTGTCACAATTCCCGACAGCGCCTCATTACCCTCAAAAAGATGGCTCTGTGAAACTGGCTGCTGGCTGGCTTATCGATCAATGTCAGCTAAAAGGGGCGAGTATAGGTGGTGCTGCGGTACATCAGCAACAGGCGCTGGTACTCATTAATGCCAACGATGCAACAAGCCAGGATGTGGTGCAGCTTGCCCATCACGTTCGCCAGAAAGTGGGTGCGAAATTTAATGTCTGGCTTGAGCCTGAGGTCCGATTTATTGGACCTCAGGGGGAAATGAACGCCGTGGAGATCATAGCATGAAGGATCATACTGTACCTCTGACGCTTATTTCATTGCTGGCTGATGGTGAATTTCATTCGGGTGAACAGCTAGGTGAAAAGCTAGGCATGAGTCGTGCGGCTATCAATAAACACATCCAGACGTTACGTGACTGGGGTGTTGATGTATTTACCGTTCCCGGTAAAGGATACAGCTTACCGGAACCTATTCAGCTCCTGGATTCATCAGTTATTCATTCCCAACTGGGTGGTGGAAATATTACCGTCCTGCCGGTCATTGATTCGACCAACCAATACCTTTTGGATCGTATTGGGCAACTGGAATCAGGTGATGCCTGCGTCGCTGAATATCAGCAGGCCGGACGTGGCCGTCGTGGGCGTAAATGGTTTTCTCCGTTTGGAGCAAACCTTTACCTCTCAATGTTCTGGCGTCTGGAGCAGGGACCGGCGGCTGCGATTGGCCTGAGCCTGGTCATTGGTATCATTATGGCAGAAGTATTACGCGATCTGGGTGCCGATAAGGTGCGCGTGAAATGGCCCAACGACCTCTATCTGCTCGATCGTAAACTCGCCGGCATTCTGGTGGAGCTTACCGGTAAAACGGGTGACGCTGCGCAAATTGTTATTGGCGCGGGTATTAATATGGCAATGCGTCGGGTGGAAGAGAGTGTGGTTAATCAGGGCTGGATTAACCTGCAGGAAGCGGGAATTAACATTGATCGTAACACCCTTGCCGCTCGGTTGATCCGTGAGCTGCGTGCGGCACTCGTACTGTTTGAGCAAGAAGGGCTAACGCCTTATTTACCACGTTGGAAGACGCTGGATAATTTTATCAATCGTCCCGTTAAATTGATTATCGGCGATAAAGAAATATTTGGTGTATCCCGGGGAATAGATGCGCAAGGTGCGCTATTACTTGAACAGGATGGCGTGATCAAACCGTGGATGGGTGGAGAAATATCACTCAGAAGCGCAGGGTAATAAAAAGGGGAGCGATAGCTCCCCTTTTTGTTTATTTCCGTAATCTCACTTGTTCAACAGCATGGTTGGCGCTTTTAGTCATGATTAAGCTGGCTCGCTCACGCGTTGGTAAGATATTTTGTTTTAAATTCAGCCAGTTAATTTCTTTCCAAAGTGTTGTGGCGGTATTGATAGCCTCATCTTCAGACAGTTTGGCGTAGTTATGGAAATAAGAGTCGGGGTTGGTAAATGCCCCTTCACGGAATTTCAGGAAACGATTGATATACCACGTCTGGAGTAATTCTTCTGGTGCGTCAACGTAAATAGAGAAGTCGACAAAGTCAGAAACAAATACATGATGTGGATCGTGAGGGTAATCCATCCCACTTTGTAATACGTTTAATCCTTCGAGAATTAAAATATCGGGTTGTGCGACGGTCTTGTCTCCATCAGGGATCACATCATAGATAAGATGTGAATAAACCGGCGCCGTGACGTTAGGGACACCTGACTTGAGGTCGGAAACGAATTTTACCAGACGGTGCATATCGTAGGACTGAGGGAAGCCTTTCTTCTTCATAAGTCCACGGTCTTTCAACACCTGGTTAGGGTGAAGAAAGCCATCGGTGGTAATCAACTCAACCTTGCGATGCTCAGGCCAGCGACTCAACAATGCCTGCAGGACGCGCGCAGTGGTACTTTTTCCTACCGCAACGCTGCCAGCAATACTGATGATATAAGGAATACGCTCGCCGTTGGTGCCTAAAAATTGCTCCAGCACAGCCTGACGGCGCAGGTTTGAACTGATGTAAAAGTTTAGCAAACGCGATAAGGGCAAATAAATCTCGGCAACTTCTTCCAGCGATAAGTCTTCATTAATGCCTTTCAGACGAGCAATCTCTTCCTCGGTCAGGGTCATCGGCACGGAATCACGAAGCGCAGCCCACTGGTTGCGATCAAACTGTAGGTAAGGCGTCATTAACGCTTGCTCTTTTATACTCATACGCATGGTCTGGCTGTCATTGCGATATCAGGTCAGTAATAAAAAATGAATTCATCCCTGGCACGCAATGGCACGTCACATTTCAGTTAATTTGGACAATGGGCAGGAGGGTAACACCAGATGGGAGGGAATAATAAGAAAAAATCATCCCCTGAAAAGCAATGTGACGGGTATTCCAGATGTAAAAAGAGGCACTTTGCATCAGTTGGTATACATATGATGGAGTAAAACACCTCCTGGACGGTCGTGAAACGTTGTAAATTTGTACAGTCAGGCGCGATAATAGATTATTTATCGGTCGTATAGTGTAAAATATGAGCGATAGAACGTTTTATGCGATTTTTTAGTTGCATGAAAGCGCAGGTCTCCATAAAATGCGCGCTACTTGATGCCGACTTAGCTCAGTAGGTAGAGCAACTGACTTGTAATCAGTAGGTCACCAGTTCGATTCCGGTAGTCGGCACCATCAAGTCCGGTGGGGTTCCCGAGCGGCCAAAGGGAGCAGACTGTAAATCTGCCGTCACAGACTTCGAAGGTTCGAATCCTTCCCCCACCACCACTTTCTGGCAGCGTTATCGCCGCCTGGGTTGGTTAGAAAAATTAACCAGCTCAAACAGAAAAGAGAGAAATCTCTTTTTTGTTACAGAAAGAACTGGGTAGCCGAGTTTCAGGATGCGGGCATCGTATAATGGCTATTACCTCAGCCTTCCAAGCTGATGATGCGGGTTCGATTCCCGCTGCCCGCTCCAGACGTGCTGATATGGCTCAGTTGGTAGAGCGCACCCT
>NZ_SZXN01000081.1:3897-4148 GCF_005281195.1 Citrobacter sp. wls613
CTTCACTTCTCCTTCCCGTTTCTCTCTGTTTACTTTTAAAAGCATTCAACAGTTCAGGTATATTGCCTGGTTGATGTGGTGATATCACCGATTTATCCGTGTCTTAGAGGGACAATCGATGTCTAAAGAAAAATTTGAACGTACAAAACCGCACGTTAACGTCGGTACTATCGGCCACGTTGACCATGGTAAAACAACGCTGACTGCTGCAATCACTACCGTACTGGCTAAAACCTACGGCGGTTCTGCTC
>NZ_SZXN01000047.1:0-48737 GCF_005281195.1 Citrobacter sp. wls613
TCATACACTAAATCAGTAAGTTGGCAGCATTACCAGGCGATACTGGCATTATCTTCGCCTGTATATCGCTGTTTTCGTTGCTGTTCCAACCGGTATTTGGTCTGCTATCTGATAAACTCGGCCTGCGTAAGCATCTGCTGTGGATAATCACTGGCATGCTGGTAATGTTTGCCCCGTTCTTTATTTACGTGTTTGGGCCATTATTACAATTCAATATTTTAGTAGGCTCGATTGTCGGTGGCATCTACCTGGGATTTATTTATAATGCCGGGGCGCCTGCGATTGAAGCTTATATTGAGAAAGTCAGTCGCCGCAGCAATTTTGAATTTGGCCGGGCGCGAATGTTTGGCTGCGTTGGCTGGGCATTGTGCGCATCCATTGTCGGCATTATGTTTACCATCAACAATGAATTTGTCTTCTGGCTGGGTTCTGGCTGTGCGGTAGTCCTCGCCCTGCTGCTGTTCTTCTCGCGCACCGATACCTCGTCATCAGCAGAGGTCGCCAATGCCGTCGGTGCAAACCACTCTGCCTTTAGCCTGAAGCTGGCGCTGGAATTATTTAAGCAGCCAAAGCTGTGGTTCCTGTCGCTGTACGTGGTTGGCGTGTCCTGCACCTACGATGTGTTTGACCAGCAGTTTGCCAATTTCTTCACCTCGTTCTTTGCAACCGGTGAACAAGGCACGCGGGTATTTGGCTATGTCACCACCATGGGGGAATTACTCAACGCCTCGATCATGTTCTTTGCGCCGTTGATCGTAAACCGTATTGGTGGGAAGAACGCTCTACTGCTGGCCGGGGCGATTATGTCGGTACGTATTATCGGCTCATCATTTGCCACCTCGGCGCTGGAGGTCATCATCCTCAAAACGCTGCATATGTTTGAAATCCCGTTCCTGATCGTCGGCTGTTTCAAATACATTACCAGCCAGTTTGAGGTACGGTTTTCTGCCACCATTTACCTCGTGTGCTTCTGTTTCTTCAAACAGCTGGCGATGATTTTCATGTCGGTGCTGGCGGGCAATATGTACGAAAGCATTGGCTTCCATGGCGCGTATCTGGTGCTGGGTATTATTGCGCTGACTTTTACGCTGATTTCGGTGTTCACACTGAGCGGGCCGGGGCCGTTGTCTCTGCTGCGTCGCCGGGAAAGCCCGGCGCTATAACGCGGGGTTTGCCAGAGGGTGTAATAACAAGCCCGGTAAGCATCGCGCTACCGGGCCGTTTAACGGGGATTATTCTTCGATTGCCTGGCGAATTTGCTGCAACGACGCGGGATCGTCGATGGTGGTCAGATCGCCGGGATCGCGGCCTTCACAGATCGCCTGGATCGTACGCCTTAGCATCTTGCCCGATCGCGTCTTCGGCAATTGTGACACAAACCAGACATGTGCCGGACGGCCAAAGTTACCAATCTGGCTGTCCACCAGCGCCATAATCGCCTTCTCTTCTGAATGCGCAATGTCGCGGTCTTCCAGACTGTCACTCTGTTTCGGGATAACAAACGCCACCGCCACCTGCCCTTTCAGCGCATCTTTCACGCCGACCACCGCCACTTCCGCGACGTTCGGATAGCTGGAAATACTCTCCTCTATCTCACGGGTGCCCAGCCGGTGTCCGGCCACGTTTATCACATCATCGGTGCGGCCTAAGATGAAGTAATAGCCGTCTGCGTCGCGGATCCCCCAGTCGAAGGTGGCGTAAACCTGGCGGGAGAACAGCGACCAGTAGGTGTTCACAAACCGTTCGTCATCGCCCCAGATGGTCTGAATACAGCCCGGTGGCAGCGGCCCTTCAATCACCAGCATACCCTTTTCGTTCGCTTCGCAGGGTTCACCGGTCACTTCGTTGAGTAACTGAACGTTGTAGCCATACATCGGCACACCGGGGCTGCCCAGACGCGACGGCCTGTCGTCCACGCCACGGGCAATTGCCATAATCGGCCAACCAGATTCGGTCTGCCAGTAGTTGTCGATCACCGGCACGCCCAGCGTTTGGGTTACCCAACTCGCAGTGGGTTCATCCAGCGGCTCGCCCGCCAGATACAGCACCTCCAGCGAGGAGAGATCGTGATTGCGGATCTGCGCGGTCGGGAACTTCTTCAGCACGCGAATGGCGGTCGGCGCAGAGAACATTCTGCTGACCTGATATTTTTCGACAATCTTCCACCACACGCCGCAGTCCGGGTACGTCGGCAACCCTTCGTACACCACCGTCGCCATCCCCGCCAGCAGCGGGGCATAAACGATGTAGGAGTGTCCGACCACCCAGCCAATATCCGAGGCACAGAAGAACACGCCGCCCGCTTTGCCGCCAAAGATGGTCTCCATCGACGTCGCCAGCGCCACCGCATAGCCACCAACATCACGCTGCACGCCCTTCGGCTTGCCGGTCGTGCCGGAAGTGTAAAGTATGCAGGAGGTTTCGTTCGACTCCAGCCACACCACCGGCACGCGCGCCCCGAGATGCTGCTGACGCAGCGCGGCAAAATCGAGATCGCGCCCCTCGACCCGCGCCATTTTCGCCAGCCCACGATCGACCAGTACCACGTGGTGCGGCTGATGCTGCGCCTGGTCAATAGCCTCATCGAGCAGCTTTTTATACGGCAGGATCTTGCCCCCGCGCGCCCCGGCATCCGCCGAGACGATGACCTTCGGTCGGGCATCGTCGATTCGCGCCGCCACGCTGTGCGAGGCGAAGCCACCGAACACCACCGAGTGGATCGCGCCAATGCGTGCACAGGCCAGCAGTGTAATGTGTGCCTCGGCGATCATCGGCATATATACCAGCACCCGATCGCCACGCTGCACGCCAAGCGACAGCAGCATAGCGGCCGTCACATTGACTTCGTCATACAGCTGACGAAAGGTAAACGTGCGCTCTTCTTCGGTTTCCGAGGAAACAGCAATCAGCGCCAGCGCATCGGGCTGCTTCTCCAGCCAACGGTCAATGGCGTTATGGCACAGATTGGTCGTCCCACCGCAAAACCAGCGCGCAAACGGCGGATGGCTATGGTCCAGCACCTGAGTAAACGGCTGCTGCCAGTCAATACGCTGGGCCTGCTCGGCCCAGAATGACTCAGGTTGAGTGATAGATCGTTGATAAAACTCGCTAAAAGACATAATGCTCTCCTGTTGAACTTACGCCTAATGAGTCAGGTTTTAGATAATGAACAAATCCATGTACTCATTAACCGGCATCTGTTCCAGGCGAGTTCTGTCCAGGGAAACATCCAGAATGCGCTGTTGTTGGCGGGTCGGGAACTGGCGCGCCAAGTTGATTTTGAATTTCTCGACCAGCTTCGGCATGCCGTCAGTCCGACGACGCGCGTGGCCGATCGGATATTCCACCACCTCTTCGTCAAAACGGGAGCCGTCGGTAAACTCCAGGGTGATAGCGTTGGCGATGGCGCGTTTTTCCGGGTTGTGATAATCGGCGGTAAAGGCCGGATCTTCGAAGCAGTTAATCTTCTCTCGCAGCGCGTCGATGCGTTTATCCTGCGCCACACCGTCTTCATAATCAGCCGCCGTCAGGCGTCCGAACAGTAGCGGGACCGCCACCATGTACTGGATGCAGTGGTCGCGATCCGCCGGGTTATCCAGCGGGCCTTTTTTGTCGATGATGCGAATGCAGGCTTCGTGTGTACGAATCGTCACTTTTTCGATATCGGCAGCCGTCTTACCGGCAGCCAGCAGTTTTTCATGCAGCGTCATGGCGGCTTCTACCGCGGTCTGGGAGTGGAATTCAGCCGGGAAGGAGATTTTAAACAGCACGTTTTCCATCACGTAAGAGCCGTACGGACGCTGGAAGCGGAACGCTTCTCCTTTGAAGGAGACATCATAGAAGCCCCAGGTTTTCGCCGTCAGCGCAGACGGATACCCCATCTCGCCGGTTTTGGCCATCAGCGCCAGACGTACCGCCCGGGATGTGGCATCCCCCGCCGCCCAGGATTTACGCGTACCGGTATTCGGCGCATGACGATAGGTTCGCAGCGACTGTCCGTCGACCCACGCCAGCGAAACCGCGTTGAGGATCTCATCGCGGGTCAGTCCCAGCATCTCGGCGACTACGGCGGTCGAGGCCACTTTCACCAGCAGAACGTGGTCCAGGCCGACGCGGTTAAAGGAGTTTTCCAGCGCGATACAGCCCTGAATTTCATGGGCCTTGATCATACCGGTCAGCACGGTTTTCATAGTCAGCGGCGCTTTACCCGCTGCTACCGCATTGCGCGACAGCCAGTCAGCGGTGGCCAGAATCCCGCCAAGGTTATCGGAAGGATGGCCCCATTCCGCGGCAAGCCAGGTGTCGTTGAAGTCCAGCCAGCGGATCATCGCGCCAATGTTAAACGCCGCCTGCACCGGGTCGAGCTGAAACTGGGTGCCCGGCACGCGAACACCGTTCGGCACCACCGTCCCCGGGACAATCGGCCCCAGCAGTTTTTTACAGGCCGGATATTCCAGCGCTTCCAGCCCGCAGCCGAGGGTGTCGAGCAGACAATAATGCGCGGTGTCATACGCCACCGTCGAGGTGATGGCGTAATTCATCACGTAATCAACGATATCAACGATTTCACGGTCAAATTCAGGGCGAACATTCGAAATATGAGCGGACATAGGGTACGTTTCCTGTTTTTTATCTTTAGAGGTTTTGCATTAGCAACGCTTTTCAATAGCGACAAATACGCGATCTTCCGGGCCGGTGTAGTTGGCGGAAGGCCGGATGATTTTATTATCCTGGCGCTGTTCAATGATGTGCGCCGCCCAGCCGGTGACGCGGGCGATGACAAACAGCGGGGTGAACATTTCGGTCGGGACGCCCATCATGTTGTAGGAAACCGCCGAGAACCAGTCGAGGTTCGGGAACATCTTTTTGGTATCCCACATTACCTCTTCCAGACGGTCGGCGATGTTGTACATTTTCAGCGAACCGCCTTCCTGGGAAAGCTGCTTCGCCACGCGCTTGATCACCTGATGCCGCGGGTCAGCAAGGGTGTAGACCGGGTGACCAAAGCCAATCACCACCTCTTTGTTTTCTACACGTTTACGGATATCAGCTTCGGCTTCATCCGGCGTTTCGTAGCGCTGCTGAATTTCCAGCGACACTTCGTTGGCCCCGCCGTGTTTCGGACCTCGCAGCGCGCCAATGGCGCCGATAATCGCGGAATACATATCCGAGCCGGTTCCCGCAATCACCCGTCCGGTAAAGGTCGAGGCATTGAATTCGTGTTCGGCATACAGCACCAGCGAGATGTGCATCGCTTTTTCCCAACTGGCCGACGGTTTTTCGCCGTGCAGCAGGTGCAGGAAATGACCGCCAATGGAATCGTCATCGGTTTCTGGCTGGATACGCTCACCGTTGTGGCTGTAGTGATACCAGTACAGCAGGATCGAGCTGAGCGAGGCCAACAGCTTATCGGCAATGTCGCGCGCACCGGAGACGGTATGCCCCTCTTTTTCCGGCAGCGTGCAGCCCAACGCAGAAACGCCGGTACGCATCACGTCCATCGGATGCGAAGCGGCAGGCAACGCTTCCAGAACGGTACGCACGTTTGCCGGGAGGCCACGCAGCGCTTTTAATTTAACCTTGTAGGCGTTGAGTTCATCGCGGGTGGGTAATTTTCCGTGGATCAGCAGGTGCGCCACTTCTTCAAATTCGCACTGTTGCGCGAGGTCGAGAATATCGTAGCCACGATAGTGTAAATCGTTACCGCTTTTACCAACGGTGCACAGGGCGGTATTGCCGGCGGTCACGCCGGACAGCGCGACCGATTTTTTCGGCTTAATAACATTCGTACTATTTTGCAGGATCGTTGTGTCGCTCATGTTGTCCTCGTTATTTTTATATATAGGGTATTGAGGGTATGCATCGCGTCGTACGTTGTAGGCCGGATAAACGTAGTGCCATCCGGCATTGCCTGATGGCGGCTGCGCCTTATCAGGCCTACGGCTTCGTGGCGTACAACGCGTCGAGTTTCTCTTCGAACTGGTAGTAGTTGATGCTTTCGTACAGCTCGTTGCGCGTCTGCATGATGTCGATAACGTTCTTCTGCGTGCCTTCCTGGCGCAGCACGTTGTACACCTGCTCGGCGGCGCGATTCATGGCGCGAAATGCCGACAGCGGATACAGCGCCATTGCCACGTTCGCACTGCGCAACTCATCGGTGGTGAACAGCGGCGTTGCGCCAAATTCAGTAATGTTGGCAAGGATCGGTACCTGCACGGCATCGGCAAATTGGCGGTACATTGCCAGCTCCGTAATGGCTTCCGGGAACAGCATGTCAGCGCCCGCTTCGACATACGCCTGCGCACGATCGATAGCGGCGTCTAACCCTTCCACCGCCAGCGCATCGGTACGCGCCATAACAACAAAGTTCGGATCAGTACGCGCATCCACCGCCGCACGGATCCTGTCGACCATCTCTTCTTTCGATACGATCGCCTTGTTCGGACGATGCCCACAGCGCTTGGCGCCGATCTGATCTTCAATGTGCAGCGCAGCGGCCCCGGCTTTGATCATCGATTTCACAGTGCGTGCCACGTTAAACGCGGATGATCCGAACCCAATATCGGCATCCACCAGCAGCGGCAGCGGGCAGACATCGGTGATACGGCGGATATCGGTCAGTACATCATCGAGGGTAGAGATACCGAGATCCGGTAACCCTAACGACCCGGCAGCCACGCCGCCGCCAGAGAGATAAATCGCCTGATACCCAGCGCGCTGGGCCAGCAGAGCGTGGTTCGCATTGATGGTACCAACAATTTGTAATGGATTTTCTTTAGTGAGCGCGGCGCGAAACGCCAGCCCCGGAGAGTGCAGAGACATATCCCATCCTCTTGTTATCAACTTGTTATCGTTCGTTGATTAACCTAAAGCAAGGGGTATGCCAACGCCTTTATTAAGTGCGTTATTTTTACTTACTTCTTTTAAAACAATTAATTACAATTTAACTCTGCATTTTTGTCGCACAAAAGCGTGTCAGCACGCGTTTCATGAAACCGGCCTGAACGTTTCATTGCAACATTTATGAAACACAACTAAACCCAATATTCGGTTCTTTAATTTTGGGGTTAGCGATGGCTGAGACACATCTTCCACCACGCATGAATGACGACAAACCGGTTATCTGGACGGTCTCCGTCACGCGCCTGTTCGACCTGTTTCGCGACATCAGCCTGGAGTTTGATCACCTCGCAACCATTACCCCAATTCAGTTGGGTTTTGAAAAAGCGGTGGCCTATATCCGCAAGAAGCTCGCCAGCGAACGTTGCGATGCCATCATCGCCGCGGGTTCCAACGGCGCGTATCTGAAAAGCCGCCTGTCGATTCCGGTGATCCTGATAAAACCCAGCGGATTCGACGTGCTACAGGCGCTGGCGAAAGCCGGTAAGCTAACCTCGTCGATTGGCGTCGTCACCTATCAGGAAACACTGCCCGCATTAACCGCCTTTCAAAAGACGTTCAATTTGCGCCTGGAGCAGCGCAGCTATATCACCGAAGAGGATGCGCGCGGGCAGATCAACGAGCTGAAAGCCGGCGGAACGCAAGCGGTGGTTGGCGCGGGCTTGATTACCGATCTGGCGGAAGAAGCGGGGATGACCGGGATCTTTATCTATTCGGCGGCCACCGTACGTCAGGCCTTTAGCGATGCGCTGGATATGACCCGCCTGACGCTCCGACGCAACGGGCAATACGCCAGCGGCGATACGCTACGCACCCGCTATACGCTGGGTGATATGCGCGGTCATTCGCCGCAGATGGAGAAGGTTCGCCACACCATCATGCTGTACGCCCGCTCGCGCGCACCGGTGCTGATTCAGGGTGAAACCGGGACGGGGAAAGAGCTGGCGGCGCAGGCGATTCATCGGGAATATTTCACCCGTCAGGACTCTCGACGTGGCAAGCCCTCAGCGCCATTTGTCGCCGTTAACTGCGGGGCTATTACCGAATCATTGTTGGAAGCGGAGCTGTTTGGCTATGAAGATGGCGCGTTTACCGGCTCTCGTCGGGGCGGTCGCGCGGGCCTGTTTGAAATTGCCCACGGCGGGACGCTGTTTCTCGACGAGATCGGTGAAATGCCGCTGCCGTTACAAACCCGACTGCTGCGCGTGCTGGAAGAAAAAGAGGTCACTCGGGTGGGCGGGCATCAGCCGATCCCGGTCGATGTGCGGGTGATCAGCGCCACCCACTGTCATCTCGAGCAGGAGATGAAACAGGGCCAGTTTCGAACCGATCTGTTTTATCGCCTGAGCATTCTGCGCCTCACACTGCCGCCACTGCGCGAGCGCCTGCCCGATATCCTGCCGCTGGCAGAAGGGTTTTTAAAACAGTCACTGGCGGAACTCGACGCGCCGTTTTCTGATACGGTGCGTAAGGGACTCGGGCTGAGCCAGCAGACGCTGCTCAATTATGGCTGGCCGGGAAATATTCGCGAGCTGCGTAATATGATGGAGCGTCTGGCGCTGTTTTTGAGCGTGGAACCGCAACCTGAACTGAACATCCATTTTTTGCAGCAGTTGTTACCGGAGTTAGCCGTTACCTCCGAAGCTCCTCAGGTGGCGTCATCACTGACACCGCAGCAGGTGCTGGCGCAATGTAATGGCGATAAAACCGCAGCCGCGCGGTATTTAGGTATCAGTAGAACCACATTCTGGCGGCGATTAAAACAATAACCCGCCGGTCCGATGACCAGCGGGTTGTTTGTCTTTCAGTTCAGCGCGTTATTTTTTCTTGTAAATATTAGCCGTACCATGGATTTTATTGTCCGTTTGACCGGAGGTTAATACCAGGACGTCTGCGCCTTTCTCATCGGCTTTCTTAATCAGGTCTGCTTTAGCATCTGCGGCAGACATTTCATTGCTGGTAGAAATCGTGCCAATCTTGGTGTACTGAGACTCAACCTTATCAAAATCGACCTTCATCATCAGTTCCGCGGCATAGGCGTTGGAAACGACAAAAGCTAACGCACCAATTAATACCTTATATCCAGTTTTCATATAAAAGCTCCAATTTTTATGTTTTTACGCCATCATCGACCCCTGAACATCGATAGTGCGAGTCAAGGATGATTAATAAGTAGTTCAGCTTGTTCAAAAAATCCAGAGCTAACGGAAATATAAAGAGATTTTGCGAAACGGAGATAACCGACGATCCTACGCCGTTGCGTTCCCCGCCGCACCTGGCCGCGAATAATCGCCTGACATACCCGCTTGCAACAACGCTATTGTTTCATAATACAGTGTGAGTAAATCCTCAGAAAAATGTACGCTGAAAACGTAGAGTAGCTGACGACGCAGAATAGTCTTAATCCAGGCTGCGCATCACATACCCCTCTATTCTCACTGATGGAATCGTTGTTTATGGAACCTCTACACGCCGTCGTACTGACCGTCAGTTTGTTCGTGTTAACCTTTTTTAATCCCGGTGCAAATCTGTTCGTGGTGGTGCAAACCAGTCTGGCATCGGGACGCCGGGCGGGCGTGATGACCGGTCTGGGGGTGGCGCTAGGCGATGCTTTCTATTCTGGCCTCGGGTTGTTTGGCATGGCGACACTTATCACCCAGTGTGAAGGCGTATTCTCACTGATTAAAATTGTCGGCGGCGCGTATTTACTGTGGTTCGCGTGGAACAGCATTCGACATCAGGCGACACCACAAATGCCAACGTTACAGCAGCCGATTTCTGCACCCTGGTACGTCTTCTTCCGGCGCGGGCTGTTAACGGATTTATCCAATCCACAAACCGTGCTGTTTTTTATTAGTATTTTCTCGGTCACGCTGAGTGCAGACACGCCGACATGGGCAAGGATGATGGCGTGGGCGGGGATTGTATTGTCTTCCGTTATCTGGCGTATTTTTCTCAGTCAGGCGTTTTCTTTACCTTCAGTTCGCCGCGCATATGGGCGGATCCACCGGATTGCCAGTCGGGTGATTGGTGCCATTATCGGAGCCTTCGCCCTGAGGCTGATTTACGAAGGCATCACCCATCGTTAACGCACCTGAAACACAGTTTCGCTTGACCATCGTGACGTAATTGTCCGTAATACCGCCTGGATTTTTAAACGTATTTTTGAGTGGCTGTGAGATGGAACAGGTTGCCCCCGCAAACGACACATTACTACTGACTGAATGGCAGGCGCTGCTGCGCCAGACGTCTCCTGACGTCCATACGATCCTGACTTCGTTAAGCGATGAGGAGATCCGCCATTTAGTGACCGTGTTTTATGACTACATGCTCTCCCATGCCGAGAGCGCATTGTTCCTGAATACTGAACAAGTCAGCACGCGGCTCAGCGGCAGCATGTTTAACTGGCTGCGCAGCGTGCTGGGTAGCGCGCAGGAAGACCTCTCACAGTTACTGCTCAAACAACGCGAAATCGGCGTGGTGCATGCGCGTATCGGCCTGCCCATCGATCTGGTCAATCGCGGCGCGCGCAAGCTGAAAGATGAGTTGTATCGGGTGCTGAAAAAGAAAGCAGACTACCCGCCTCACCTGTTGAGTGACGCTATCTGCTTTAGCAGCCTGGCAATGGATACCGCACTGGAGGCGATGACTGTCTCCTATTCGCCAAGCTATCAAAACTCCCTGAACACGCAAGAACAGTATCGCCTGCAAACGATTTATGACGACGTCAACGTCGAGCGCGAGCGGCAAATCCGCTCGTTTACCGACTGGGAAAATCAGTTTATCTACAACATTGCCACCGGATTACCCGTTGGGGAACTGGTCTTTCTGGCGAACTCCGATTTTGGTATGTGGTTCTCCCATAAGGGAAAACATATATTCGGTAACAGCAATCTGCTTGCCGAAATGGAATCTGTGATTGCAGAAATTGATAACCGTCTGACCCAGACACTGTTGAATCTACAGCAACCTGCAGAAGCCGTACGGATGAGTTTATTACAGGATGTCCGCCAGCTGTCGGCAAAAATCCATTACCTTCTGGCCTCGATGTTTGAAGCGCTGGTCAAACAGGAAAACGGTAAAGACTCGCTGACCCAGCTGCTTAACCGCCGCTTTATTCCGACCATTATGCGGCGCGAAATTTCGCTGGCATTACATGCGCGCAAGCCGTTCACCCTGGCCATGTTAGACATTGATTACTTCAAACAAATCAACGACAGCTATGGGCATAACACCGGCGACATGGCGCTGAAAAGCGTGGCGGCGGTGATTTATGAGCATATCCGCAGCAGCGACTACGTTTTCCGCTACGGCGGTGAAGAGTTTATGATCCTGCTGGTCGAGTCAGAGGTTTCACAGGCCAGTATTATTCTGGAAACCCTGCGTAAAAAGATTGCCGACCTGCGCATGGCGGCCTCGGCGACGGAATCCTTCTCGATTACCGTCAGTATTGGTATCGCCGAATATGACTACCATCCGGACTACAAACAGTTGGTGGATAAAGCCGACCGCGCACTGTATCTGGCAAAAAGCCGTGGCCGTAACCGCGTCGAAACCTATCAGGAATAACTTTTCCCTTTCCGCAGAAATAAATACCCCCTTCAGGGTATTTATCTGACCCGTGTTAATACTCGTGCTGTTATTTTTAATAGGGCTTTTGCCTGACGCAAAAATAACAGCCGCTGAATAAGATGCAAATCAAATACATGATATCTTTATCGCGTTAGCATATCCCGGTGATGCGTCCTCCTGAATGCGGGAAGGAAACGATGAGGGATAATAAAATCATGAACGGGAATAAGAGAACACGCTGGCAGCGCCGTCCAGGCACCACCGGAGGAAAACTGCCATGGAATGACTGGCGGAATGCCAGCACCTGGCGAAGAGCCACCCAGTTTCTTCTGCTGGCGATTAATATCTATATTGGCGTGACCTTTTATTACTGGGTCCGCTATTTTGAGACCGGCGGCACCAGCGTGTATATTCCCAGACCGGGAGGGATTGAAGGGTGGCTGCCTATCGCCGGGCTGATGAACATCAGGTATACGCTGGAAACCGGATACCTTCCGCCGATCCACGCCGCCTCCATGCTGCTGCTCGTCGCGTTTATACTGATAAGTCTGCTGTTAAAAAAATCATTCTGCTCGTGGCTCTGTCCGGTGGGGACGCTGTCAGAGTTGATTGGCAATCTGGGTAAAAAACTCGTTGGCCGCCATTTCACACTGCCACGCTGGCTGGATTTGCCGCTGCTGAGCCTGAAATATCTGCTGCTGAGCTTCTTTCTGTATATTGCCCTGTCGATGCCCGCGCAGGGGATCCAGTACTTTTTGATGTCGGCCTACGGCATGATTATCGACGTCAAGATGCTCGATTTCTTCCGCCACATTGGCACGGCAACGCTGGTTTTCGTGGCGATTATCAGCATCATGAGCCTGTTTATTCGTAACGCCTGGTGTCGCTATTTATGCCCGTATGGTGCCCTGCTCGGCCTCTTCTCCCTGCTCTCTCCATTTAAAATCCGGCGTAATGCAGACAGCTGCATCGACTGCGGAAAATGCGCGAAGAACTGCCCGTCAAACATTCCGGTGGACAAGCTTATTCGGGTTCGCACCGTTGAATGTACCGGCTGCATGACCTGCGTTGAATCATGCCCAGTCGCCTCAACGCTGACGTTTTCACTGCAGAGACCGACCGGCAACGCCGCACCCAAACCGTGGTGGCAACGCGTCGCTTTACCTGGATGGGGAATGACGCTACTGCTGCTCGGTATTCTATTTGCCGTCATTGGCTATGCGATGTATGCCAACGTCTGGCAGACGCCGGTACCGGAGCATATGTATTTCCAACTGATACCGAAAGCCAGAATGATCGGGCATTAACGTTTACCGCCTTGCAGACCATCAAACACCCTGCCAATTCTGGCAGGGTTTCCGCCTTTTTCGACCATTTTAAGATTAATGAACTTGTGCCATCGGCGTCCCGTTTATACAACCTTAAATAGCCTCTGGAATAATTCTATTTTTATTTCATGTTCGGCAATAAGGGACCTCAATAATGCGCGGGAATAAAACCATGACTAAAATGAAACTGGCACTGTTATTACCTCTTTTTCTGGCTGGCTGTTCAATGAGCGACGGGGAGTTAAGAAACGCCTACGCTCAGCATTATCAGCAGCCGACGGCTTATGTTGAGGTCTATAAGCAAAAAATAGCCAGCATGGACATTAATGCACTGGCGCAATATGCCGCCACAGAAGACAAGAAGAAAATGCGCGGACAGCCGCGGCTGAAAATAGACAACTTCATTACCATTGAGAACGTGCAGGCGAAGGGAAATCGGGTGGTCTACGATTACTCGTTGTCAGAAAGCTGGCAGGCGTTACCCGCCGATAAGCAGCGCGAGAAGCAGACTAATATGAACAGGGATTTGATTTATCGTACCTGCTCGCTGGAAACAGTGCGTCTGGCACAGGCGAAAGGGCTGGAAGAGGAGCATAACTACTACAGCCAGTACCCGGACAAGCTCGCCTTTACCCTGAGAATCAGCGCCCAGATTTGTATCCAGAACGGCTTTACGCAATAACCGGTCTGGTCATCAACGGGCCATCAATGCCTGATGGCGCTTCGCTTATCAGGCCTACATGAGTGTGCACCCCGTAGGCCGGATAAGGCGCCAGCGCCGCCATCCGGCTAAAAACCGATGGTTAACATCAGAATTTCCACGACACGCTGCCAACGATACTGCGCTCCGCACCGAAGTAGCAATACGAGAGCGAGTTACAGGCCGCCACGTAGCGTTTATCGGTCAGGTTGTTGACGTTCAGTTGCGCACTTAAACCCTTAATCCCAATATTCGTTAAGTCGTAGCCTACCGCCATATCCACCAACGTGTACGACGGCAGAGTATGGGTATTCAGGCGATCGCTGGTGATCCCGTTGACGTAGCGCACGCCAGATCCCAGCGTCAGGCCGTCCAGCGGACCACTTTTCACATCGTAGCTCAACCAGGTGCTGGCCTGATTACGCGGGGCGTACACCGCACGCTTACCCTGCTCCTCCGGACTGCTCTTCTTGTAGCGAATGTCGGTATAGGTGTATGCCGCCTGCAGGCGGAAGCTCTCCGTCAGTTGGCTGATCGCCTCCAGCTCGACCCCTTCCGATTCAATTTCGCCAATTGAGCGGTACGGGTCGGTCGGTTCTTCTTTGGTGGCGATATTGGTCTGATTGATACGGAATACCGATGCGCTAAACTGGCTGTTCAGTCCCTCCGGTTCATACTTCAACCCGGCTTCCCACTGCTTGCCTTTCATTGGCTCCAACAGGTTGCCGTTTTCGTCGGCAAAGCTGGTCGGTGTGAACGCGGTGGAGTAACTGATGTACGGCGCAAAACCGTTATCGAACAGATAGAGCAGCGCGGCACGAGTGCTGAAGTTGTTTTTATCCAGATCGCTGCGGGTATCGTTTATCTTATCAATGTTCGACACGCTGACCTGATCGTAACGGCCACCGAGCGTAATGCGCCAGCGATCCCATGACATCTGATCCTGCAAATAGTAGCCCGTCTGGCGCAGCTTGTGTTTTTCACGCGCGTACATGTTGATGTAATCCGGCTTCGCGCCGTACACCGGGTTAAAGGCGTCAATCGGCGGGAAAGCACCGTAATAGCCGGTGGTGTTGTTGCTGCGACTCTGATAGTCAATGCCCACCAGCAGGCGGTGGTTCACCTGCCAGGTATCCACGCTGCCGTCGAGTTGGTTATCCAGCGTAATGGCCGACATATTCTCATCGGAGCCGGAATAGCCGCGGTTGAGTTCAGTGTCATTCAGCCAGCCCGCCGCATACACCTGATTAAGTTCAACATCGGTATGCAGATAGCGCAGCTTTTGTCGTACCGACCAACCGTTATCGAACATGTGCTCGATGTTGTAGCCCACCATGTTCTCGCGACGATCGTATTTGTCGTAGTCATCCTCACCTTCAAAGAAGGTATTGGAAATCTTTCGCCCGTCGTGCGGCACCACGGTGCCATCATATGGCAGACCCGAGTGGCTGCCACCTTCCGGATCGCGGTGCAGGTAGGCCATCAGGTCGAGACGCGTCTGGTCGGTGATACGCCAGGTCAGGCTGGGCATCAGCGCGTAGCGTTCTTCCTTCAACGGACCAAACTGCGAGTCCGCATAGCGCGTCATCCCACTCAGACGCGCCGCCACGCGATCGTTATCGTCCAGTGCGCCGGTGACGTCAAAGGCGGCGCCACGCTGATTGTTATTGCCGGCAAACAGCTTCACTTCACCACCCGCATCAAACGACGGTTTACGTGAGGTCAGCGCCACAATGCCACCCGGTGAAGAACGGCCATACAGCACCGAAGCCGGACCGCGCACCACTTCAATATTGTCGAGGAACCACGGATCGACCACCAGTGAGCTGTGCGAGTTGGTATCGCCCATCATCTTCAGGCCATCGAGATAGACGTTATCGAGGCTGCCGTCGGAGAAACCGCGCAGCACAATATAGTCAAAGCGGTTAGAGGCACCAATCTGATTGCTGTACACCCCTGGCGTGTAGCTGACGGCCTGGCGCACGCTGGTGGCTCCCTGCTCTTCAAACTGTTCACGAGTAATGATGGACACCGACTGCGGGGTTTCAATATCCGGCGTGGCAAGCTTGGTGGCGCCGCTCTGCATTTTCGAGGTGACCACCACCGTATCGTTTTTTGTTGTTTCCTGCGCCAGCAGAGGAAAAGCCACGCTGCCGGTCACCCATCCCACCAGCAGCGCCAACCGAGTCTTCGCGAACATGAACATCTCCCAAGGCATTTCTAATTGTAAATGAGAATTATTGCGCTTTTTATGCCAGAGATAGCTATGCCGGATGCCAGGTTACGTATGCGCAGCGCCAAAATGCGATTCAGACGCGCGCATAAAACGGAGAAATGGATTAGCAAGGTTTGAGGATATCGCCAGGCGAAAAACCGTAGCGGCGACGAAAGGCGGTCGAAAAGTTGGTGGCGTGCTGGTAGCCCGACATCCATGCCGCCTGCTGTACGCTGTACCCTTCTAATAAATACCCCCGCGCCCGTTCCAGACGGCAGTCGCGCAGGTAGTCAAATACGGAGCAGCCATACGCCGCACGAAACTTGCTGCGCAGGCTGCTGGGGCTCATCGCCGCACGCTGGGCCAGTTCGCTGAGGGTGTAGTCATTTTCCGGCGTCTGTTCCAGCAAACGACGCACAATCTCGAGGCGTTGCTGTTCGCCGCTGGCAGCCTGGCGTCTGCTGCTCTCCACCTGACAGACGCTGAGACCGTGGCCGAACAGTTGCAAAATAAGCCCTTCCAGCATCAGCTGGCGGGATACATTACTGAGCGTGCTCTGCTGGGCGTACTGTAATCCACTGAGCAAAAAGCCCGGCACTTGCCAGATAAGCGTTGGCGTCTGGCATCTTTCCCATTCAACCATTAACGACTCCAGCAACCCCGTGCGCCACGCGCCGTCCGGATACAGTCCCAACGATAACGTTCGCAGCTTGCAGTCCGCAGGGTGACGGGCGCTCATGGTCTGATGTTCGCTGAGGCGCGAACTAAACGCCATGCCGGAACGCACCACATGCTGCTGCCCATTGAGAGTCAATGTCACACAACCTTCCAGCACTACCAGCATATACAGGGGAGTGCTGTGGCGGGAGGTAGTTTCGTAGGGTTGCAGCACCTGCACATCGGAGTGGGTAACACACATCCCGCAGGGCAGCGTCATCTCTTCGACTTTGCCCTGTAGCACGGGGCTGGCATGGGGGAAATCCAGCTGTTGCGAAAGCTGCGGAAAGCGGTAATCAATGCCGTAACGCTCACCAAAATCCATAAACTCACTGACGGAGAAGGTTCGTGCCAGCCGTGCGGCTGTATTTTGGCCGGTGGTGTTGTTCATACAGTTTTCTGCACAGGGAATGGGGTTCGCTATTTCGGGTTGGTGGCAACATTACCATTACCTACAGAATGCAACAATAATAATGAGAATTATTATCAATAATAATCTTAAAGATAAGGCTGAGAGATACCGCTAAGGTTGACCGCCCTACCGTCGGTATAGCCGAAGCGGTTATACCGACGTGCAGATTTACCGGTCAGTTACTTCATTAATACATCAACAAATTTGGCCAGCCATTCAGGATGTGCAGGCCATGCCGGTGCGGTGACCAGATTGCCGTCAACGTGAGCCTGGTCAATGCCGATATCCGCGTAATGCCCGCCACTCAGGCGAATTTCAGGCGCGCAGGCTGGATAGGCGCTACAGGTGCGGTTTTCTAACACGCCGGCTGCGGCTAACAGCTGTGGACCATGACAGACGGCGGCGATCGGTTTGCCCGCCGAGTTAAAGTCCTGAACCAGTTGAATAACATCCGGGTTCAGCCGGAGATACTCCGGAGCGCGTCCACCGGGGATCAGCAGCGCGTCATAATCAGCCGCCCGCGCGTCAGCAAAATTCGCATTCAGGGTAAAACGATGTCCGGGTTTTTCGCTGTAGGTCTGCGCCCCGTCAAAATCATGAATGGCGGTCTGAACATAGTCCCCTTCACGTTTATCCGGGCAGACGGCGTCCACGCGGTGACCTAACATTTTCAGCGCCTGAAAAGGCACCATCGTTTCATAATCTTCGACATAATCTCCGACCAGCATCAGTATTTTTTTCATCAATGTCCCCGCCCATAGCGATTAAGTGCAGAAATAACGGCCCTTTTTACTATAGTTCACGCGCTATACGTTTTCGGGATATCTTACGCGTCACGACGAACTCAGCCAGCTGATGCACGGCAAACTTACCCCTAAATATTTAACCATGACGCTATTTTCCATTCTGGTTAACACCAACGAATAGCTGGGGAATAATCATAAAAAAGCGCAGTTAAAGTATACTTTCATTATTCGAAAGAGATACTAACGAAAAATGAAAGCTGACAATATTTGGCGAAAAAAATGATAATTAAAAGCTACTCAGAGCAGAACCACGAATAAATCCATAATTAATATGAGTTAAGTAAAGATAATCGTTAAGTTCAGACTAACGACCATAGCTTAAAAGGTGAAAAAACAACCTGCGGATGCAGTTATAGCAACTACCAATCTTAAGGGCTATTTTGTTATTGACTAAAATCAATCTTCGTGATCAATAACTTAGTGCCATCTACCCCCGTCACATCGCGTTAAGTTGAATTCACATCACGAATAAATAAGGTATAATCGAGCCACGCATTTTATGCTTCGTAAGCAGAAATCGTGTTCTGTCGACCTTACCGCTGGGCATTTTATGACGATTTATGCCGTATGTGTCGTCAACAAAACACGTTACAAGCACATAGCAAAATGATATAAAAAAACGAATAACTCGCATTATAAGAAAAAAATAATTCACATACGTAACCGTTACTTCCCCGCTAATAGTAACAGCGCGGAATTAATCCATTACTTATTATTTTGCAGACCAGCCAGGTAACTGTTATTCACTTTATAAAAATGCAGAAATCCACTCTGCCCATATAAAAACATTTCTTATACGAAATTTATTTACCACACAGCCTTTTATCGTTGCTTAATTCTTGTTTTAAGGAAAAAAATAGTGAACGCATTTAACCGAAATACTGCATGCCTTCTGGTCTCCGCAACCTTGCTGCTCAGCGGCTGCGCCAATACGGGAAGCTCTTTGTTGTCAGGGACAAAACCGGATCCCCGCCTGACAACCACTGAACAATCCAAGTTCTTTAGCGCATCCGGTGCACAGGGTTGTGGTGTTGGTGCAGTATCCGGTGCTGCTCTCGGTGCCCTGGTGGGTGCCCTCGCAGGTGATACTAAGCAAGCGCTTGCAGGCGCTGCGATCGGGGGCGCTGCAGGATGTGCAGCCGGTATGACTGCAAACTACTATCTTGATGGTCTGAAAAAAGATTATGCCTCAACCTCCGATCGTCTGCAGGCCATGGATACGGACATCAGCAAAGACACTGCGGCAGTAGAAAAATCGACTCTCGCCATGAAACAAGTTATCAGCGAAAACCAGGCGACCTTAACCAAAATTAGCATTCAAAAAGATAAAGCAGGGTTTGATAAAGCGGGAGCTAAAACCCAGCTCGCGCAAATCGATGCCAACATCAGCAAGATGAAAGACACGATGAAAGGCATGAAGGAAAAAGACGCTGCCTACAAAGTTGCTCTGCAGGGACAAACAACCACAACCCCTGCCGATAAAAATAAACTGGCGACGTTGAATAAAGAATATTCTGGTTTAAACAGCAAGATCAATGACCTGGAAAAAGAAACAAACGAGCTGTACGAACAGCGTCAGGCTATCTCTCTGGGCTAACAACTTTAGGCCGATAACCTTATCGGCCTTTTTTAAGACGGCTTTACTGTATAAGCCGTCGTTTCTTGACTCTATTTATGGACTCTTCGATGAGAAAATACCTACTTCTCGCCTCTCTCGTCCTAACCGGTTGTGCCACATCACCGCAGGACTGCGACTTACATGCACAGGATCCGAGTTTTATAACCAAACTGAGCTGCGCCACCTCTGGTGGTTATCGCCAGCAGGTTGATCAGAAAGAACAGCAAGTTCGGCTCAGCCAATATGAAAATGAATCGGCGAAGCAGCAGCAGGCTTATACCCAAAACAGACAGCAAAACGTCAATAAAACGTTAGCAGATGAACAAGCAAGGTTGGACGCTGTGCGTTCAGACCTGTCGCAGACCCTCGCACAACTGAAATCAAGCAAACTGAAGAGCAGTGAAAGCCAGAAAGAAATACGACAACTTCAGGATCTACAGCGACAATCTCAGCACGCCAGCAGCGCCAGCGAAATTGCAGAAATTGAAAAGAAAGTCGCAGAAGCCAAGCAGAAAATCAAAATCCTTGAGGAAGCAAACACGCTTCGCTAAAGGTGCGATAAAAGTGGCACCTGTTACGTGGCCACTTTTTCTGCCCGCTGACGATAACAGCCCTGGCGTGCTGATATGCGATTGTTCGCATAACACGCAAATAATCCACAATAACAATGATTTTGGTTATGCAACGATTAACAACTGCTGCGCCTATTGATGAAGCGACTCTGAAAATTTATGAGGAGACGGTTGCTATCATACACCGTCACCTGCCTCCGTCTTTGGCACTACTCTATGCCACCGCTCGCCGTAGCTCAGATGGCTACCTCGAATGGTGGACTGAGCGCCAGGGGCTGGCAAAACCTTTTTCAGCACTGAGTGAGACGGAACAACTCTTCGTTCAGGGTAAACGTCAACAGTACCAGGATATCCTGAAGAGTTTAATCGACCAACTGGTTACCCGCGGTGAAGAACACTCAGCGCAGGCGTTGCAAACGCTGTTAACGCATTCACACGACCTCGACTGTTACAGCGTGGGCGGTGAACCCGTGTTAATCAACTGGGCCATTGTCAATAATGTGGCTCCGGTTCCCGTCGTGGTTGTTCCCTGGTGGCGACGCTTTCTTCCGTGGCTTTTACTTTTGCTGGTACTGTTGCTGATTGCCTTAGCCTGGTGGTGGTCTAAAAAGATCCCTGCCGAGCCACCTCTCCCCGCCCACCACGAGGCCGCCGTTGCCACACCAGTCAGTACGGAATTAACCCAAGCTAACCCCAGTATTAATCTGGAAAAACGTAAAGATTTCGGGCGTATCAAAATTAACCTGACCTGGCAACAAGGTAATCACAAAGAGCCAATCGATCTTGATATCGCCGCCTTTATCCGTTTTAAAAACGGCAAGATAAGTGGTGCCGAAGCCCTGAGTAAATTCCTCGGGGATTATGACAAACCCCCTTATCTGTTACTGCAAAAAGATCTGCGCGAAGGTAACGACCAGGATGGTGAGTGGCTCTTCATTAACGGTAGCCACTGGCAGGAGATTGATGAAGTCCTGGTTTATAGCTTCATTTATGGCGGTGCTGATAACTGGCAAGGAACGAATGCCACTATCACTATCTATGTCCCCAATCAGCCACCGATTAAATCCACGCTAACGGATAGCAATCAGATCAATAACGTTGCGGCAATCGCCAGACTTAAAAACGTCGATGGCAATATCAAAGTTGAACGGCTTGACCGTTTCTATCCCGACCGGAAGTCGCTGGATAAGCACTATGGCTGGGGTTTTGAATGGACGCCTGGCGCAAGCAAAAATTAGCCTGCATCACAGTGGCTCTTGTTAAATCACAGCCTTAAAAGGTTTAGATAATGCGAAATTCGATTCAGGGACCACTGCTGCGTTCCGGGCATAACTCCTCATTTAAGGCGCTGGGTGAAACCGGCTACCCGGTTTTCAAGATGGCCTTCCAGTTACGCGAAGCTATCTATCGCCTTGATGCCGGACGCGATCTGGCCCGACATTTGGCGATTCCACAAAACGATCAGGGTGGAGACCGAACCGACTGGTACAGCAGCTTCCCTGGCGATGTTATTCCATGGAGCGGTGCAAGCGAGGCAGAGCGAGAATCAGCACGCCAACAGTTTACTGCGTTTCAGATGGCGGTGCAGTCACTCAGCGAACAGTTGCTTAACGCAGAGCAAAGTGGAACCGGCGGCGACCGCCGCGTCTTTGCCCAACTTCTGAAATCCGTGGTGAATTTCCCCGATTACGATTTTGTTTATCTCGTTAATGGGAGCCTCGTGATCACCTTTTGGGGATTTGTTCACTCTGAAGGTGAACAGCGCAATCCGATGCATTGGCTGAGCCCGTCATCAGTACCTGCAACATCCCTCGCGGCCACAACGCCACTGGCGCAAGCTGACACTATCGTGACTCCGGCGATCGCGCCTGTTGTCGAAACCGTAGGTCGAACCCGACGCTGGAGTTGGCGTTGGCTACTATGGTTGCTGCTGGCGTTACTGTTGTTAGCGCTGTTATTAGGGTTGCTGCGCGGATGCGTACCTTCTCTTTCGCTCCCCGGCCTCCCCACTTTTTCCTCGGATAAAACTGCCGTCGTGACGGATCCTGTGGCCGAACGGCCATCGGTAAATACCTCAGGCGTAGTCACTCAGGTTTCCCGGGCAACGACAGATACCGTCGTCGGAACGCGTGCCGTCCCCGGCGTCACGGAAAGGGCTGCTGTAGGTGAGCATCAAACTCTGGAATCAACTCCATCAACCCGCCCGTCAGACATACCAACTACAGAGGTAGGCAGTGACGCCAAGCTCCCGCAGCCTGTCGCCAACGACACAGCCGTTGGCCAGCCATCAGCTCAGGTTCCTCCTGCCGTACCCGACGCGGTAGATGCCCAAACGCTGCCTGCTGTTGAACCCGTCACCACACCACCGGCTATTCCAGCACAGGGTGAACCGTTGACGCTCCCTGCCACCCTCCCCAATGGTCCGGCGCAGTTTCTCAACGGTGAATGGCGCGTGAACGGTGGTATTCAGGACAAACTTTCAGGGCGTCCTCTGCAGTTGCAATACAACTTTGCCCAAGGCAATGGCACTGTCAGCGTCCGCCAATCTAACGGCGTAACCTGCAGCGGCCCGGCCAGCGGCAATGTGCAACAGGGCGCCCTTAGCATTACCAATCCAGAGCAAATGAAATGTAGCGACGGTTCAAACTTTATTGTGCCGACAATCGAGTGCAAATCCCCGGCAGCTGGCCACGCCGATTGTCTTGGCAGCAATAATGGGGAAAAAACGTTCCCTATTCGCATGCTTCAACCTAATTCCTGAACAGGGACGAGATAACTATGTTACCTGAGATTGTATCTTTCGATCGTCAAATTACCCTGGTGGGCGACTCCGGGATCCAGTTTATGGATTTTGGTTTATCCCTTGGTCGCTTACCTGCTGGCGAGTTTGTCAAACTCGCGAACGGTGTCCTGACCCGTTTAATCTATAACGAACAGCGCGACTATTATTTCTATCAGCCGACCCCCGAGAATATTGAAAAGGCGAAAAGCCAGTATGATATTCCCGTGGAGCAAAGCCTTAAGTTGTTTGACGGTGTCTGGCTACCGCTTCCCCTGCTTCGTTTTAGCCCGCCCAATGTGTACCAGGAAGGGCCTCTGAACTGGGCGCGTTTTCGTCTAGTCAAACTGGCTGAGCCGGATATGGATGGGCATAGTCATCGCATGACATTGGCTATCGACACGCGCGTAATGGCTAAACAGCAAGCTGCCGCCGATCTTAGCCCAAACCAGGAAGATGTGAATGCAGGGGCGACCTTTGCCGTCGCAACGGCCACCTATGCCCTCAACTGGTACCTCACACAGGAGTGGATAGCAGATTGGCTCAAGGAAGTGTTTAAAGAGGCAAGCAAAGGCCGGGACATTGATGAGCGTGAACAAGAGCTTGCGCAACAATATCCCCTGGCGCATTACCTCAACCTTCTTTCTTTGATGGCTATTCCGGTAGAAGGTCTGCAAAGCCAGACCGCTCCAGTCATTGAATTGCCGCAGTTCAGGGTGATTGCCAATCGGGAAACCAACGCCATCAAGCCTATTGCGGTCGATCTGATTCTGGACGTCGGCAATTCACGTACCTGCGGTATTCTTATTGAGGACCATGGCCAATCTGGTTCAGGCATGAGGCAAAACTATGTCCTCAAACTCCGCGATCTCAGCGCGCCGGAGCATGTATATATTGATCCCTTTGAAAGTAGGGTCGAATTTTCACAAGCCTTCTTTGGCAAAGATCACTGCTCAGTGCGCAGTGGTCGCCACGACGCATTTCAATGGCCGACTATTGCCCGTATTGGCGGCGAAGCCAGTCGCTTAGCTGCGCGTCGGAAAGGTAGCGAAGGATCAACCGGATTATCCAGCCCTAAACGTTATCTTTGGGATGAGAAATTTTATGGTCAGGGCTGGCGTTTTAATGGCAGCTACGTGCAGGACAGCAACCCCTTAGCGACTGCTGCGCCATTTGCCAACCTCATTGATGAAAGAGGCGAGGCGCTGCACACTATTGAAGATGAGATGGATCGCATCCCTGTCTTTACGCCGCGCTACTCACGTAGCTCGCTGATGACCTTCATGCTCGCCGAAGTGTTAACCCAGGCTATCAGCCAGATCAACAGCCCAGAGCAGCGGATCCGTCAGGGACATGCGGGGATCCCACGCCAGCTACGTCATATTATTCTCACTGTGCCACCCGGTATGCCAATGGCTGAACGCTGCGTGCTTGATGAGCGGATGCGTCAGGCGGTTGGCCTGGTCTGGAAATCACTGCGCTGGCACAACGGAGAGAACGATCCGTATGAGGACGAGCAAGAGGAACACAGTCAGAGCAATATCAAGATCCCTCTGCCCAAAATCAGGGTTGAATGGGATGAAGCTTCCTGCGCTCAACTGGTGTATCTCTATACCGAGATTAATCAGAATTTTGCCGGTCATCCGGAAGAATTTTTCGATGCCATTGGCCGGCCTGACCGCACCGATCGTGAAAGCATAACCATTGCCTCTATCGATATTGGCGGCGGTACCACAGACCTGGTAATCACCGATTACCATCTCGACCGAAATGGCCTTTCCGGTGGCGGCGCCAACGCGCATATCATCCCCCACCAACGTTTCCGCGACAGCTTTAAGATCGCCGGCGATGACATTCTGCTGGATGTTATTCAGTCTTATGTCCTCCCTGCGTTTGAACAGGCGCTACGGGAAGCAGGTGTGATGTCCGTTGAAACACTGATGTCTCAACTGTGTGGTTCCCAGAATATTAGCGCTGCTGAAGCTGTTCTTCGCCAGCAACTCAGCTTGCAACTGTTCGTCCCACTCGCGCTGCATATCCTGGGTGAATACGAGCAATACGATCCGCTGGATGAACAAACACACACCCTGATTAATCAGCGTGTCGGCGAGCTGCTACCGGCTGGCTGTATTCGAGATGAAGTTGAGGGGTTTGTCCGCCGTGAAGTCCAAAAAGCCGGGGGGCCAACCGATTTCAAATTGGCGGATATTTTGCTTAATCTTCCGCTAACCAAACTGCATAGCGATCTCTGCTCCGGTAAATTCAACATCGATAAAGTGCTTACCGCATTATGTGAAGTACTGTCTTGTTATCATTGCGATCTACTGCTGCTGACCGGTCGCCCTTCTCAGCTACCGGGGATTCAGGCGATAATTCGCCGCAATCTTCCGCTCCCCCCAGGACGTATTTTACCGTTACATGGTTATCAGACCGGAACCTGGTATCCGTTCCATAAAAACGGTCATATTGACGATCCAAAAAGCACAGCTTCCGTCGGTGCTATGCTGACGCAGTTGTGCGCAAACCACAGTATCCCGAACTTCCATTTCCGAACCTCGGCGCTGAAACCCTACTCCACCATTCGTCATATCGGCACAATTGATATGGACAACCTGATCCGTGACGCCGATATCGTTTACCGCCACATAGAATCGGAGAATGGGCAGATCAAACTCCCGGCAATCACCGATGAAAACGGCGAGAAAACCACGCAAAGTATCATTATGCGCGGCGATCTGCGTCTGGGTTATCGCCAACTGGATGCCGAACGCTGGGCGGCGGCACCACTCTACACCCTCCGTTTTAGCGAAGAGGGGCGTAAGAAATTCTCCGCGGCAACCTCTACGGACAGCGGCTCTCCGTACCTTAAAGTCAGATTGACTATCGACAAGGGAAACCGGGCGCGCCAGCTCGGTTTGATTAGCGATCGCCTGACGATCGCCGATGTCAGCAGCAACACCGATAAGTCCTTTAGCAAACGTGATTTAGACCTGGAACTCAATACCATGCCGGATACCGGGCTTATTGATAGCCGACACTGGCTCGATAGCGGGAGTGTTAAAAAATAATGAATAGCGAGCAAAAATCTCTCACCCAGGGTTGGGCAGCTATCGCTCAAGGTTGTCTTGACGCGCTCGGTTGGGTCGATAACGTACGCCCCGGCTCACGTCGTCTGGACAACGAAGCCGACAAACTCAGTCTGGCTTTACTGCGCACACGTAATCTGGCAAATAGTCTGACTCAAGTTGCCAGAACGCCGATGACCGTTGGTTTTTTCGGTATTTCTCAAGCCGGAAAATCGTATCTCATTTCAGCGTTGGCGGCGGGCAGTAACGGTTCGCTGGAAGCAATGTACGGCGAGCAGCGCGTCGATTTTATCAAAGAGGTTAACCCGGTAGGCGGCGGTAAGGAGGCCACCGGGTTAGTCACCCGCTTTACCCGTCAGGCTCCGGCCGCCCCCGCCTGTTACCCGGTGCCGCTGCGCTTGTTCAGTGAAATTGACCTGGCTAAGATTCTGGCCAATGCCTGGTTCAACGATTTTAACCATGAACAATTGAGCTATCAGCTCGATCAAAGTCGGATTGAAGAGCGCCTGCGCCCTTTCCTTCAGCGTACCGTACAAAACCAAGGGTATAACGGCGTTAGCCAGGAAGATGTCGTTGCCCTGTGGGACTACCTTAACGCCTCGTTTAAAAAGTCGGTTGAGAAACTTGAACACGCTTATTGGCCGCAGGTACTGAAAATCGCCCCAGCATTAAGCCCAACTGAACGTGCGGAGCTTTTTTCCCTGCTGTGGGGAGAGCAACCAGCCCTCACTGAAACCTATCGTTCATTAGCCAACGTGCTGGCAAAGCTAAATCATGCCCGGATGGTGTTTGCCCCTCTGGAAACGCTTACCGACCACAGCAGTGGCAGCATCATGAATGTAGACAGCCTTAACCGGCTGGGTTCCAGTCAGGATCGTAACGTCGAGATCCGTTACTGGAAAGAAGATCAACAAATCGGCAGTGCCAGCTTATCTCAGGCTGAGCTGGCAGCATTAACCACCGAGCTTATTTTTCCCTTAGCGGAAGTCGAGGACAACAGCGTCGTGGAACAAGTCGATCTGCTCGACTTTCCTGGCTATCGCGGTCGTCTCAAGATTACTGCCCTCGAACAAGCCGGTAGAGACGGACTTAACGCGATTTCACAGCTACTGCTTCGCGGAAAAGTGGCCTACTTATTTGAGCGTTACACCGATAACCAAGAGATGAATGCCCTTGTGGTATGCGCCAGCTCAGCCAAACAGAGTGACGTTGCCGATGTTGGGCCAGTATTGAACCGATGGGTAGAAAAAACACAGGGTAAGAGCGCCGAAGAACGCGGGCTCAGCAAACCAGGACTCTTCTGGGCAATCACCATGTGCGATATGCGTATCAACAACAGTCTGCAACATACGGAAAATCAGTTAAAAGAAGGCTGGGAAGGCATGCTGCATATGACCCTGCTGGAGCGTTTTTCGCAATACGAATGGCTTCAACAGTGGGCGCCGAATCAGCCATTCAATAACTGCTTTCTGGTACGCAAACCTGGGCTCGATAACCCCTTCCTGAAACTGGAAGGTGAAGCTGGTCAGGAACGGCTCAACGAAGTGGAAATTGCCGATCGCTATCGTAGCGTGCTTGATACCATGGGCAATACTTTCGTCTGCGGTAAAAACGTGAATACCCACGTTGCTGAACCAAGAACAGCCTGGCAAGCCATGCTCGAACTCAACGATGGCGGAATGTCGCGTTTGACGAAGGCGCTGCGAGGGGTCGCTCATCTTGACTTCAAACTAAAGCGTTTACAGCAACAACTTCTGCAGTGCCGTCTGGAAACCGGCGATCGGCACCTCGGCCGCTGGTACGAAAAAGATGGTGACGGGCAGATCGTGAAAAAACAGGCTATTGCTAAAGAATTATGGCAAGGGCTGTCTGCATGTTCCCACAGCATGGGGGAGATGATCGATCGATTGGATCTGCCCACCCGCGAACTCAATAACATCTACCTGAGTATTCGTGAGCACGATCAGGAGCCACTAACAGACGGCGAAAACCAAGCTTCAAACGCCTTCGCTGCGAATCCATTTGGCGGTAACCCGTTTGCCGATAATCCTTTTGCCAGCGATCCTTTCGCGACCACCCCGGTTGAAGCGACAGCTGTCGAAGCCCCTTCCTCCTCATCGCCAGAACGAGTCGGTCAGGATGATGATTTCGCTCATCAGATCTTTAAAGCCTGGGTTGCACACCTGAGAGAACTGTCTCAACAGACATCACCGTGGCGTCAACTCGGCATGAGCACTGAACTGATTAATCAACTCAGTGAAGAACTGATCACCGCCGCCACGCGTTTGGATCTTGAAGGCTCATTGAAGCGTGCCCTTGCAGGACAGGAGCAGGCGGGGACTCGTCGTGAACATCTGATGGCACGCCAGGTTTTACGCGCCCATCTGACAATACGGGATTTTATCGCCTGGTTTGGCTATCTCACTTTACCGCCAGAAAAAGTTCCCAACAGCTATGTTGGTGAGAAAAACAAAGTGTTTTTACGCCAGGCACCGCTCGCTAACGATGAGTTGCCTCAGCTCTCCGCCGTCGCGCCACAGCCAGGCGTCTCCTATCTGGGAGACTGGCTTTCCGCATTAATGAGCGTCGTGCTGGACAACGCAGGTCATAGCGCCACGCGGGATATTTCCTTCGAACATAATCGACAACTTGGCCAGATTATCAGCCAATTGAAACAAGAGAACATGCCATGCTAGCCAAAATCATCGCCTGCCAACCCGCAGAGCCAGGCGCTGCACAATTGATGGTCCGCCTGCGCGGCGATAATGCACTACTCGCTAATTTGACCTTTATTCTTTGCAATAATGAGCAGAACTATCTGCAGCCCGATGGCAACTGGAGTCCGGCACAGCATTGGTTTACCGTAAACGGCGGTTACCCACTGGCTAACGGCAGCGGTTTTCGTATTGGCTCAACCTTGCTTGACCCGCTGCTGGCAACCGCAAGCCAGGTGCAAATTCAGATCAAACTGGCATCTGGGGAAACACGTAACACTACGCTGCAGTTGGTGCGTGATGAACTCCTCTCCTCAGAAGCACGAGGTGAGACGGGGAGCTACAGCGGCAGCAGCTTGCTGGCTACCCCAGAAGCGCCCGCCGCGCCGGTCTCGGTGGCAGAAACCGTGGCTGAATCAGAACCGGAACCCGTTGCGCCGATAATGCATGCCGAGGAGAGGCCACAGCAGAAATCGACCTCATCACGCCTTCCCTTAATTGGCGCAGCAGCGCTGACCCTGGTGGTCATTGCTGGCGCACTTTGGTGGTTCTTAGGGCGGGATAAATCGCCGGACGTTGTTCCTGCTGTTCAGGCGCAGCAAGAAACGCCTGCCGCCGCGCCGCAGACGCCTGCACATAACGGTTGCTCAGAGGAAAGCTTAAACACCCTTAACGAGCTTGATTTTGTTCAAAGCTGCGTACAGGAAAAACTCGACAGCGACAAACTACTGGCCATTATTCAGACGGCAAAAGAGGCGAAGAAATGTGGGGTTGCGCAACGCCTGTACGCGAACCGTGCACAAGGGGGAGACACCAAAATCGCACTCGCCTATGCCAGTGAATACGATCCTAAAGGCCACCAACCAAGTGAATGCTTCAAAGAAGCGGATAAAGATACCGCGGCCTATTGGTACGAAACCGTATTGCAAACAGAACCTAACAACCAAACGGCCAAGCAACGCCTTGAGGAGTTAGGAAAATGACCTGGAATACCCTTAGCCGTCTGGCCCTGCCTTTATGTGGTCTGGTACTCAGCGGGCATGTTTTTGCCGCTGATGCCGAGAAACCGCTGCTTCAGGAAGGGAAAAAAACGTTGTATCAGCGTGTTCTCACCACACCAGGCTGTAAACTCGCGGAAACTGCAGGTGATGATAAAGGACAGATACAACCCGCCTTTAGCAGCCTGTACGTTTATAAAAAGGAAGATGCGAAGGGTCAAAGTTGGCTCAAAGTCGGACCTGACAGCTACGGTAAAACCATCGGCTGGTTACCAACGTCATGCACCGTCGACTGGAAAATGCAGCTAACGCTGGCATTCACCAACCCAGCGAACCGCGATCGCTTACTCTTTTTCAAAGAGAAAAAAAGTCTCGATGATATTCTCTCGGCCCCCGACCCGGTCTCATTGGTCGCCCCACTGCGTGCCAAATTGAAACGGGACGGCCATGCTGACGGCATTCAGGCGCAAGAACCTGAATATTTTGTCGATCTGCAAAAGCAGTTCTATCTGCTGCCTATCCTGAGCGGTGAAGAGGTCATGACCGAAGATGGCTTCTATACACGTCTGCTTAACGTCGCCTCTGTTAGCAAAGTCGACGCAGAACCAAAACAAGAAGATAGCGTCAACCAACTGAAAGGCTTTAACGCCTCGGTGGTCTTCGTCATTGACTCAACCATTTCAATGGGGCCTTACATCGAACGCACCAAAGAAGCGGTTAATAAGATCTATGACAAGATCAAACAAGAACACCTTGATGGTCAGGTCAAGTTTGGTCTGGTCTCATATCGTTCGAATACCAAAGCCGTACCGGGACTTGAGTACCGTACAAAAATTTACGCTGATCCTAACCATGTCAAAGATGGCGCAGATTTCCTGAAAAAGGTAGCTGATCTTAAAGAGGCAAAGGTTTCCAGTTCCTTGTACGACGAGGATGCCTATTCCGGCGTACTGTCAGCCATTGATGATATTGACTGGAGCCCATTCGGCGCACGTTACATGGTTCTGATTACCGATGCAGGTGCCATTGACGGCAGCAATAAGCTTTCAGGTTCTGGCCTTGATGCCAGCCAGCTTCGTCTTGAGGCCGGTAACCGCGGTATCGCTATTTACACCTTGCACCTGAAAACATCGGGCGGTAAAGATAACCATGCCAAAGCGGAGAGCCAATATCGCGATCTCTCCAACTTTGATAGCACCCATTCCAATCTTTACCAGGCTGTCAATGCCGGTGATATCAAGACATTCGGTCAACAAGTTGACGCCCTTGCTTCCGCCATTACTGAGCAGGTTAAGTCGGCTTATATGGGGGATGCTGCAATTGGTAGCGCCCTGTATGCGAAGGAAGATGGAAAGAAACTGACGCCGGAACAAAAGCTACTTCAGGACACCGCGTTGATTGGGCATGCCATGCAATTAGCCTATCTCGGTAAACGCAACAGCACCCAAGCACCGTTAGTTTTCCAGGCCTGGATCAGCGATCGCGATCTGATTAAACAAAATATTCCCACCACCGATGTGCGTGTTCTTCTGACCAAGGGGCAGCTTAGCGATTTAAGCGATGCTGTCGGCCAGATCCTAAAAGCGGCAAATGAGGGGATGATCTCGCCGACCAAGATGTTTGAACAACTGCGTACCGTTGCTGCAACGATGGGTACAGATCCAAATCAACTGAAGCAGCAGGATAATACCCGCATTGGCGATCTTGGCGTACTCGGAGAATACCTGACCGACCTTCCTTACAAGAGCGATGTCCTGAACCTCGACGAAGAGACATGGAAAAGCTGGGATGGACTGTCGCAGGAGAAGTTTATCCGCACACTGTCGTCCAAACTACGCCATTACCAAAAATACAATGCCGACGTTGATCGCTGGGTCGAACTGGCGAAAGGAAGCGATCCGCGCGATCGTGTTTATCCTATCCCGTTGGAAATGATGCCCTGATGCTGCACATTGAAGAGCTGTGCGTTATTCGAGGTCAGGGAAGCCAGGCACATCGGGTTTATCTGCCGCAGCTCACGCTGCAGCCCGGTCAGGTGGTCGCGGTAACCGGGGAAAGTGGATGTGGAAAAAGTACCTTACTGGAATCCATTGGGTTACTGTTGCAGCCCAGCCATATTGGCCGCTTCGAGCTTACCGACAACGCGCAGAAATGTGATATTGCAACGCTACTGAACGGCGAACGACATAGCGAGCTAGCGGACATTCGTGCCCGCCAGCTCGGTTTTGTACTGCAAAATGGCGGTCTTCTTCCCTATCTGAGCGTTAAAGATAACATTCTCCTGCCCTGTCAGTTATTGGATATCGCACCTGATAAATCCATGCTGAACAGGGTGCTTGACGCACTAAAACTCTCGCCATTGTTAGCTAAATATCCAACCCAACTTTCATTTGGTGAAAGACAGAGAACGGCATTTGCTCGCGCCATATTACACCGCCCTGGGCTGGTACTTGCCGATGAACCAACTGCAGCACTCGACCCTCACAATGCACAGAATCTGTTTAGTCTGTTTATTGAATTAGTCCGCCAGGAAAGCATGATGGCGCTGGTTGTTTGCCATGACTGGCCGCTGGTGCAACATTTCGATTTACCCTGTTTAACCGCCCAGTCAGAACCTTTAACAGCATCGTCGACACATGAGCAGGGAGGAACCTACTTTGTCTTTTAACCGAGCCAGACTAGTAGGCCGCCTGGCCATGCAAGATCTGTGGCACGATCGCATCATCTCATTTTGCATCGTTTCTTCTCTTGTCGCCGTCATTGCGCCTTTACTCCTCCTTTTTGGCCTACGTTTTGGGATTGTGGACCAGTTACAAGAAGATCTCACCCGTGACCCTCGCAACCTTGAGATTCGTATGCTGAGTAGCGGTAGCTATGATCAGAACTGGATTACACAGCTGCAACAACGTCCCGATGTAGGCTTCGCTATCGGACAAACACGATCGCTGAACACACTCGCCGATTTGCAAACTGATATCTCTCACTTTATTGAAAATGCAGAAGTTATTCCCACATCCGTAGGTGATCCTTTACTGGGTAAGTTGGAGATTCATCAGGAAAGTGACGTGATCGTTACCCAGGAAGCCGCGCGAAAGTTGGCAGCGAGGGTGGGCGATACCATCAATATACGGGTGAGTCGGTTGCTTGACGAACGCCGGGAATGGGGTCGTAAAAGCGTCACTATCGTGGGCATTTTACCTGCGACCTATTTCAACCGCGCCGCCATCTTTACTCAGCCTTCATTATTACTGGCTATTGAACATTTCCGCGATGGTTATGCGGTAACTGAACTCGGAAGCACAAGTGGTGCTCAACTCAATAGCAAACCGCCGCGCTATGCCCGCGCCAGATTGTATGCCCATGATATTGACCAGGTGGCTAGCCTGGAACGCGATCTCAGGGCACAGCGTATCGAGACAACCAGTCGCCTGGCGGATATTGAAAATGTCAAAAGCATCAACCGGGTATTGGGCATTATTTTTAATACCATCGCTGCTACTGCACTGGTTGGCTGTATAACCTCGCTTGTCGGCTCATTTATCGCGAATGTCGATCGTAAGCGTAAGCATATTGCCGTACTCCGTCTGCTTGGTTTCACTCGCCCGGCAGTGGGTGGCTATGTCATTGTCCAGGGCTGTCTACTCAGCCTGATGGCTTATGTCGGCGGCTTTGGCCTTTATCTGTTAGCCAGCCAGGTATTTAACCAGGCGTTAGCCGGGGGACAAGCAACAGATCAGATGCTTTGCAAGATCACGCCATTACACGGCCTCGTGGCCCTGTTACTGACTCTTGTTGTAGCCATACTGGTCGCCAGCATCGGCGCTTATCGCGCCATCAATATTGAGCCTGCGCAAAGCCTGCGCGAGGTATAACCCTATTTATCATTTGCGGAGATCGTTCATGGCCCTTACCCCTTCCACATTATCTCGCTGGCTGGCGCTTGCCCTGCTTGTGAAGATGTCACCCGTGCTGGCAGAGCCGTGGGCGGATAAAACCTATAATCCTAAACCCGACAGCGAAGACATTATTTTACCAATGCCCTGCGAAGGTTCGATGGTATTCCGTCGGGTCGAGATCCCGGTATCAGGCCCTCTTGATGATATTCCTGTTACTTTAGGGGAAGATGGCGGGGAATGGGGCTTTGTCGAACACAGTTATCCAACTTTTATTGCCGGTAGCTTTACTGAATCAAAAAAAAGTAAGGGTCGTTACTATTTGATGGCCAAATATGAATTGACGGCGTTGCAATATCAAGCATTAACCAGCAGTAACTGCCCGACCCCATCACGCAAGCTGAGCATCGCGCAAACCAATATCAGTTGGTTTGATGCAGTAAACCTCGCCGATAAATATAACCAATGGCTACGTAGTAATGCTCTCGACAAGCTGCCGAAGGAAGAGAGTAATCCAGGATTTTTGCGTCTGCCCACAGAAGTCGAATGGGAATTTGCGGCACGTGGCGGCCTGAAAGTGAATAGTGCAGAGTTTCGCGACTCTCACTATCCGATGGATGATATGAAAAATTACGAGTGGTATTCCGGCTCACAGTCCTCGAATAGCAAAGTACAGCTGGTTGGCCTGTTAAACCCTAACCCCCTCGGCCTGTATGATATGTTGGGTAACGTTTCTGAGATGATGTTTACTCCATTTTATCTCAATAAGATCAACCGGCTGCACGGCCAGGCAGGTGGTTTTGTCGTGCGTGGAGGCAGCGTTATGTCAAATGAGTCTGATATCCGTAGCGCCACCCGTAAAGAAATTAACTACTACGATGATGCCCATCCTTTCACCAGCAAAACGACTGGCCTGCGACTGGTCATGGTGTCCCCGGTCGTTACATCGACAGACCGCGTGAAGTTGCTGGAGAAAAACTGGGCCGCACTCGGTGAAGAAAAGCCGGGAGTAAATAAGAAAAATGACGAATCAAAAGACACCGCGAAAGCACTGGGAAGCCTGGCATCCGGCGTTGAAGATACTGAGCTCAAAAAGAAACTTAAGGATCTGGAAAACCAGCTTCGCGCCAGCAATCAACAGCAGCAAGAAGAGCGTGCACAATCGATTCGTGCCAGCCTTAATTTAGGCTCCTTCCTGTGCACAAAGTTGCAGGATGATGGCCGCTTCCTGGACTTCCTGAACCATAACTATGAATTGCTGTGCAAGGACAAAGACAGTAGTGACAAAAACTGTGCAATCCGAAAAACCAAACTCGGTGAACAAACTGACCGCTTACAGCAATTAACCAGTTACTACGCTAGCAGTCTGGTTGACTCCGCCACGCTTTATGGCCAAGAGGGTCTAAAACAGGAAGTGACCGTTTTCGATCAAATGCTCACCCTGAATAAACGCCTCTCTGGGCTTAAGCCCTTCCTCGCCGCACATTGGCAGAATCAGCAAAAATACCTGGCAAACGGAAAAATTGATACCGCGGGTTGGCTGGAAACCTGCAAACAAATTAAAAGTGGTAACTAATTCACACCGGTGATTAAACACACATGTTTATTAAGGAATGAAGAACGTGAAATTAAGCTTAAAAATAGCGGCAATTACCTTATGCTATCTTGCCACCGCCCAGAATGTTTCTGCAGAATCTTATACTGCAGAAGATCAGGAACAATTAACGCTTGAATGCTTATTAACCAATAATAAATTCGCCAGCGCTTTTATTGCCCAAGATGCTGCAGGATACGCGTTGGGAACCAACGCATCCCCTACGGCGGAACTCAATCTTGTGACTAATCAGCCTGGGGTCACAGCCTATTACAGCGCAGGAATGATCGCCGGAGGTTCTTTATACTGGATTCGAATCGTAAAAGGAGCATACGAATATATTGTCTATAACAAGGAACAACACGGTGACATGTCTGGCGTTGTCGTCACAAAAAATGGCAAAAAAGTATTCCACAAAGACTGTAAAGAACCGATTAAGGTAGGCACGCAAAGTGATAGCAGTATTTTCAGTCGGGTGTCACAAGAAGATACCGATGGCGATCGTATTATCGACTTAATCAACAAATAACACGACCAATCCTACCTGCCAGGTGTTCTGTCCGACAACAGAAATGCAGCAACAGGGGCGCATCTTCACGACGCGCCCCTGTTATAACAAGTGCATGTTACAACGCTGTCCGTTGGTCCCCATCAGAGGGAACATCACTCCCAGGCACGTTCGGTTTTCGCGGCGTCGAACTGCGGCGGCGGCTTACGAAAGCGCCGGGTCAAGTACGCGAGATACACCAGCCCTAACCCTGCCCACACCAGCCCCAACGTCAGCGACGTCGCCTCCAGGTTTATCCACAGCACGGCAACCGTCGCTGCGCCAACCATGGGCAATACCAAATAATGCAGTTTTTCCTGCCAGGTGTGCTTACGCCCTTCACGCCGCCAAAAGTGGTTGTACACCGACAGATTGACGAAGGTAAATGCCACCAGCGCACCAAAGTTAATCAGCGCCGTGGCGGTCACCAGGTCAAAAAACAACGCCGACAGCGCCACAATCCCGACCATAATGACGTTCAGTGCAGGCGTGCGCCATTTCGGATGCACGTAGCCGAAATATTTCTCCGGAAAGACGTTATCGCGCCCCATCACATACAGCAGACGAGAGACGCTGGCGTGCGACGCCAGGCCTGACGCCAGCGTATTCACAAAGGTCGTACACAGAAAAATAGACTGGAACAGCTTACCGCCGACGTACAGCGCAATCTCCGGCAGCGCCGCGTCAGGGTCTTTAAAACGGCTAATATCCGGGAAGAACAGCTGCATAAAGAACGAGGCCGAAATAAAGATCAGCCCACCGTACAGGGCGGTGAGGAAAATGGCTTTCGGGATGGTACGTGCAGCATCCGGTGTCTCTTCAGACAGCGTGGTCACCGCATCAAACCCGAGAAACGAGAAACAGACAATGGTCGCCCCGGTGATAATCGGGATCAGATGCGCATTCTGGCTGATAAACGGTTGCAGCGACCAGACGGTCCCTACCCCTTCGCCTTTATGTAGCCCCTGTACCACCAGGAAAATAAACACTGCAATAATCGCCACCTGCACCAGCACGAACAGCGCGTTGAAGTTCGCCACCAGGTTAACGCTTTTTAAGTTGGCCGCGGTGAGGATAACAACGAACATCACCACCCAAATCCAGGGGGCGACCTCCGGAAACAAGGCGGACAGGTAAATTTTGGCCAGCAGGACGTTAATCATCGGCAGGAAAAGGTAGTCAAGTAGCGACGACCAACCGACCATAAACCCGACATGCGGGTTAATCGCCTTTTGCGCGTAAGTATAGGCCGAACCGGCCTGCGGAAACTGGCGCACCAGCTTGCCGTAACTGATCGCGGTAAACAATACCCCCGCCAGCGCCAGCAGATAAGAGGCTGGAACATGGCCATCGCTGATGCCCGACACAATACCAAAGGTATCAAACACCGTCATTGGCGTGAGATAGGCCAGCCCCATCACCACAACTTGCCACAGCTTGAGGGATTTACGCAGCTGTGTTTTGCCCGTCTGAGCAGAAAGATTCTCGGCGGAATTAGTCGTCATGACGATCCTCCCCGACACGGGCCCAGGTCTGCGTTCGGAACGTCGGTACAGCAAACCTGGTGCGCGTCGGGGTGGATCCCATCAAGAAAGGTGTCAATACGGCGGCACGGCACAACTGCGGTCCGTACTGACTGCGGGAGCCTTGGATGCTCGCGCCGGGCTGATGTGTAAACATTGGCATCATCTCATTTCCTCGTCACAAACTCTGTCGGTTATCTGAAGACCCGTTGTCGCAATCCGCTCCATTACGCGACAGCCGGGAAATGGCAGTATTCCTGCAATATGTACGGGCTGGCTCCGCGCAGACCGCATGATGCGACATCTATTTTTTAATCACGCACGATTGCTGCAGGCCCGGACAACATAGTCCCCCGGGCAGCAGCAACATCATCAGGCGTTTTTCAACATCCACTCAATTTCGGTGTCAGTGATCAGACGTTCAAACTGGATAAGCTCATCGTTTTTACAGGCGTGATAAACATGGCTAAAACGCTCACCGAGTAATTCACGCAAAGGGTCGTTTTGCATAAACTCCCACAGGGCATCGCTTTGGCGGATCGGGAACGGCAGGCCGTCCTGCTCCAGCCCGTTGCCTTCCACTTCTTCCTGTAACGGCAGCTCGTTATCCAGACCGTGGAGGATCCCGGCAAGAATGGTCGACATAACCAGATACGGATTGGCGTCCGCCCCGGCCACACGATACTCAACCCGGTGGCTGTTACGATCGCCACACGGAATGCGCAACGCCACCGTACGATTGTTATGCCCCCAGGAGGCTTGGGTCGGCACATACATGCCCGGCTGGAAACGGCGATACGAGTTCATATTCGGTGCCAGTAACGCCATCGACGCGGGCATCAGATCGATCATCCCGGCCAGCACACGCTTTAATAACGCGGAATCTTCGCCGTCCGCCTCGGCCAGCACGTTCTCGCCTTTATTATTCAGGATACTGATGTGGATATGCATCCCGCTGCCGGCATGCTCTTCATAAGGTTTGGCCATAAAGGTGGCGTGCATCTTATGCTTCTCTGCTACCAGTCGCACCAGGCGTTTTAGCGCCAGCGCATCGTCGCAGGCGTCAAGAACGTTATCAGTGTGGTAGAGGTTGATTTCAAACTGTCCAGGAGAGGCCTCGGCCACCGCGCCGTCGGCCGGGATCAGCTGCAGTTTGGCGAGTTCATCAATATCATTCAGTACATCGGCAAAGTGGTTGAGGTTATCTACGGAGTAAACCTGGCTTTGGGTGTTGCGATCGCCAGTGCCCGGCGCACAGGGCGGCTGAAGATAGCCTTCGGAATCACGCTGACGATCGAGTAAATAGAACTCCAGCTCTACCGCTACGACGGGGAACAGGCCGCGCTGGCGAAGTTTCTGCCAGAGTCGGTTCAGCACGTTCCGCGGCTCAACGTCAAAGGGAGCGCCATCTTCATCCAGCATCGTCAGCATCATCTGCCCGATATAATCCGGATCGGCAGCCGATGGGGTTAACGTACCGGGCACCGGCACACACGTGCGATCCGGCTCCCCCAGCTCCTGCCCTAATCCTGCTTCTTCTACTACATTGCCCAGAATATCCATCGCAAACACGGATGCCGGGAAATAACAGCCCTTCTCCAGCTTATGCAAGCCCGATACCGGGATACGTTTACCGCGAAAGCTGCCGTTCAGGTCAGTTAACAGCACATCGACAAATTGCGTGTTGGGATAACGCTCCAGATACTGCTTCACTTCACGCGCAAACGCGCTACTTCGTCTCTCTTCAGAATGCTGCACAAAATTCTCAACTTCTACGATATTGGTTTCCATGATTCACCGCCGTTGCTATGGATGCTGATCTGCGTTTTGACTGTTAAATATAATGTCCACTCTTCGACTCTGGATGCAAAGGATTTGTTTGTCAAATGTTAAATTAAGTTTGCTAGAAGGTTATTCCGCTGCTAGATTGAGAAAATATTGAACGAAATTGCACAACAAGGAACCGTTTGGCAATAATTTATTCCAAAACGTGAGGTCGATCATGGGCAATATATTTGACAAGCCAGTTATTGGTGTCGTGATGTGTAGGAACAGGCTTAAGGGTCATGAGACCCAGACTCTGCAAGAAAAGTACCTGAATGCGGTATTGAATGCCGGTGGATTACCGATTGCCCTGCCGCATGCACTGGCGGAGCCAGAGTTACTGAATGCTTTATTACCGAAACTGGACGGTATTTTTCTGCCAGGGAGCCCGAGCAATATGCAGCCGCACCTGTATGGTGAAAATGGCGATGAGCCTGACGCCGATCCTGGGCGTGATCTTCTGAGCATGGCGCTAATTACCGCCGGACTCGAAAGGCGCATTCCCATTTTCGCCATCTGCCGGGGCTTACAGGAATTAGTTGTCGCCACCGGCGGGACTCTGTATCGTCGCCTGTGCGATCACGCACAGTTCCTGGAGCATCGTGAAGACGCGGAACTCCCGGTGGAGCAGCAATATGCGCCATCTCATGAAGTCCAGGTTCAGCAGGGAGGATTGCTGTCTCAGTTAATACCAGGTTGCAACACGTTTTGGGTTAACTCCTTACATGGCCAGGGCGCAAAAACCCTTGGTCCGCAGCTACGTATAGAAGCACGATCGCAGGATGGACTGGTCGAAGCCGTTAGCGCTCACGACCATCCTTTCGCGCTCGGCGTGCAGTGGCACCCGGAATGGAACAGTAGCGAATACGCCCTGTCGCGTTTGTTGCTTGAAGGTTTTATCACCGCATGTCAGAACCATCTCGCTGAAAAACAGCGTCTCTGACCACTACTGTTAAGGAAATGCAATTATGAGCGATGACGGCCTGGCGCCGGGTAAACGTCTGTCAGAGATCCGCCAGCAATTGGGTCTTTCGCAGCGTCGTGCCGCCGAACTGTCTGGATTAACGCATAGCGCCATCAGCACCATAGAGCAGGATAAAGTCAGTCCTGCTATCAGTACGCTGCAAAAGCTATTGAAAGTCTATGGGCTGTCGCTCTCCGAGTTCTTCGCGGACCCGGAAAAACCTTACGAACCGCAGGTGGTTATCAATCAGGATGATCTGATTGAGATCGGCAGTCAGGGGGTATCCATGAAACTGATTCACAACGGCAATCCTAATCGTACGCTGGCGATGATTTTTGAAACCTATCAGCCAGGCACGACGACCGGGGAGAGAATTAAACACCAGGGTGAAGAGATTGGGACAATACTGGAAGGTGAAGTGATACTGACCATCAACGGTCAAACGTATCATCTTGTTGAAGGACAAAGTTATGCCATTAACACCGGCATACCCCACAGCTTCAGCAACACCTCGGCGGGGATCTGCCGCATTATCAGTGCCCACACGCCCACCACGTTCTAAAAGAGTTACGGCCTGAGTTTCTCAGGCCTTCTTAAATAACGCGTATTAACAGGGTTAATCCCTGGGGCATCGTGCAGCCTGATTTTGCCTGAAAAAGATCAGCAACGAACTTTATCTTATTGAAATAAAAGGAGTAGCTATGAACTTTCAGAATTTAAAATATTGGCGTGAGAAAGCCAGCCATTATTCACCGGAAACCCGTTTATTTATTAACGGTGAATATTGCGCTGCTGCCGATAACGAAACCTTTATTACGCTTGATCCGGCAGGACAGCGCCCGCTTGCCAAAGTCGCCCGCGGTAAACACGCGGATGTGGAGCGCGCCGTCACCGCCGCTCGCACGGTATTTGAACGCGGCGACTGGTCACAGGCATCGCCTGCTCAGCGCAAAGCGGTACTGAACACGCTCGCGGATTTAATGGAGCAGCATCACGAGGAGCTGGCGCTACTGGAAACACTTGATACCGGTAAGCCTATTCGCCATAGCCTGCGTGATGATATTCCCGGTGCGGCACGCGCCATCCGCTGGTACGCCGAAGCTATTGATAAAGTGTATGGCGAAGTGGCCGCCACCTCGGTGAACGATCTGGCGCTGATCGTGCGCGAGCCGGTAGGAGTGATTGCCGCCATCGTGCCATGGAATTTCCCCCTGCTGCTGGCCTGCTGGAAACTCGGCCCGGCGCTGGCAGCGGGGAACAGCGTGATTCTGAAACCTTCGGAGAAATCACCGCTGACTGCTATTCGCCTTGCCGCGCTGGCAAAAAAAGCGGGCTTACCCGATGGCGTCCTCAACGTCATTAGCGGGTACGGCCATGAAGCAGGCCAGGCGCTGTCGCAACATCCGGATGTCGATGTACTTACGTTTACCGGTTCCACCCGCACCGGCAAGCAACTACTTAAAGACGCTGGCGACAGCAACATGAAACGCGTCTGGCTGGAAGCCGGCGGCAAAAGCGCCAACATCGTATTTGCTGACTGCCCGGATCTGGCGAAAGCCGCCGCCACCACGGCATCAGGTATCTTCTATAACCAGGGCCAGGTGTGTATCGCCGGTACGCGTCTGCTGCTGGAGGAAAGTATTGCCGACGCGTTCATTGCACTGCTAAAAGAGCAGGCAAAAAACTGGCAGCCAGGCAACCCGCTTGATCCCGATACCACGATGGGAACGCTTATCGACAATGCACATGCCGATACCGTGCACAATTTTATTCGCGACGGTGAAACGCAGGGAACGCTTGCACTGGATGGCCGCAGTCACGTTCATCCTGCGGCTATTGGCCCAACCATTTTTATCGACACCCCAGCACAGGCCCATGTCAGCCGCGATGAGATCTTCGGTCCGGTGCTGGTCATCACCCGTTTCAAGACCGAAGCCGAAGCTCTGGCGCTGGCCAACGATAGCGACTACGGCCTTGGCGCGGCGGTCTGGACCCGGGATCTGTCGCGCGCGCACCGCATGAGTCGTCGCCTGAAAGCCGGCTCCGTATTCGTCAACAACTACAACGACGGTGATATGACCGTGCCATTTGGTGGCTACAAGCAAAGCGGCAACGGGCGCGATAAATCCCTGCATGCACTGGAAAAATTTAGCGAACTGAAAACCATTTGGATCTCCCTGGAGCCTTAATCATGACTGAACATACTCGCAGTTATTACGCCGCAAGCGCCAATCAATACGAACCATTTCCTACCCTCACCGAGTCGGTCAGCTGTGATGTTTGTGTCGTGGGAGGCGGTTATACCGGGCTCTCTTCTGCCCTACATTTAGCCGAGATGGGCTATGACGTGGTGGTGCTGGAGTCCGCGCGGATTGGTTTCGGTGCCAGCGGGCGCAACGGCGGCCAATTGGTGAACTCCTACAGTCGCGATATCGACGTCATCGAACGTACCTACGGCCCGGACACCGCCAAAATGCTCGGCAGCATGATGTTTGAAGGCGGTAACATCATCCGCGAACGGATCAAACGCTATCAGATCGACTGCGACTACCGTCCCGGTGGGCTGTTTGTAGCGCTAAACCACAAGCAGATGGAGACGCTGGAGGAGCAGAAGTCTAACTGGGAGCGCTACGGCAATACGCAACTCGAGTTGCTGGACAGCAGCGAAATTCGTCGTGAGGTTAACAGCGATTGTTATGTCGGCGCGCTGCTCGACCACAGCGGCGGCCACATTCATCCGCTGAACCTGGCGATTGGTGAAGCCGACGCCATCCGCTTAAACGGTGGACGCGTCTTCGAGCTGTCGCCGGTTACCCGTATTCAGCACACCAGCCCGGCGGTGGTCAGCACAGAGCAAGGTCAGGTCACGGCACGCTATGTAATTGTTGCCGGCAACGCCTATCTGGGTGACAAACTGGAACCGACGCTTGCCAAAAGCAGTATGCCGTGCGGCACGCAGGTATTAACCACCGAACCGCTGTCCGCCGAGATGGCGCGCTCGCTGATCCCGAAAAACTACTGCGTGGAAGACTGTAACTACCTGCTGGATTACTACCGTCTGACCGGCGATAACCGCCTGCTGTACGGCGGCGGCGTGGTCTACGGCGCACGCGACCCGGACGATATTGAACGCCTGCTAATGCCGAAGCTGCTGAAGACCTTCCCGCAATTGAAAGGGGTGAAAATTGATTATCGTTGGACCGGGAATTTCTTGTTGACGCTATCGCGCATGCCGCAGTTCGGCCGCCTCGATAACAATATTTATTATATGCAGGGCTACAGCGGTCACGGCGTGACCTGTACCCATCTGGCAGGACGCCTGATTTCCGAACTGCTGCGCGGCGATGCCGAGCGTTTTGACGCATTCGCCAGACTGCCCCACTACCCGTTCCCGGGCGGACGCAGCCTGCGTATTCCGTTTACCGCCATGGGGGCGGCGTATTACAGCTTACGCGATCGCCTTGGGGTTTAAGTTCTTGGGCTGTAAACCCGACGCACAGGGCGATCCCCCTGTGCGTTTTTTTATTTCTGGAACACGGTGATGGGCAACGTTCGTGAAGTACTACAAAAATAAACGGCAGGTCATTTTTTGGCATCAATAATCAATAAAAGCATGCCCTGTACTGTTCCGGCATGCCGGAATCTCCCTTCACACACGCACAGGACGGGATCATGAAAATGCAATTCGCTCCAAAATATCTGCCGCTGATTTGTCTGGTCTCAAGCGGGCTGCTCTATTCAGCTTCGGTAAACGCCATGGGAAATGACGATACCACGACGCCAACCTGCCCGAAGGGCCAGGTTTACGACAACAAAACCAAAAACTGTTTGCCCGAAAAAAGCAGTATGATCGACGATCAGGATAAAACACAGTATGCGTATCACCTGGCGAAAACCGGTCACTATCAGGACGCTATCAATTTACTCGATACCTTACAGCAACCCAATACGCGTGAGGCCTGGAACTATCGGGGTTATGCCACCCGCAAACTGGGTCGTACGGATGAAGGGATTGGCTATTATCAACGCTCGATTGCCCTTGATCCGCATTATGCCAAAGTACGCGAATACCTCGGTGAGGCATGGATAGTTAAGGGTCGCCCCGATCTGGCAAAAGCGGAACTGGCCACCATTAAAACCCTCTGCGGCACTCAATGCGAAGAATATCGCGACCTTAAAGCCGCGATCGACGGACACCCTGAGTCATAGGCCAGAAAGAAACGAGAAATAGCGGCAATGGCGTGCGTTTAGCTTCATTGGGGGGCATCTTTCTGAACCGAACACAGAATGCCCCCATTAATGCCACCAACAGGAACGTGATGTCTGTTGAGGCCGATTAACGCTGGAGATTTAGAAACATGTCAGATGCTAAAAAATACGGGCTTTAAGTTGATTTCGGTAGACCTGGGAAGAGTTTGAAATGGTGCCGATAATAGGAGTCGAACCTACGACCTTCGCATTACGAATGCGACGTTATTATATTTTTACCCCTTTAAAAACCTACTCTTAAAACAAGTAATTCATTATAAAACATTGTGTTATGAAAAACACCTGTTGATAAAAATTGACAGGTGTTGATGTTTATTCCCCCATTTTACTTACACCAGCAGTTACATTATGGTGATGTAACATTTCTCATCTGGAGCCCCAAAATGGCACTTCCAAGACAAAAACTCACCTTCGAGCGCATTCGAAAATTTGCTTTATCTGAAGGAAAAACCCAGGCATTTCTTTGGGATGCGGACGTAACTTCCCTGGCATGTCGGGCAACTCGCGGAACAAAAGCTTTTGTGTTCCAAAGCGTATATGCGGGAAAAACCCTTCGCATGACCATTGGCAACATTAACGATTGGAGGATTGATGATGCCAGGGCCGAAGCCAGGCGGCTGCAAACATTAATCGATACTGGGATAGATCCGCGTATAGCTAAGGCAGAAAAAATTGCTGAAGCGGAATCACAGCAGGCTGAATCTCGTAAAACGAAGGTAACCTTCACAAGCGCTTGGGAAGATTACCTTGAAGAATTGAGAACCGGAATCAGCGCAAAAACTAAACGCCCATATTCTACTCGATACATTGCCGATCACATTAACTTGTCCAGCCGTGGAGGGGAAAGTAAAAAAAGAGGCCGGGGCCCAACCTCGGCTGGACCATTGGCTAGCTTACTCGACCTACCGTTATCGGAACTAACACCAGAGAACATTGCCGCATGGCTAAGTACAGAGAGACAAAATCGGCCTACCGTCACTGCTCATGCCTACCGGCTGTTGCGTGCATTTATCAAATGGGCTAATTACCAGAAAAAATATCAGGGAATAATCCATGGCGATATTGCACAAGATCATAACGTGAGAAAAGTGGTTCCAGTATCAGCGAGTAAAGCGGGAGATTGCTTACAAAAAGAACAGTTAAAAATCTGGTTCAGTGCCGTACGTAGCCTCAATAATCCCATTGCATCGGCCTATCTCCAAGTACTTTTGCTCACCGGTGCACGGCGTGAAGAAATTGCGTCACTTCGGTGGTCTGACGTAGATTTCAAATGGTCAAGCATGAGGATTAAAGACAAGATCGAAGGCGAACGTATCATCCCTCTCACTCCTTATGTTTCTGAGCTGTTAAGTGCGCTAGCGCAATTCCCAAATTCTGACGTAAATAAGGAGGGTTGGGTTTTCAGAAGTAACAGCAAAAGTGGCAAAATTATTGAACCGCGTTCAGGACACAACAGAGCGTTAGCTCGAGCTGAGTTACCACATATCAGCCTTCACGGCTTACGCCGTAGTTTTGGCACTCTTGCTGAATGGGTTGAAGTGCCAACAGGTATTGTTGCTCAAATTATGGGACACAAACCAAGTGCACTGGCGGAAAAACACTACCGCCGTCGTCCGTTAGATCTGTTGCGCAAATGGCATGAAAAAATTGAGAGGTGGATCTTACAGCAAGCAAATATTGTAAAAAAATAACCGTTGATATGCGTTGATTTCATTTAATATCAATAGATTACAGAACAACATCCATCGTTGACATAAGTGTATTTTAAGGTTTAAATTCCATCGTCCACTTTTAAATCAGGAGATAAAGCATTATGTCTAATTCTTTGATGAGTTCTGCGCAAACTAGCTCAAAGGCTCGAATAGTACGGGTCGTGGGTAAGATCAAAGTTGTTCGTTCTAGTAAGCAGCGACAAACCTGTGCTGAGTCCATATTTCAGGAAAGACAGATGAACATCAGGATTCGAGCTGCTCTTGGACACCTCAATGAAAAAAACTCTTTATACAATAAAAACAATCGACATAAAACTTTGGGCGTTTTTTTTGCACGTATCATCTCGCACAAAAATCTGGCCGAAAACTCGCAAGGTAATGCGTCTAAATCAACTAAAAGTACCTCATCCGGCTCAAGCGAAGGTAGTGACCCTGACCCTGAAGCTTATTCAAGCTTGGCTTTTTCGTTTTCTTTTTGGTCCTTTCTTTCCCTTCTAATTTCATTACTTTTTGTATATGCCTGCATCTCAATCATTGAGGTGGTAGCATGAGCATATATGAGCAATCCAGAACATCTTTATCTGAACTTGTTTCCACAAGTGAGTTAGCACATCTATTAAACCTTAAAGCCCAAACAATTCGAAAATGGCTTTGCCAAGACAAGCTGCCTAATGGTTTACCACGCCCAAAGAAAATTAACAGCCGACATTATTGGTTACGCAAAGACATTGATAGGTTCCTATTAACCTTCTCAGTATATTGTAATTAACAGCAGCCTCAAAATCATAACTCCCCAGCTATTCTAAAGAATAGCTGGCTTAATTAACAGAAACAATCCGTCAATAAAAGATACTAAATCACCACCGTTTATCACATTTTACATTAACGAAAGTCAAGGATACATATGAAAAAACGCATCACTTTCAGCGCAAACAAAAAATCAACTATTGATGCAATCGACGACTATAGCAATGCAAAAGGATACTCTAGGTCAGAGGTGATATCATTTTTGTTAAACGCCACAGCCCCAGCATTGAATAAAATAACATCGCAATATCATATAGCTCAAACTTTGGAGTCAACATTAGGCTGTATTTTTGAAGAGAAGGCCCCCTCAATCGCACGGGGTGAGCCAAAATTAACTTACGAAGAGTTTTTTTATTCCGTCTGGAACACTCACATTCGACACCGGAACGAGGTTGTCGATCAAGATTTTTATGCGCACAAAATACCTCATGATAAGATGGGTAAGAGCGAAAAAAAATTAATTCATGAAAAGCTCTCATACATTATAAAAAGTTTCAATGTAAAAAAAGCAATTTTTATTTACACAGATCGGCGCGTGAACCGCAAACATCTCATTGCAGGAGGGTTATCTAATATCATACTGATAAAGGACACAGTCTACGATGGTTGTTTTTTTGATTTGAGCAGCATTGTGATTATGCCAATCTTTGAACTTATTACATTTGGAGTTGAGGCAGTATTGAAAAGAAATAAAACTCCCCCTAAACAATCATGCTATTGCTGGATACCAATTTATTACACAAATGATCTAGCGGTAATGGTTCCGGTAATTGCCGAAGGCGATACACCTCAAAAGGCGATGAAAGGAGGAGATGCCATCATTATTAATCCCTTTAACGGTGAAGTAAACCATACATTCTGATACCAATGTTAAGCATAACCACTTAGTTTACATACATCTCGACAGTATGGAGTTATTGCCTAATAGCTAGATGAGAGCAAAAGATGCCTACTAACAAAACAAAACCAAAGAAAATGCAGGGAAGACCTGAAGGAAGTAAATATTCTTATCTAATTCAGAATGAGAAGGCTAAGCATTACTCTCAATCCAAGGTGGCAAAGATCTTAGGAATAAGCATTTCCACGGTAAAAAGATACTGGGATAATGGTATCTTTGGATGATTATAATTGCAGAGTTACTTTTTAAGTATTTTACTGCACGGGTAATGGGTTGATAACAAGTTTTATTGTTGGAAAGGTATTATAAAGCAATCATTACTACCAACAGTTAATTAACATAACTAATTACAGACATTCAACTATGTCTTATCATATTACTATATACGGCTATCGAAAGCCGTAGGACTAGCTACAGGATCGAAACATGGAATTATATCATGGTTCCCATGGTGAGCATGTGCTCGCCTATAAAAAACATATTGAACGAGTCGTCAATGATGCTATCAGTGAATTCCCCAGAACAATGGCGTTACGTGTTGATGTACATTATCCACCTATTTTAGACAGAGGAGATACTGTTTGCTGCTTCCCTAATGTGGAGCCTGGTGCCATATCCCGTTTCCGTAATGCGTTAAATGCAATGCTGGAGGCCAATGAAAAAGCCAGAACTGCCAACGGCAAAAGAATATATCCAAACCGAGTTCGTCATGTTTGGGTAAGGGAGTTTTCCGAAGAGGGAAAATGTCATTTTCATATTGGTCTTTTTTTTAACAAAGATGCTTATTACCATTTAGGTGATTATGAGGCTGAAAGCAATTTAAGGATGATGATTGTAAGAGCATGGTATAGCGCACTGGGATTGGAACTGGATGATTATCCGGGATTGGTTCACTACCCTGAAAATTGTCGTTATATATTAGACGTCAATGATTTTAACTTTGAAGGAGAATACAATAAATTACTGAATCGTCTTGACTACCTGGCTAAACTTGATACAAAAGTATACGGAGATGGCGACCGTAGCTTCGGCTGCAGTCGCGGGTAATTTATTTTTTACAACGATGGCCTTTCTTATGGATGGAAAGGCCAAACCCATCAGTTAAAGATGGTTGTTTTACTATAATCCAACGACCTCATCCCCGATATTAGTCAAAATCATTAATTCTTTAATCTCTCGTTGTGCCAACTGTAATTCAAACTGCTCTTGAATTAACATCCACTTCGACCAACTTCCACCGACTACATGCGATAACCGGGTAATGGTGCCAACTTACTGATTTAGTGTAT
>NZ_SZXN01000009.1:0-17942 GCF_005281195.1 Citrobacter sp. wls613
CATAAAACACTATCAATAAGTTGGAGTCATTACCTACGGTTTTGTCCAATTAGATTTAGCCACGCAAAAACGTACAGTGAAAAAGAGCGGCGAGTGGTTTGCGAAAACTGCCGCCAATAATGGATTCGATTAAAAAGAGAGCATCATGATTGCATTAGAAGAAGCAGTAATGGAAATCATCGTCAATGCCGGGCAGTCACGCAGCCTGTGCTTCGAAGCACTGCACGCCGCGCGCGCCGGGAACATTGACGAAGCGAAAAGCCTGCTTCGTGAGGCTGACGGCTATGCCCGTCAGGCTCACCACATGCAAACCAAATTGATCGAACAGGACGCCGGGGAAGCCCGGCAACCAATGACATTAATTATGGTGCATGCGCAGGACCACTTAATGACGTCGCTATTAGCCCGCGAACTGTCAGAAGAAATCATTCATCTGTATCAACGTTAGTTTCTAAATAACACTTTCTGAACGGAGTATTTATTACGACTAAATAAATTATTTCTGTACCTATTAAAAAACAAACAAATCAACTTGTTTTGGTGATAGCAAATTCAACCGAGACGGGATGGTTATTATCTTAAAATAAATGAATACACACGCTTATTCAGAATGCCAATGGCAACCTGAAGGGTTAAGTGTCAAATGAGATAACCATGAACATAAAAAAACTTCCATTAGCCATGGCGGTCGTGGCCGCGCTGTGCCCAATTTCTGTGCTCGCACAGGAATTTACGCAGGAACAAATCGACGCCATCGTCGCCAAAGCCGTCGATAAAGCGCTGGCGGAACGCCAGGCGAAAATGGACGCTGCCGTGGCGAAGAAAACCGATGTGATTAACGAACCGCAAAGCGCGGCGCAGTCGCCGGATATGGCGATACCGTTCGGCGTGAAGTTCAGCGGCTATGCCCGTTACGGCGCGCACTTCCAGAGTGGCGATCAGAAATACGTTGGCGTTGACGGGTCCTATAACGGTGCATCCGCGATTGGTCGTCTGGGTAACGAAGGCAACGGTGGCGAATTCCAGCTCTCCAAAGCGTTCAAAAGCGACAACGGCGCAATCTGGGATATCAACGTGATGATTGACCACTGGGGCGACGAAGTTAACCTCAAAAAAGCCTACGCGGGCGTGACCAACGTGCTGGAGTCCAATCCGAACGCCTACATCTGGGCCGGTCGTGACTTCCATCAGCGTCCACAACAGGGTATCAACGACTACTTCTGGATGAACCACGACGGCCAGGGCGCCGGGGTGAAGAACTTCGACATTGGCGGCGTACAGTTTGATGTTGCCACCGTCGCCGCCGTCGAATCGTGTAGCCCGGAAGTCATGGAAGACGAAGCCAACCCTTCACGCATTACCTGTACCGGCGGCTCCGGCACCGGCGATAAGGGTAATTACGCGGTGACGTCAAAAATCCACAATATGAAGCTCGGCCCGCTGGACCTGGAGATCTACGCCAACTATGGCTTTGACTCCAAGGCCGTCGAGAGCGATGACCGTCTGAAAGCCTGGCAGGGCGCTTTTGTGCTGAGCCACACCAACGACAGCGGCGTGAACAAGGTGATCGCCCGTTATTCGGATAACTCAGACAACAGCGTCTACAACAAAACCGACGACCTGACCACGGTTTACGCCAGCTTCGAGGGGAGCCATAAGTTTACCCGCCAGGCGCAGGTGGAATACCTGCTGGCGTTCCATGACTACGACAACAGCGCAGATAAAAGTGATAACCGTAAGAACTACGGCGCAATTGTACGCCCGATGTACTTCTGGAACGACGTTCACTCCACCTGGCTGGAAGCGGGCTATCAGCGCGTAGATTACGACAACGGCGGGGATAACAGCGGCTGGAAGCTGACGCTGTCGCAGAACATGTCGATCGCCATGGGACCCGAATTCCGCCCCATGCTGCGCTTCTACGTGACAGGCGGCAAAGTGGACAACGACCGCACCGCGCGCGTCAACGGCACGAAAGACGAAACCCTGGACGACTTCAACCTCGGCGCGATGTGGGAAGCGTGGTTCTGACAAGGAATCATGCATTCTCGTCGTTACGTAGGCCCGGTAAGCACCGCGCCATCGGGCACGATGCCGGAGGGCGGCGTTAACGCCTTATCCGGCCTACGTAGACGGTCCCGCAATGAATATTGGGATCATTGCATACCCTTTATGCGCACTTTCGCTGCCACCACTAGCGCCGTCAGCAGCATCAGGCTGCCGGAGAGCATCAGGGGCGACAGCAGTCCGAGGTTATCAAGCGCATAGCCTCCCACCGCAGCCCCGCAGGTATTGGCAAGCTGGATCACGGCGACCTGGACGGATCCGGCTTTTTCTGCCTGATCGGCCAGCGAGCGGGTGATCCACGTCGACCATCCCACCGGCACCAGCGCAAACGCCAGCCCCCAAACAATCGCAATACCCGCGGCGACCACTTTGTCACTGCCCCAAAAAATCAGGATCAGCGCGCTGAGCGCCAGCACCAGCGGTGCACCGGCTAACGCCAGTTTCACCGAGCGCTTCAAAATCATCGACGAGAGCGACGTACCCACAAAACTGGCAATACCAAAGCTCAGCAGCACCAACGTCAGGCCATCCACATCAAATCCCGCCAGATTCATATACACCGGGCGAATATAGGTAAAGAAGGCAAACTGTCCGGCAAAGGACATAAAGATGGCGATCATGCCGGCCATCACGCCCGGACGCTGGAGCAGGCTGAACATATTTTGTTTCTGGTGCGACGGCTCACCGGGCAGCGAAGGCAGCGATCTCACCACCCAAATGGTGCACAGCACTCCCATTACCGCCGCAGCATTAAACACGTTACGCCAGCCGATAATACCGCCTAAAAAACTCCCCAACGGTGCAGCAATCACCAGCGCAATAGAGACCGCGCCGAAGATAACCGACAGCGCCTTCGGCACCGTACGCGCGGGAACCAGACGCATAGTCAGCGACGCCGACATCGCCCAGAATCCGCCCAGCGCCAGCCCCAAACAGGCACGGCCCACCAGTAGCAACGCAAAAGAGTTGGCGAACGAGACCAGCAGGCAGGAGAGCGTCAGCAGCACTGAGAATAGGATCACCACATAGCGACGATCGGTCGCCTGAATGATTTGCGTGACAAACAAGCTGGCAAACATGGCGACAAAGGCCGTCACGGTGACCGACTGCCCGGCAACACCTTCTGAAATGCCCAGATCCTGCGCCATCGGCGTCAGCAAACTGACCGGCAAGAACTCAACGGTTATCAGGCAGGCAACACAGAACGCGACGGCAAATACCGCCGACCAGTTAGGTCGGGCATTCACCTCTGCGCGGGATTTTTGTTCAATAACGTCACTCAATTTTGTAACCTGCGTAGGATTATTGTAGAAAAGTTACGCAGTGTAACATTAAAAATGTGACGTATTTAACGTTTTAACAACTTTCACCGCCGGACGGCGATGCCAAATAGCCATCATCACAAATCTGATATCAGTGTAGCCAGTGCACACCATCTTCAGGCAGGAAAAAGGCGTTGTAGCGCATTTGAAATGCATTTATCTCCTGCAGGTCTGGCTCCATTTCACGCAAAAAACCGAGCGCCAGACGCACCTGGGCGTCGGTAATTGGCGCGGCCAATCGGGCTTTTTGCAGTAAACGATGCCACTGCAGCAGATTCTGCTCACTACCGTCGACAATGACGACTTGCCAGATCAACAGCACCTGTGCGGCATTTTGCAGATGCGATTCGTCAGGTCGGTGGAGGTACTGTAAAAACGCCTCACCCTGCACTTTTCCCATCTGATCGGTCATCGATTCTACCGCTATCACATCAATACCCAGACGCTCGCTCAACCGGCGAACCGCACGCCGCGCCCCGGACGTCAGCACCCGAAAACCGACAATAAAAACAACCACCAACGTGGCCAGCATTATCCAAATCATGCGCACATCCCTTACCCGACAGGACGCCCATCATAGCGGCAAATTCATCTCTGTCGACGGCCGAACGTGTCAACGCTATTCCGGACGGCGCATAAGGCATAAAAAAGCCCGCCATAAAGGCGGGCAAAACGTTACCACTACACACTTAAGCGATGTTTAACTGCTGAATTTTTTTCTCGCGACGGATTTTACGTTCTTCGAAGACGGCCACGATAGCCATCAGGCAGATACAAGCGATAGCGGCGGTGTCCAGCGCGGCGAAGGTGCCCGCCCAGCCGGTCAGGCCGAAGACTGGCGTCCCATCGGCAATCATCCCCAGACCCAGCTTAGCGAAGCTGTCGCCGATCAGATACGCGAATGTGCCTTTAATCCCATCGGCCGCGCCGATCGCTTTTTTCGGCACGAAACCGACAGCCGCCACGCCGATCAACAGCTGCGGACCAAACACCAGGAAGCCGAGGGCAAACAGGGAAGCCAGGTAAACGTACTGGTTGCTGGCGTGCTGATAAACGCCGAGCGTGGCGATAATTAATGCCAGTGCGACACAGGCTACCAGCGCACGACGACCGTTCGCCAGATCCGACAGCCAGCCCCACAGCAGCGTGCCGACCAGCGCGCCCACTTCAAACAGGGTGAACCCCTGAATTGCCACCTCTTTAGAGAGTTTCAGCTCCTGGAAGGCATACACGGTAGACCACTGGTCGATACCGATACGCACCACGTACAGGAAGATGTTGGAGAAGCACAGCAGCCAGATCACTTTGTTTTTCAGCACGTACTCAACAAAGATCTGCCATTTGGTCATTTCGTTTTCTTCGGTCTCTTTGTCCTCTTCGCTGATCTCTTCGCCAAACAGTTCTTCTGCTTTACCGAGACCATAAGATTCCGGAGAGTCGCTACCAAAGCGCAGGCCGATAAAGCCCACGATCAGCGCGATAATCGACGGGAAGATAAACATCCCAATGACGTGGCCGTCGAACAGCACGTTAGCACCGAACAGCGCCACGCCTGCCGCACCCGCACCGCCGAGGTTATGGGAGATGTTCCACATACCGAGATAGGAACCACGTTTACGGCGCGGCGTCCATTTGGTGATGGTCGAATAGCTGCACGAGCCGCCGGTACTCTGGAAGAAACCGCTCAGCGCGTAGAAGGCGATCATCAGGTACAAGCTGGTTGTGCCCGGCCCCATGCTGGCGCTAAAGCCGAGCATACAGATGGCCGAGAGGATCAACATCAGCGGCAGGAACTGCTTGGTGTTTTTACCGTCAGCGTAGTAGGAGACCAGCGTTTTACCCACGCCATAGGTGATGGAGAAGCCCAGGCCAATCATCCCCAGCTGCGTCATGCTCAGCCCGTAGGTGGTGATCATGTCGTTCTGCGCGATGTTGAAGTTTTTGCGGATCAGGTACATGGTCAGGTAGCCGATGAAAACCACCAGGTAAGACTGCATGAACGGCTTGAACCACATTTTGCGCCGCACATCGAGCGGCAAATCCAGGGTCGGCTTGCGCACCTGGTTTAGAAAGGCCAGCATAGGACACTCCCGAGCTAATTTTTATACCTGCGAATAGCAGGCATTGTAAAAATCAGTCGGCAGAGACGCCTGAGACAGCGTCCAGGCGGAACCGGGAAAATTTCTTAGTTTTTCCCCACTCAGGGCAAAAAGGTGAGGTGCATCACGCTTCGCTGACGTTGCGCGGCGCCTGAGCGTTTAAAAACGGCAACAACAGCAGGGCGGAAATACCCGCAGCAATGACGATCACCACGAAGAACCCGGTCCAGTGCCAGACTTCCATCACCTTTGCCAGCGGCCAGCCGGAGAGCGATGCGCCGAGATAAGCGAACAGCCCAACAAACCCGGTTGCCGCGCCCGCCGCCTCTTTGTGCGAGCACTCCGCCGCCGCCATGCCGATCAACATCTGCGGGCCAAAGACAAAGAATCCGGTGGTGAAGAAGCACGCCGCCTGCATCACATAGCTGGCAAACGGCATCAGCCATAGTGAGCCGACTGAGAGCAAAATCCCGGCGGCAAAAATCAGGTTCATCGGCCCACGGTTGCCGTTAAACAGTTTGTCCGATCCCCAACCCGCCACCAGTGCGCCAATGAACCCACCGAGTTCAAACATGGTGACCGCCGTATTGGCAGTGACCAAATCAACGCCCAGCGTCTCCGACATGTACAGATTGCCCCAGTCGTTGATCGCCGCACGCACCACGTACACCAGCACATAGCACAGCGACAGCAGCCAAATATACGGGTTCAGCAGCACGTATTTAGTGAGGATCTCTTTGCGGGTCAGCCCTGCCCCTTCCTGCTGTTGGGCGATTTCCAGCTCGTCGTGCCGCCAGTCGCCAACCGGCGGTAAGCCGATAGCCTGCGGGCGGTCACGCAGTCGCCAGCAGAGGAAAATGCCAACCACAATCGCCATCGTCCCGGCAATCATCATCCCGGCACGCCAGCCGTAGTGCAGCGCAGCGGCGGCCATCACCATCGGAATTAACGCCCCACCAACGTTATGCGCGGTGTTCCACAGCGCCCACCAGCCGCCGCGTTCAGTACGCGAGTACCAGGCCGTCAACAGACGGGCGCACACCGGCGACCCCCAGCCCTGGAAGAAGGCATTCAGCGCCCACAGTACGGCAAACGCCCACAGCGAAGTGGAAAAGCCAAACAGGATGTTTACCACCCCGGTGGCAATCAGCCCGATGCCCATAAAATAGCGGGCGTTGGAGCGGTCGCTGACGATACCGGAGACAAACTTCGACAAGCCATAGGTGATGTAAAACAGCGTTGCCAGCAGGCCAATATCGTTGCGGGTGAGTACGCCGCTGGCAAGGATATCGGGCACCGCGGCATTGAAGCTTTTACGCGTGAAATAAAACAGCGCATAGCCAAGCCAGATGGTCAGCAGGATATGACGCCGCCAGTAGCGGTAACGGGCGTCAACCTCGTGTTTATCAGTGATAAGCGGCGCATTCGCCGGGGCTTTAAAAAACGTCAGCATCAATGCTCCTTACACGTAGCGCTGAGGCAACGACACGCTGACGCGCGTGCCATGCGTGCAGGAAATCGAGAGCGATCCGCCAAGGGCCGTAATGCGCTCACGCATGCCGGTCAGGCCAAATCCTTGTTGATTCGAGCCCGGCGGCAGACCGCAGCCGTCATCTTCAATCACCAACATTAACCGCTCGTCCTGTTGCCAGGCCTGAAGCGTCACCGCGCTGGCGTTGGCGTGTTTCACAATGTTGTTCAGCCCTTCCTGACAGACGCGAAACAGCGTCACCCGCTGGCTTTCACTGAGTGCCGACTCGTCGATGTGCCAGTCGAGATGGCTGACGATGCCGCGGCTTTCCAGTTCCATTTCGCGCAGCAGCGAGCGAATAGCCTGTTCCAGCGTCAGATCGTCGAGCTGGCGTGGGCGTAACCGCCCAAGCAGGCGACGCACCGAATCGTAGACGCCCAACGAAAGCTGCTCGATATGCGCCCCGCTTTGCTTCACGCCCGCATTCTCCGGGGCCAGCCGCTGGACAATGCCCGCCTGGGTGCGAATGGCGGTGATGGTCTGGCCGATATCGTCATGCAGTTCGCGCGCCACATCGCGGCGCACGCTCTCTTCGGTTTCCAGCAAGCGTTCTGCCAGCCGATGATTACGCGCCAGCTCGTTTTGCAGCGACTGGTTGAGTTCTCGCAGACGCTGAATCCCCGCACCGAGCAGCAGCCCGGTCAGGCTTTGCGCCAGCAGCGAGAGCAGTAAATCAACGGGATGATCGTGCCAGGTCTGGCTGGCAATCAGCGCGATGGCGTTCATCAGCGTGGCAATCAGCGCGCCCTGCCAGCCATAATGCCAGGCCAGTGCGATGATCGGCAGCGCCAGGCAAAACGGTGTAAAGCGCGAAAGCTCGTCCGGCAAGCCCAACTGCAACCAAAGGCTGACGCTGAACAGCAGCAGGTACCACACCAGATGTCGCCCACGCCAGTTCACCGGCTGGGAGACCACCGCCGGACCGAGCGGTAGCCAGGTAGTGCTGGTCAGGTAGTGCCAGAACACCAGACAGATAGGGGCCAGCGTCAGTCCACCGGTCAGGGTCAGCAGCAGCGCAGTCCACGCGACTTCGCCCTGCCCCAGCCACGGCAGCGACTGTAACAGCGCCGCGGCAATCAGCGCCGCCCCCTGCAACAACAAGGCACGCCAGTCGCGCTGATGGCGATAGCGCCAGATCAACGTCACAGGCAGCAGCGTCAGCAGGCTACCGGTCATCAACAGGGGGAAGTGCGCCAGCGCCACTTCCTGCGCCAGCCAGAAAATCAGCAGCCATTCCGCGCCCAGCAGCACCGGCCAGTAGCCACGTGGACATTGCAGCATCAACCCCAGCCGCAGGCCAAACGGGAACAGCAGTACCGCCAGCTCAGGGCGTTCCACCAGATGCAAGCTAATGCTCCACAGGCAGAACCAGGCGGCGGAGAAGATAAAGAAACAGGCGACAACGGTGATTAAGCGAGAAAAAAAGGTGTTCATTGCCAGCCGTCAAACATCCGTCGAGCCAGCTCAACGTCGTTACTGACGTTCAGTTTTTCCATCAGATTAGCGCGGTGCACATGCACCGTTTTTGGCGACAGGCCCAACTCGGCGGCAATCTCTTTCACCGCCATGCCCTGCGCCAGTTTTTCCGCCACCTGACGCTCTCGCTTGGTCAACGGATCCTGACGCCCTGCCGCCAGTTTGACAGCGATATCCGGCGTGAGATAGCAGCCGCCTGTTGCTACAGTATGTACTGCTGCAATCAGCTCATCAGGGCTACAGCGTTTGGAGAGGAAGCCGCGCGCCCCGGCGTTTAGCGCCTGTTCCACCAGCGCCGGGCTGTCGTGCACGGAGAGCATAATCGTCGCCATCCCTTTGGGGAGCTGGCTTAACAGCTCCAGCCCGGAGATATCCGGCATCGAAATATCGCAAATGCACACCTGCACGCCGCGGCCAGGCAATCCCGCCAACGCCTCAGCGCCTGAACCAAACTCAGCCACAACCTGCAAATCGGGTTCAAGCCCCAGCAGCTGCGCAAAGCCGGAGCGGACGATAAGGTGATCGTCTATCAGTGCAATGGTTGTCATGAATGTTGTCCTGGCGTGTGGGATGCCTGATGACGCTACGCTTATCAGGCCTACGGGCGGGAGCCGTGGTAGGCCGGATAAGGCGTTTACGCCGCCCTCCGGCAAAGGCGCTTACCTTAACGATATACACTTCATCGTTCAAGCCTTGAACGGATTACTCGAAGAACACGCTTATCTTGTTAAACATCGACGGGTCAGACTGGTTGCGCGCGACTTTCACCACATCTTCCAGTTTATCAATCTGGCTGATCATCTGTTCCAGACGTTGGTCATCGTTGACCAGTAGCCAGATGCGGCTCTGGTCGCTGTCCTGAATCGGTAGACAGAGAATGCCTTCCACGTTAAACGCGCGACGGGCGAACAGGCCACAAACGTGAGTCATTACGCCGGGGTGGTTACGCACGGTGAGTTCAAGTATTACGTTGTCATGAGTCTGCTGTTGCATAGCTTATTCCCCCACCATCTCTGTATTTGCCGCGCCCGGCGGCACCATCGGATACACTTTTTCTTCCGCATCGATACGCACGTGGATCAGCGCCGGTCCCGGACGATCGATAATCGCCTGCAATGCCGCCTGCGGGTCGGCTTCGTGGTTTAAATCGCAGGTGTCGAGACCGAAACCGGCGGCAATCTGCATAAAGTTAATCATCCCCGGATAGGTGGCAGCAAACACGCCCTGTTTGTAGAACAGGCTTTGTTGCTGATACACCAGCCCCAGCGCTTCGTTATTCATCAGGATGATTTTAATATCCAACTGATTCTCACTGGCGGTGGCCATTTCCTGAATATTCATCATCAGGCTGCCGTCGCCGGAGAAGCACAGCACTTTTTTATCCGGGTTCGCCAGCGCCGCGCCAATTGCCGCAGGCAGGCCAAACCCCATGGTGCCAAGGCCGCCGGAAGTCAGCCACTGGCGCGGACGGTTCAGCGGGTAAGCCTGCGCCGCCCACATCTGATGCTGACCGACGTCGGTGGTGATGATCGCGCTGTCGTCCACACAGGCAGCAACCGCGTTAATCAGCCCATAATGGCTGAGCGGATTTTTTTCCTGTGGGATGGTGCACGGAAATTCTTGCTGCAGGTCAGACACCTGCTGATGCCAGGCTTCACGCGGTTGCGCTTCAATCAGCGGGATCAACTGTGCCAGCACCTCATCTACATCCGCCTGAATCGCCACATGCGCTTGTTTTATTTTACCCAGCTCCGCGCGGTCGATATCCACGTGGATGATTTTTGCATTCGGGCAGAACTGCTCAGTTTTACCGATCGCCCGGTCATCAAAACGGGCTCCCAGAACGATCAATAAATCCGCTTCTTGCAGAATAAAGTTGGTGCTGCGCGCGCCGTGCATCCCCAGCATACCTAACGACAGTGGATGCGCTTTTGGCAGCATGCCGAGCGCCATTAAGGTCATGGTGGTGGGCAACGTCGCTTTTTCTGCCAGTTCACGCACCCGCTCAGGGGCGTTAATGACTCCGCCGCCAAGATACAGCACCGGGCGTTTGGCCGCGTTAATCATCGCAGCGGCATCGCGGATGCTCTCCGTGCTAAAGGCTGGCGCGGGTGCTTTTTCAGCCGGTGCAGGCAATGATTCAATCTCAAACACGGCGGTTTGGATATCTTTAGGAATGTCTATCCACACCGGGCCCGGACGGCCTGACTGCGCAATGCGGAAGGCATCGCTCATAACCTGGGGTAATTCATTGATATGGCGGACCAGATAGTTGTGCTTGGTGATGGGAATCGCAATGCCGTAGGTGTCGACTTCCTGGAAGGCGTCGGTGCCGATCATCGAGGCCGGAACCTGACCGGTGATACACACCAGCGGGATGGAATCCAGTCGCGCATCGGCAATAGCCGTCACCAGATTGGTGGCCCCCGGCCCGCTACAGGCCATACACACGGCAGGTTTGCCATCGGTTCGCGCCATGCCCTGGGCGATAAACCCCGCGCCCTGTTCGTGACGCGCCAGGATATGACGGATTTGCGTACTTTGGCTTAAAGCGTCGTAGACGGGGAGAATCGAGCCGCCCGGAATACCGGTGACCACCGTAATGCCCTGGCGCTCCAGGAAATGAACGATGAATTCTGCGCCCGTAAAGCGCGTACGCTTGGATGTTATGCCCGAACTTGCCATGCTCCAGTCCTTTTATTCTGGGCCTGCGTATCCGGGTGGGTCTCTTAAACGAAAAACCCCGCCCGGTTTGCGCCGGCGGGGTTTTGGAATCGTGTGTTCCGGACCCTACGGCGCATTGCCGACGACCACCACCACACGCACGACGACCACTGCGCGAGATGGCGCAGTTTTTAGTAGGGTCGCTGTCAGCATGGAAGGGTTCATTAGGGGCCTTGTCTGTTTGTTGGTTAACAGGATTTATACAAACACAGGTTTTTCAGCGTGACAATGGAAAAATTTTCATCTGCGTAAAAATGCGTCAACGATCACGTTTCATTGTATGTTGTGCAAAAACAAAAAACCCCGCCGGAGCGAGGTTTTCATCAGCGTTGTGCGGTTGGTTTCCGCCAGACACACTGTGTTATGTCAACAAAGGTGCTGGCAACAGGCAGCAACGTACTCCTTGTAGCAAAAGGAAAGCATATGAGCCTCGTGGATATCATTATTCTTATCCTGAAACTCATTGTTGCTGCACTGCAACTGCTTGATGCTGCTCTGAAGTACATCAAATAATGCAGATTCAAGACGCACAAAAGGGGGGTGGGCAACCACTCCCCTTTCACTGTTCCCTGGTGCTTGTAACTCACCATTATGTTACGATTTTATGATAATCCCCGGGATAATTGCCGCCATGACGCTTTCTGTTTTCTGCATTTTGCTGTTCGCCGCACTGCTCCATGCCAGCTGGAATGCTATCGTAAAAGCAGGAAACGACAAGTTGTACTCCGCCATTAGCGTCAGCGGATCGGCTGCAGTCATGGCCTTGATTTTGCTGCCTTTTGCACCTCACCCCTCAGCAGCCAGCCTGCCGTACTTAGCGGTCTCAACCGCGTTACAGGTGGTGTATACCGTGCTGGTCGCCAAGACCTATCAGGTCTCGGACATGAGCCAGACCTATCCCTTAATGCGCGGTACTGCCCCGCTGCTGGTCGCGATCATCAGCGTTCTGTTTCTCGGCGATAGTCTGTCAATGCTCGCCTGGGTGGGTATCGCCACCATCTGTATGGCGATCCTCGGCATGGCGTTTAACGGGGGCAGCAGCTCACAGCAGGGAATTGTTTTGGCGTTAATTAACGCCTGCTTTATTGCTGGCTATACGCTGGTGGATGGCACCGGGGTACGACTCTCAGAGACCGCGTTGGGCTATACGCTGTGGACCTTCTTTCTCAACGGATCTTGTCTGCTCACCTGGGCGATGATCGCCCGACGCCGGGAGGCATCACGCTATCTGGCGCAGCAATGGAAGAAAGGCATTTTGGGCGGTATCGGCACCATGGGATCTTACGGTCTGGCACTGTGGGCAATGACACAGGCCCCGCTGGCAGTGGTCGCCGCGTTACGGGAAACGTCAATCCTGTTTGGTGCCTTGCTCGCCTGGCTGATACTGAAAGAAAAAGTCGCCGGTATACGCATTTTTGCTGCTGCCGGGATTGCCGCCGGGGCGATTTTGCTCCGTTTGTCGTGATCGCGCCTTCTCCATCCTCCAGAATGGTCGGATGCATTCCGGCAACATTTATTGCCGCTATTTGTTTACATTTCCTGCCGCTTCCCTTCCCGCCTTTGCAGTGATCAATATGGTCTTCTTTTTTTAATGTGGTAGATTCCACGCGCATTTAGCGGAATGTTCAGCACCTTATTCTTCTTTTTTCTCTTTTTTAAAAGTAATCAGCGAAATGAAAAGGCATAGAAGCGTCAATTTGTTGTTGATGTTGGTACTCCTGGTGGCGGTAGGCCAGATGGCTCAAACCATTTATATCCCCGCCATTGCCGATATGGCGCGTGAACTCAACGTTCGCGAAGGGGCGGTGCAAAGTGTAATGGCGGCTTACCTGCTGACCTACGGCTTGTCGCAGCTGGTTTACGGTCCCCTTTCCGACCGGGTAGGGCGCCGTCCGGTGATCCTCACCGGAATGTCTATTTTTATGCTGGCTACGCTGGTCGCCATTACTACCCATAGCCTGACGGTACTGATTATCGCCAGCGCCATTCAGGGAATGGGAACGGGCGTCGGCGGCGTAATGGCACGAACCTTACCGCGCGATCTGTATGAAGGCACCCAGCTACGTCATGCTAACAGCTTGTTAAACATGGGTATTCTTGTCAGCCCGCTGTTAGCGCCGCTGATTGGCAGCGTGCTGGACACGATGTGGAACTGGCGTGCCTGCTATATTTTCCTGTTGATTCTGTGCGCAGGCGTAACGTTTAGCATGGCGCGTTGGATGCCGGAAACGCGCCCTGCGGGTGCGCCGCGCCCACGGCTTATCGCCAGCTACAAAACCCTGTTTGGCAACGGCGCATTCACCTGTTACGTACTGATGCTCATCGGCGGACTGGCGGGCGTTGCCGTCTTCGAAGCCTGCTCCGGGGTATTGCTGGGCGCAGGATTAGGCTTGAGCAGCATGGCGGTCAGTATTCTGTTTATTCTGCCGATCCCGGCGGCGTTTTTCGGTGCGTGGTTCGCTGGTCGCCCGAACAAGCGCTTCTCAACGTTGATGTGGCAGTCGGTTATCTGCTGCCTGGTGGCTGGTTTGATGATGTGGATCCCGGGCCTGCTTGACGTGATGAACGTCTGGACGTTACTGATCCCCGCCGCGCTGTTCTTCTTTGGTGCCGGGATGCTGTTCCCGCTCGCCACCAGCGGCGCGATGGAACCCTTCCCGTTCCTGGCTGGTACCGCCGGGGCGCTGGTAGGTGGTTTACAAAATATTGGTTCCGGCGTGCTGGCGTGGCTTTCCGCGATGATGCCTCAGACCGGACAGGCTAGCCTGGGTCTGCTGATGACCCTTATGGGTGTGCTGATTCTGGTGTGCTGGTTGCCGCTGGCGTCACGCGTGTCTCATCAGGAGCAGGCGGTTTAAGCGTGTGATGGCCCGGTTTCTCGCCGGGCTTTTCACATTCAGGCGCAATCATCGTATTCAGCAACGGTTCCAGCGCCGGACGCCAGGCCCCTTCCTCGCCATCATAAAACTGCGTATCTGCATTGATAGCATAGGGAATTTTTGCTTTCTTCAGTTCACAGGCCATAAAGCGGGCAAACGCCATCTGCGAGGCCGAAGGCACATTTTTGATCGTCTCTCCCGGCGCCCATCCCCCGACCCAACTGACATGACCGGTCTTCTGCTGCCAGTGAACAGCGCTGTTAATGCGGGCGCGAATCGCCGTCTTTTCTGCCGCTGTACCCGACGTCCACGGATACTTACCGTTGTTTTTTAGCGGCCCCCACGGGAAGACATGCCACTCGGCCAGCACGGTGTTCTGACTTTGCGGCGGTAGCTTCAGGCTCGGCAATTCTTCCGGCGCGGCGCGCAGACGGGGTGCGACAAAAATCATACGCTGGGGATCGATAGCGTGAATCATACGAATCGTTTTGTCATACACCCGATTGAGCGACGCCTGATTGTGATTGAGCTTATCAGCAGGTTCGTAGATCAGGTCAAAACCCAGTAACGGCGAGCCTTGACCAAAGTAATGTGCGACGGCCACCCACCAGTTAATCACCTCTTTTTCATTGCTGATGCTGGGGTCTTTTTTATACTCGTCCGCCTGATAAGCAATAATCGGGATCACGCCATAGTGTTCACAGGCTTCCACCAGCTTACGCAGATGGATAAGCCGGGCCTCAGTGGGTTCTCCGGCCACGCGAATACGCACATGGGCGAGCCCCTTCGCCTGGAAATCTCTTACCACCAGCGGGTCAAACTCGCGGATGCCCCGTTCGGTGCGCGCCCAATCCACGTCCATCCCCACACCCAGTTGTTGGGCGTAGTGTGCTGCCGTCAGCGGAGGTTGTGCCGCATAGACAGTGGCGCTGGCGAGCAGCAACAGAGAAGCAAGCGGCTTTAACACGGTGATCCTCAAGTAAATCATCAGGTGTGATTCACGTATTTAGCATGATTTCTGACGCCGGGTGTAGAGAGAAAGCGTAAAAATATTCGAGGCTCACCTCGATTATTTTACCTGCTCCTGCAGCCAGCCAATAAACGCCTCGATTTTCGGCCACTGCCGGCCAGGTAGCGTGGTGATGTAATAGTGCTGATGGCATTTCAGCGCCATATCGCCAAAGGGAGCGACCAGTTCTCCACTATCGAGGCGTTTTTGTACTAACCGCTTGCGCCCCATCGCCACACCGATGTGGTTCATGGCGGCAATCACCGCTAAATCGGAACGATCGAAGCCAATGCCCGATGATGTTGGCAAATTCACTGCAAAATGCTGCGCCCAGCTGTGCCACTCATCGGTCCCTGAATCATTACTCCACGCCTGCCTGTCATGCAGCAACGTACAGTGCGACAGGTTCACCCGCGCGTCGGTAAGATCATGGCGGCGGGCATAATCCGGGCTGCACACCGGCAAGATCGCTTCGTCCATCAGGAAATGATGCGTGAGCTGCGCAGAAGGCGCATCATCAAAATAGATGGCCAGGTCAATACCTGCACGCTGCATATTGACGTTGTCATTCCCGGTCAGCATGGTCAGTGAAATCGACGGATAGCGACGGGTAAAGTCGCCGAGCGCGGGAACCAGCCAGCACTGGGCGATGGAGGGCCGCGAGTAGACGGTAAGCGTCCCGGACAGCTCCTGGTTTTTGATATCGAGAATTTCCTGATTAAGCGTATCCAGAGAAGATTTCAGCGCCCAGAACACCCGCTTGCCTTCGTGCGTGAGTTCGACTTTGCGATGTGAACGGACAAACAGCTGGATGCCCAGTTCCTCTTCCAGTTGATTAATACGGTGACTGACGGCGCTGGGACTTAACGACAGTTCGTCTGCTGCCAGCGCAAACGACTGATGCCTGGCCGCCACTTCAAAGGTATACAGCTTTGACAGTTGCCAGCCATTGAGCAGCCGATTTCTGACCTCGCGTACGGGATCCATACTCACCTCTTTCATCCTGAATCTTTCCCCGAAGTGTAAAAAAAACCGCTGTAAAAATCAGCGCAAAGATGAGTCAGAGTGAACCATATCGCATTATTAGGCCATTATTAGAGGTAAATCACCCATTTGATTCAATCTGACTCATGTGAAAGAGGATTTTTATCGTTTGTCAGCGAGTGCCTTATTTTTGTCCAATAGACCCAGGCTATAAAGTCAGGTTAATCACAGGGCAAGGTGAGATATGCACTCTCAAATCTGGGTTGTGAGCACGTTGTTGATAAGCATCGTGTTGATCGTTTTGACCATCGTGAAGTTCAAATTCCACCCGTTTCTGGCGCTGCTGTTAGCCAGCTTCTTTGTGGGAACGATGATGGGTATGGGTCCACTGGATATGGTTAATGCCATTGAGAGTGGTATCGGCGGTACGCTGGGCTTCCTCGCCGCGGTTATCGGTCTGGGGACTATTCTCGGAAAAATGATGGAAGTGTCCGGCGCGGCAGAACGCATCGGCCTGACGCTACAGCGCTGCCGCTGGCTTTCCGCTGACGTCATTATGGTGCTGGTCGGTCTGATTTGCGGGATCACGCTGTTTGTTGAAGTCGGCGTGGTGCTGTTGATTCCGCTGGCGTTTTCTATCGCCAAAAAAACCAATACCTCGCTGCTGAAGCTGGCGATCCCGTTGTGTACAGCACTGATGGCGGTGCACTGCGTCGTCCCACCACATCCGGCGGCCCTGTTCGTGGCGAACAAGTTGGGTGCCGATATTGGTACAGTGATCGTTTACGGTTTACTGGTGGGTCTGATGGCGTCGCTGATCGGCGGGCCGCTGTACCTGAAATTCCTCGGCAATCGTCTGCCGTTTAAACCGGTACCGGCTGAGTTTTCCGACCTGAAGGTACGCGACGAAAACACGCTGCCGTCGCTGGGTGCCACGCTGTTTACCGTGCTGCTGCCGATTGGCCTGATGCTGATGAAAACCGTCGCTGAACTGAATATGGAGAAAGGCAGCGCGGTGTATACGCTGCTGGAGTTTATCGGCAACCCGATCACCGCCATGTTTATCGCCGTGTTTGTGGCCTATTACATTCTCGGTCTGCGCCAGCATATCGGCATGGGCGCACTGTTGACCCATACTGAAAATGGCTTTGGATCCATTGCCAACATCCTGCTGATTATCGGTGCGGGTGGCGCGTTCAACGCCATTCTGAAGAGCAGCGGACTGGCGGATACGCTGGCGCTGATTCTTTCAAACATGCATATGCACCCGATTCTGCTGGCCTGGCTGGTGGCGCTGATCCTGCACGCTGCGGTGGGTTCTGCCACGGTGGCGATGATGGGCGCAACGGCAATTGTGGCACCCATGCTGCCGCTCTATCCCAACGTCAGCCCGGAGATCATTGCCATTGCCATCGGTTCCGGCGCGATTGGCTGCACAATCGTCACCGATTCCCTCTTCTGGCTGGTGAAGCAGTACTGCGGCGCTACCCTGAATGAGACGTTTAAATACTATACGACCGCGACATTTATCGCGTCGGTGATTGCACTCGCGTGCACATTCCTGCTTTCCTTTATCATCTAAGCGCAAAGAGACGTCCTATGGAAAACATGCAAAAACTCATCGCCCAGTATCCGTTAGTGGAGGATCTGGTCGCACTGAAAGAAACGACCTGGTTTAACCCGGGCACCACCTCTCTTGCGGAAGGTTTACCCTATGTTGGCCTGACGGAAGACGACGTTCAGGATGCTCACGCCCGTCTGGCGCGCTTTGCGCCGTACCTGGCAAAAGCTTTCCCGGAAACCGCGGCCACCGGCGGTATTATCGAATCTGAGCTGGCCGCTATTCCCGCC
>NZ_SZXN01000009.1:17972-82255 GCF_005281195.1 Citrobacter sp. wls613
AAGAAACGGCTGGAAAAAGAGTTTGGCCAGAATATCAGTGGCGAAATTCTGTTGAAGAAGGACAGCCACCTGCCGATTTCCGGCTCGATTAAAGCCCGTGGCGGTATTTATGAAGTACTGACTCACGCCGAAAAACTGGCGCTGGAAGCCGGTCTGCTGACCACCGATGATGATTACAGCGTGCTGCTTTCACCTGAGTTCAAGCAGTTCTTCAGCCAGTACAGCATCGCGGTAGGCTCGACCGGTAACCTCGGGATGTCGATCGGTATCATGAGCGCCTGCATTGGCTTTAAGGTGACGGTGCATATGTCTGCTGACGCCCGCGCCTGGAAAAAAGCCAAACTGCGCAGCCACGGCGTGACGGTAGTGGAGTATGAAGAAGATTACGGCGTGGCGGTTGAACAGGGCCGCAAGGCGGCGGAGTCTGACCCGAACTGCTTCTTTATCGACGACGAAAATTCCCGCACGCTGTTCTTAGGCTATGCGGTTGCCGGGCAGCGTTTGAAGGCGCAGTTCACGCAGCAGGGCCGCGTGGTAGATGCCGACCATCCGTTGTTTGTTTATCTGCCATGCGGCGTCGGCGGCGGCCCTGGCGGCGTGGCATTTGGCCTGAAGTTGGCGTTCGGCGATAACGTACACTGCTTCTTTGCGGAGCCGACCCATTCACCGTGCATGCTGCTCGGGGTTTACACCGGGCTGCACGATGACATCTCTGTACAGGAGATTGGCATTGATAATCTGACCGCAGCCGATGGCCTGGCGGTGGGTCGGGCTTCTGGTTTTGTGGGGCGTGCGATGGAGCGTCTACTCGACGGCTTGTACACCCTTGATGACCAGACCATGTACGACATGCTGGGCTGGCTGGCGCAGGAGGAAGGGATTCGCCTTGAGCCGTCGGCACTGGCGGGGATGGCCGGTCCGCAGCGCGTTTGCGCGTCAACTGACTATCAACAAATGCACGGTTTCAGTGCTGAGCAACTTAATAACGCCACGCACCTGGTGTGGGCCACCGGCGGTGGCATGGTACCGGAAGCCGAAATGGCACAGTACCTGGCGAAAGGGCGCTAAACGCCGTTGACCTTAACGCAGCATCGCCATCAGTTCCATCGGTGAGCGATGCTGCTTCAGCAGGTCGCGCATAACGCGCATATGCGGAGCCGTGTGGTCAAAGAAAGCTTGATAGCCTGCACACAGTCCACCCTTGCCGCTATCATCACAAAATGCAGGGCAATCGCCACGATAGAATTGCAACAGGGAACATGACTGACAGCGCGCGCTCATCTGTGAAATCGTCTGTCGATTAGTTTGTCCCGTTCGGCCACACCACCGATTCAACGTTTCATCAAAAAGTGGAATAGATATTCGTGTTATATCCTCACGAACCCAGATATCAAATACCGTATTTAAAAAATGTCCCCAGTCTTCCGCTGTAACGGAACCCGCGGTCAGACACCCTTTTTCATCGCGTTCAACCAAGGGAACAAACTGCACCGAACGAACGCCTGATTTTTGTATATTGCGATATAAATCAATAGGTTGATTACATTTCAGCCGATCTACCACCACCTTAATCATTCCCTCACTAACATCCATGTGCTCACACTCCGTCATACAAAATTCCCGAGATATACGATAAGTTGGCGAACGTGTGTTACAGCAAACAGTATTGCGAGAGATAACACCGCGAGGGAGATCATAAATTTGTCACGCACCGCGCGAGATTCAGAAAAATCACTATGCGTGACGTCCATCAGGTTACGGCTCCGGGTATAGCGCCAAAGAATTATCGCCACAATTGCCAGTACCCCAATTGACACCCAAAACAGAAAGCCGGCCTGATGCCAGTTATGTTTCAGCGCCAGTGCTATTAACGCGCCGTAACCCAGCAGGGTGCGAAACCAGGCCAGCGAGGTACGTTCAGGTTGCAGCCCCGGATCGGCAATACGTCGCGATTTACGGCTATCCGGCATACAGCACCAGGCCCATCACAATGACCGCAACAATCATCAAAATCAGACTGATTATCAACAGGCTATGCGTGTATGGCAGGTCCTCTTTCAGGCGCATGGCCTTTTCATTCCGCAACCAGCGCAGGTAGCCATAAATCGCCAGACCGCCGGCAAACAGGCACAGCAGCAGCGCCAGCAGTTCGCGAATGACCGGCGTGGCGAAATCCGGTGCCAGTTGATCAAGACCCACACCAGCGGCCAGAAACCCCAGCGCAGTGCGGATCCACGCCAAAAACGTACGCTCATTTGCCAGCGAGAAGCGGTAATCCGGCGCCTCTCCAAGGCGGGAAATTTTCATTATGGCTCCTTCAATGTTGTTGTCTGGTCGTTATACCGGAACAGCTAAGGAGTATGAACCTGATTCTCAAACGAACGAGGACGTAATGTGATGAGACAAAAGAAAAGAGAGACGCACCTTATGGTGCCGGATGGAGAATTGCGTCTTATCCGGCCTACAGACCAGGCAGGCCGGATAAGTCAGTGTTAACCCATCCCCCAGAAGATCACCGCCAGCAGTTGGGGGGTGATAATGCGCAGGAACATCACCAGTGGGTAGACCGTGGCATAGGAAAGCGCCGCCGCACCGCTGGTAGCGTGCAGGTTGTTGGCAAAAGCCAATGCCGGTGGGTCAGTCATCGAACCGGCCAGCATTCCGCACAGCGTGAGGTAGTTCATTTTGGTGAACAGCCGCGCCAGCAAACCAACGGTGATCAGCGGAACGGCGGTAATGAAAATACCGGAACCCACCCAGATTAAGCCATCGCCCTGGGTTAATGTATCGACAAAATCACCACCCGATTTCAGGCCAACCACCGCGAGAAAGAGCACAATCCCCAGTTCGCGCAACGCCAGGTTAGCGCTCGGCGGCATAAACCAGTACAGCTTGCCGATGCTGCCAATACGCCCAAGTATCAGCGCCATAATCAGCGGCCCACCAGCCAGGCCCAGCTTTAACGCCACCGGGAAGCCAGGAATAAACAGCGGAATAGAACCCAGTAAAACCCCAAGTCCGATACCGATAAACACTGGCAGCATCTGTACCTGCTGCAGTTTTTGCTGCGCGTTGCCGACAACATTAGCGACGGCATCGATGGACGAGGGCCGCCCCACCAAATTGAGGATATCACCAAACTGCAGGCTGGCGTCGCTGCTGGCGACCAGCTCAACACCTGCGCGGTTCAGACGCGAGATAACAACGTCATAGCGTTCTTTGAAATGCAGATCGCGGATCCGTTTACCCAGCACCTGTTCGTTGGTCACCACTACACGCTCGACGCGCAAATCCGTGCCTCGCGTCGACAGCGAGGTATCAACTTCCTGACCGATCACTACCAGCGCGTTGTGCAGGTCATCGGGCTGCCCGACCAGGTGGAGCAGGTCGCCCATCTGGATAATGGTTCCCGGCGACGGCACCATCAGTGTCTCATCCCGCTTCAGACGCGAGCAGATAATTTTATCGCTGTTCAGAATGGGGACGTCCTGAATCGCCATATTATTCAGGTTCGGGTTTTCAACGCGGATGTTCATGGTCTGAATCAGCGCCTGACCGTTGGTCCGCGTTGATTCGTGCTGCTGTGCTTCTGCCTCGACGTTAACGCGGAAGATAAGGCGCATTAACCACATCGTGAGCAAGATACCGCAAATACCAAAAGGATAAGCCATGGCGTAGCTCATCCCCATCTGGTCCACGACATCCATGGGCGTACCCAGATCGCGCAGGATTTGCTGTCCAGCACCCAGCGCCGGAGTATTAGTGACGGCACCGGAGAATATGCCCAGCACCACGGGAAGAGGTATAGCAAAAATTTTATGCAGGAGAGCGGTAACCAGGCCCCCCATAATGACAATCAGCACGGCGAACAAATTCAGGCGCAGGCCCGAAACACGCAGCGAAGCAAAGAATCCCGGACCCACCTGGATACCGATGGTGTACACGAAGAGTATCAGACCGAATTCCTGAATAAAATGCAGCATGTCGCCGCTCAGGGTCATCCCTGCCTGATCGACAAAATGTCCGACGATAATACCGCCAAACAGCACGCCTCCGATGCCAAAACCCACACCCCGGACTTTAATGTTGCCGATCCATAACCCGACAACCGCCACCAATGCCAGAACGCTGACCGTCAATGCTATATCACTCATTCTTCTGTTCCCTGTGAATAACATCATTAAGTAGATGGATTCTGGCAGAGTACAGTCGCAATGTATGGGTGGTAAAGCACAAAAAAGCCCCGTCATTTCTGGCGGGGCAAAGGCAAGGAGCTAATTAGCTATTTAATGCGGGACGTTCGCTGATGGTGATCCGCTGCGGTGGGACCGTTTCAGGTTCGTTGCGAATTAAATCGATGTGCAGCAAACCATTGGTGAAGCTCGCGCCGGAGACTTCCATATTTTCAGCCAGGGTAAAGCTCAGGCTGAAGGATTGTGTCACCAGCCCCTGATGCAGCCACTTGGTCTCTTTTTCCGGCTGCTCAGGCGTACCTTTCACGGTCAGACGCGTACCTTCCAGCTGAATATCCAGATCTTCCTGACGGAAACCGGCTAACGCAAGCGTAATGCGATAGTGGTTATCGTCGCTCTTTTCGATGTTATAGGGTGGGAAGCTCTGGCTTTCGCCGGTGTTTTGCAGTGCATTGGCCAGTTTGTCAAAACCGATCCATTGACGCAGCAGCGGGGATAAATCGTAGTTACGCATATTCATTTCTCCTTCTAAGAAGCGAGTAAATACCTTTCAGCTCCCTGACGGCAAGCTGATTGCTTAGCAGGACCGCCTGACGCGGCCCACTGAATTAGTTGATTTCGATACGGCGCGGTTTGTTCGCTTCCGGAATCACGCGCTCAAGCTCGATATACAGCAGACCATTCACCAGGTTTGCGCCACGAACATGAATGTTCTCCGCCAACTGGAACTTGCGTTCAAAGTTGCGCTCGGCAATACCCTGATACAGGTAAGTACGTTCTTTTTGCTCGTCTGCATGAGCGCCTTTCACCACCAGCAAATTGTCCTGGGCGGTAATTTCCAGCTCGCTTTCAGCAAAGCCCGCAACGGCAATCGCAATACGGTAATGGTTTTCGTCTACCAGCTCGACGTTATACGGAGGGTAGCCGCCATTACTCTGGCTCTGATTGCTTTCCAGCAGGTTAAACAGACGATCAAAACCAATTGCAGAACGGTATAACGGGGATAAGTCAAAGTTACGCATAATCAATAGCTCCTGAAATCAGCGAGAATGTTAGACCTTCCATCATGGACAGGTCAGGTAGCCAGAACACCCATCAGGCGTGCCCTTCATTTGCCTACATCCTAAAAATGGGTCTTGATACAAACTTTTCAAGCGTATTCATCCGACTTTTTTTGCAGTTTGTTGTCTATTGCATACACTGGGGGAACAGTTGTTATCGTTAGAGTGCGATAGCCACCACAGTGCGACAGAATGGTGATGTTATTTTTCGCAACGGATCGCTATAACTCACCATGCAAACACCGATGTTTAACAGATGAAAAAATGATGATTAGAAAAATGTTGTTAACACTGATGATGTGCAGCGGAATGGTTGTTGTGAGCGGGTGCTCCAGCGTCATGTCGCACACCGGTGGCAAAGAGGGAACGTATCCTGGTACGCGTGCCAGCGCCACGATGATTAGCGAGAGCGATACCAACTGGGGAACCAAGTCACTGGCGATTCTTGATATGCCATTTACCGCCGTGCTGGATACGCTACTGCTCCCGTGGGATTTCTTCCGTACCGATAGCTCGGTAAGATCGCGCGTAGAAAGAAGCGAGGAGAGCACGCAAGCCATTAACGACGTGATCCCCCCGGCAACAATGCCAGCCCCTTAAGTTAACGCCCGGTTTCTGTCACCCATAGCTGGCGGAAACCCTCGACGTTCTCCATCCACGCAACCTGCTGCCCATCAGGCGAGAAAACGATCGCATCAGCAGACGGTGGGGCTTCGTGACTTTTCGTTAAAAAATCAATCTCTCCCGTCTGTGCATCACAGCAGGCAATTCTATTTTCCAGCACGAATCCCAACCATTGCCCCGACGGATGCCAGTTAAAGGCGGACTGAATATCACTCGAACAGTGAGTTAACTGGCGCGGTGCACCGCCCTGAGGTGAAATCAACCAGAGCTGCACCACGCCATGATCATCACGCATCAAAAACGCAATCTCTGATGCCAGGGGATGACTGCGCACCCAGTGACGCGGCTGATTCACCAGCCCTGGGAAAGCGCGGTCGTGAGTAAACGTCAGGCGGCGCTGAACCACGCCAGCCGGCGGGGCTGGCATTGTTGATTCGCTGCCTTCAAGCGGTGCATCGCCCGATTGCTTCCAGCCACTTTCATCCTGCGGTAAATCGACAATAAACAGTTCAGGTACTTTCTCACCATTGACTGACAACGTATCACCGATAAACGCCAGCGCGTGGTTCCCCACCCAGCCCTCTTCATAGGCACGGTTAATCTGATCGCTACCCGGCTGTGGCGCAGGCGTAGTCTGGCTTACCAGTACGCACCAGTGACTTCCGCTGTACTCACGCGGATGCTGAACGGATACCGTCACCGGACCGTACGGCGAAGCCACGCCAACGTTACGTAAATCCAGCGCCGGGGAACGCTCACGCAACACATGGTCGTTATAGGTGAAGCTGACAAACTCGCCGTTCGGGCTAAAAACATGTACATGGCTGCCGCCGCGCAGTGCGCCAGGGGTATACGGGACAGTAATATCCATCGCGTCCAGATTCGTCACATCACCCTGCCAGGCAATGACTCCGCGACGGTGATGAAAGTCGTAATGCCATGTTTCATCAGGATTTTCAGGCCCGTGAATGAACACGTATTTTTCAGACTTCGGATGAACGGTCACCACGCCGACGTGTGCCTGCTGCGTCGCGCGATAAATCACCTCCACCTCGCCAGTGTGAATATTGACGCGTTCAATGGTCTCGCCGGTAAACGATGCGCCGGAGGGTCGCACATCAAAAACCAGCCACTGGCTGTCCGGGGTCCAGGTATTGATATTGGTCAGTTGGTGATGACGCGGCGTAAAGGTGACTTGCTTCATGGGATGCCCTGATACGAGACAATTTCAGCAATCATACTTCACAAGGACTTCACTTTCAGGCTTTAGCGTATGCTCATCTCACTTACTATGGGCAGAAAGATGGAACATTTTGACGTGGCGATTATCGGTTTAGGCCCGGCAGGTGCGGCGCTGGCGCGGCAGTTGAGCGGAAAAATGCGCGTGATTGCTCTGGATAAAAAGCGCCAGTGCGGGACTGAAGGGTTCACCAAACCCTGCGGAGGCCTACTGGCTCCTGACGCCCAACGTTCATTTATCCGCGACGGGATCACGCTCCCCGTTGATGTTATTGCCAATCCGCAGATATTCAGCGTTAAAACGGTCGATGTGGCCGCCTCTCTGACCCGAAACTACCAGCGTAGTTATATCAATATCGATCGCCATGCTTTTGATTTATGGATGAAATCACTCATCCCTGACGATGTGCAGGTTTACCATGACAGCCTGTGTCGTAAAGTCTGGCGCGAGGGCGATAAATGGCATGTGATATTCCGTGCAGACGGCTGGGAACAGCAGATTACGGCTCGCTATCTGATCGGTGCCGACGGGGCGAATTCGCTGGTGCGCCGTCATCTCTATCCACAACACCAGATCCGTAAATATGTTGCTATCCAACAGTGGTTTACGGAACAACACCCTGTCCCGTTCTACTCGTGTATTTTTGATAACGATGCTACGGACTGTTATTCCTGGAGTATCAGCAAAGACGGCTTTTTTATCTTCGGGGGGGCTTACCCAATGAAGGACGGTCAGGCACGTTTTGACATGCTGAAAACCAGGATGGAAGCGTTCCATTTCCAGTTTGGCAAACCGGTGAAAAGCGAAAAATGTACAGTCCTGTTCCCGTCACGCTGGAAGGATTTCGTCTGCGGCGAGGAGAACGCCTTTCTGATTGGTGAAGCCGCCGGATTTATTAGCGCCAGTTCACTGGAAGGTATTAGCTATGCGCTGGACAGCGCGGAAATCCTTAAATCCGTACTGTTGCAGGACGTGGTAGACAAAAATAAAGCCTATCGCAAAGCAACCCGCAAGCTGCGTATCAAGCTGTATGGAAAAATCCTCAAGAGCCGGGCGCTAACGTCCGCATTTTCCCGTAAATGGATAATGCGCAGCGGCGTGGCGCATATTCCGCAGGCCGAATACCCTGAATCAAAAACGACAACGGATGAAAAAGACGTTGGGCAAATGCGGCAAGGCATTTGCCCATAGCGGACCTAATTCAGCGCAAATTTCTCAATGGCATACGCAACGCCGTCTTCAAGATTAGATTTGGTGACGAAGTTGGCGATTTCTTTTACCGAGGGAATTGCGTTATCCATGGCTACGCCCATACCGGCATATTCGATCATCGCGATGTCGTTTTCCTGATCGCCAATCGCCATAACCTCTTCGGCTTTAATGCCCAGCGCATCGGCCAGCGATTTCACACCGGTGCCTTTATTGACGCGTTTATCCAGGATTTCGAGGAAGTACGGCGCACTTTTCAGCACTGTATATTTCTCTTTCACCTCTGCCGGAATGCGTGAGATGGCTTTATCGAGGATTTCTGGTTCATCAATCATCATCACTTTCAGGAACTGAGTCGCCGGGTCCATCTTCTCGGCTTCACAGAACACCAGCGGAATGGTCGCGATAAACGATTCATGCACCGTGTAGTAGCTGATATCTCGGTTAGCGGTATACAGCGTGTTGCGATCGAGGGCGTGGAAGTGTGAACCGACTTCCCGGGAGAGTTGTTCCAGGTAACGATAATCGTCATAGCTCAACGCCGTTTGGGCAACGGTGCTGCCATCCCCTGCTTTCTGCACCAGCGCCCCGTTGTAGGTAATGCAGTAGTCGCCGGGTTGTTCCATATGAAGTTCTTTCAAGTAGCTGTGGACGCCGGCATACGGACGGCCAGTGGTCAGCACCACGTTTATCCCGCGCGCGCGCGCCGCAGCAATTGTATTTTTGACCGCAGGTGAAATGGTGTGATCGGGCAGCAGAAGTGTGCCATCCATGTCGATAGCAATAAGTTTGATAGCCATGAGTTCCCCGGATTAAATGAGTCCGTCCTCATGCTAACGCGATTCCGCTCAAAAAACAGCTACGAAAAGGGGGATAGGAAGGGGAACCGGGATCCCCCTTTTGACAATCGATGGTAGGCCGGATAAGGCCTAAGCCGCCATCCGGCAAAAACTGACGAACTGCCTGATGACGCTGCGCTTATCAGGCCTACAGGAGCAGGCCTGAGTTACACATTAGATATCGATATTTGCCGCTTTCAGGGCGTTCTCTTCGATAAACGCACGACGCGGTTCAACGGCGTCGCCCATCAGCGTAGTGAACAACTGGTCGGCAGCAATCGCGTCTTTCACCGTTACACGCAGCATACGACGGCTTTCCGGATCCATGGTGGTTTCCCACAGCTGATCCGGGTTCATTTCGCCCAGGCCTTTATAACGCTGAATAGACAGACCACGGCGGGACTCTTTCACCAGCCAGTCCAGCGCCTGCTCGAAGCTGGTAACCGGCTGACGACGCTCACCACGTTCAATAAACGCATCGTCTTCAATCAGGCCACGCAGTTTCTCACCCAGCGTGCAGAGACGACGGTATTCACCTCCGGTCACAAACTCATGCTCCAGAGGATAGTCGGTATCGACCCCGTGGGTACGCACGCGGATAACCGGTTCAAACAGGTTCAGCTCGGCGTCTTTACGTACAAAGCTATTCCAGGTGCTACCGTGCATTTCGTTTTCATTCAGCACGTTCACCAGCTGGGAAACCCAGGCCGTGACTTTCTCTTCATCAGCCAAATCGGCTTCGGCCAGCGTCGGTTGATAAACCAGTTCTTTCAGCAACGAGCGCGGGAAGCGGCGCTCCATACGACCAATCATTTTCTGCGTGGCATTGTATTCAGATACCAGTTTTTCCAGCGCTTCACCCGCCAGCGCCGGAGCGTGGGCATTGGTGTGCAGCGTGGCGCCATCAAGAGCAATAGAGATCTGGTACTGATCCATCGCTTCATCGTCTTTGATGTACTGTTCCTGCTTGCCTTTCTTCACTTTGTACAGCGGTGGCTGTGCAATGTAGACGTGGCCGCGTTCAACGATTTCCGGCATCTGACGATAGAAGAAGGTCAACAGCAACGTACGAATGTGCGAGCCGTCGACGTCCGCATCGGTCATGATGATGATGCTGTGATAACGCAGTTTATCCGGGTTGTATTCGTCGCGACCGATGCCGCAGCCGAGCGCGGTAATCAGCGTTGCCACTTCCTGAGAAGAGAGCATCTTGTCGAAGCGCGCCTTCTCAACGTTAAGGATTTTACCCTTCAGCGGCAGAATCGCCTGGTTCTTACGGTTACGCCCCTGCTTCGCAGAGCCGCCCGCTGAGTCCCCTTCCACCAGGTACAGTTCAGAGTGGGCCGGGTCGCGTTCCTGACAGTCCGCCAGTTTGCCCGGCAGGCCAGCTAAGTCCAGCGCACCCTTACGACGGGTCATTTCACGTGCACGACGTGCTGCTTCACGGGCACGTGCCGCATCAATAATTTTACCGACGACGATTTTCGCGTCTGACGGGTTTTCCAGCAGGTATTCGCTCAGCAGTTCGTTCATCTGCTGTTCTACTGCGGTTTTCACCTCGGAGGAGACCAGCTTGTCTTTGGTCTGGGAGGAGAATTTCGGATCCGGTACTTTCACGGAAACGACAGCAATCAGGCCTTCACGGGCATCGTCACCGGTGGCGCTGACTTTCGCTTTTTTGCTGTAGCCTTCTTTGTCCATGTAGGCGTTCAGGGTACGGGTCATCGCCGCACGGAAGCCTGCAAGGTGAGTACCGCCATCACGCTGCGGAATGTTGTTGGTGAAGCAGTAGATGTTTTCCTGGAAACCATCGTTCCACTGCAGCGCAACTTCGACGCCAATACCGTCTTTTTCGGTGGAGAAGTAGAAGATATTCGGGTGGATCGGCGTTTTGTTTTTGTTGAGGTATTCAACAAACGCCTTGATGCCACCTTCGTAGTGGAAATGATCTTCTTTGCCGTCGCGCTTGTCGCGCAGGCGGATGGATACGCCGGAGTTCAGGAATGACAGCTCGCGCAGGCGTTTCGCCAGAATCTCATATTCAAACTCAACGACATTGGTAAAGGTTTCATGGCTTGGCCAGAAACGCACCTGGGTACCGGTCGCTTCAGTCTCGCCAGTCACGGCCAGTGGTGCCTGCGGTACGCCGTGCACGTAAGTTTGCTGATGCACTTTACCTTCGCGGCGAATCACCAGTTCCAGTTTCTGCGACAGGGCGTTAACCACGGAAACACCTACGCCGTGCAGACCGCCGGAGACTTTATAGGAGTTATCATCGAATTTACCGCCTGCGTGCAGGACGGTCATGATCACTTCGGCCGCCGAAACGCCCTCTTCCGGGTGGATACCGGTTGGGATACCACGACCATCATCGGTAACGGACACGGAGTTGTCAGCGTGGATTGTCACCACGATATCTTTACAGTGACCCGCGAGCGCTTCGTCGATAGCGTTATCTACCACCTCGAATACCATGTGGTGTAGACCGGTGCCGTCATCCGTGTCGCCGATATACATACCCGGGCGCTTACGCACCGCATCCAGTCCTTTCAGGACTTTGATACTGGAGGAGTCATAAGAATTCGACATCAACGTTTCTCGCTCATTTTATCTTGGGTTAATCCGTTATTTTACCCTTTTCCACGGTGAACATCTTCGAATTTTTGTCCGACATGTCCATAACGTGTTCAGCGCTAATTGCGCTGACAAAGACTTGAGATTGCGTGGCTTTTAAGCGGCTGGCTAGCAGTCCGCGACGCGCATCATCCAGTTCAGAGGCAAAATCATCTATCAGGTACAGGCAGCGCCGTCCGCTTTCGCGAGTCAGGAACTCCCCTTGCGCCAGACGTAAGGCGCACATCAGCAGTTTTAACTGCCCACGCGACAACGTATCTTCCACCGGTGCACCGTCGGCACGTATGCGGAAATCCGCTTTGTGCGGGCCGTGCGCGGTGTAGGTCAACATGCGATCGCGTTCAAAACTGCGTTCCAGCACCTCAGCGTAGTCGGTCTCTTTCTCCCAGCCACGCTGGAAAGAGAAAGAGAGTGAAAACTCGGGAAGAAACTGCTGGCAGGTATCCGCCATATCCTGCGCGATACCGGCGCTGTACTCCGCGCGCCAGGTGCTGATTTGTTCCGCCAGCGGGATCAACTCTCGATCCCACGGGCGCAGTTGCTCATAACGACTCACCTGGCGCAGCGCCGCATTGCGCTGCTTTAGCAATCGCTTAAGGTTGCTCCAGGCGGTAAAGAATCCGGCTTCATTGTGAAAGCATCCCCAGTCAAGGAATGCTCTTCTGTATTTGGGGCCGCCATTGAGTAAAGTAAACCCCTCAGGCGTTATCAGCTGCATCGGCATCAGGTGCGCCAGTTCGGCAACCTTATGACCGTCAGTGCCGTCAATGCGCACTTTGCTGTCACCCAGCTTGTCTTTGGTCAGGCCAATCGAGGTTTCACGCTCGACGCCCTGCAAACGCCCGTGGAGTACAAACGACTCCTGCTCGTGGCGAATGACGCGGCCAATCTGCACACTGCGAAACGCCCGACCGTGACCGAGCGTATAAATAGCTTCCAGCACGCTGGTTTTACCGCTGCCGTTAGCGCCGACCAGGAAGTTAAAGCCGGGAGATAAAGTGAGATCCGCATTTTCAATATTGCGGAAATCTTTAATCAGGAGTCGGGATAGCGACATATCAACTCGTCATCATTCAAGGGGCGTGGGTGTCGCAGCCAGTTCGTCTACCGCCAGCGCGCAGAAAGCGGAGCGTACACGAAGTACGTGAGCATTTCGAGCACTGCTGGAAGGCGAAATGGCAAGTAAACCAGCCCCTTTGCAGATTCTACAATCTCATAGGCATGACGACGTAGGCTGCGGATTGTGACGCTGCATCTTCAATCTGTACGCTCGATACGGAATCGGTCAGCATAATACGGACGTTTTCGCACTTCAGCGCGTTCAATACGTCCAGCACATAGCTAACATTGAAGCCGATTTCCATTTCAGTCCCAGGATAGGTGACATCGAGGATCTCTTCCGCTTCTTCCTGCTCTGGGTTGTTGGCCGTAATTTTGAGCTGGTTTTCGCTGACGTACAGACGCACACCGCGGAATTTCTCATTGGAGAGTATGGCCGCACGGGCAAACGCCTGCTTAAGGATATCGCAGCCCGCCTCCAGATGTTTGTCTGGATTCTTCGGCAGTACGCGACGGTAATCCGGGAAACGTCCATCTACCAGCTTGGAGGTAAAGATGAAATCGCCAACATGCGCACGGATGTTGTTGCTGCCAATCTGCACGCGCAGCGGGTTGTCGCCGCCGTCGAGCATACGCATCAGTTCAATCACGCCTTTACGCGGCACGATCACCGAATGACTGGGCAGCGATTGACCCACCGGCATAGAGCACACCGCCAGGCGGTGACCGTCGGTCGCCACGGTACGCAGTTCTTCACCTTCGGTTTCAAACAGCATGCCGTTTAAGTAATAGCGCACATCCTGATGAGCCATCGAAAACTGCGTGGCTTCAATCAGACGCTTCATCGTCGCCTGCGGCAGCGTGAATTCAACTTCACTCTGCCAGTCATCCAGATTCGGGAAGTCGGCGGCAGGCAGCGTGGACAGCGAGAAACGGCTGCGGCCAGAACGCACCAGCATGCGGTCACCTTCCAACTGGACAGCAATTTCCGCACCTTCCGGCAAACCACGACAAATGTCGAAGAATTTACGCGCCGGGACGGTGGTCGCACCGGGTTCATGCGGCTGGATCAGCGCAACGCGTGCCACCATCTCCATCTCGAGATCGGTACCGGTCAGAGAAAGCGTTCCATCCGCAACCTGTAGTAACAGGTTTCCGAGGATCGGCAGCGTAGGACGACCACCCAGCGGGCCGCTGACCTGCTGAAGCGGTTTTAATAAATGTTCACGTTCAACGGTAAATTTCATAGCGTCACGAAGATAATGTTCTGATTAAATTGGAGAAATCTTCTTTAATATCATGGCTTTCTTCACGCAACTGTTCAATCTTGCGACAGGCATGAAGCACGGTAGTATGGTCACGCCCACCAAAGGCGTCGCCAATTTCCGGCAAACTGTGGTTGGTAAGCTCTTTTGCCAGCGCCATCGCCATCTGACGCGGACGCGCTACCGAGCGAGATCGACGCTTAGAAAGCAGATCCGCAATTTTGATTTTGTAATACTCAGCCACCGTCTTTTGAATATTGTCGATGGTGACCAGTTTTTCCTGTAATGCCAGCAGGTCGCGCAGCGCCTCACGCACAAAATCGATTGTAATCGCCCGGCCAGTAAAGTTGGCGTTAGCAATCACGCGGTTCAGTGCGCCTTCCAGTTCACGCACGTTAGAGCGTAAACGCTTGGCAATAAAGAACGCCACCTCGCCTGGCAGACGAATATCGTTTTCGTCAGCTTTTTTCATCAGGATCGCAACGCGCGTTTCCAGTTCAGGTGGTTCGATCGCGACGGTCAGTCCCCAGCCAAAGCGGGATTTCAGACGATCTTCAACGCCATTGATCTCCTTCGGATAGCGATCCGACGTCAGGATGATCTGCTGATTACCTTCCAGCAGGGCATTGAAGGTGTGGAAAAACTCTTCCTGGGATCGTTCTTTATTAGCAAAGAATTGAATATCATCAATCAGCAACGCATCAACCGAACGGTAGTAGCGTTTAAACTCTTCGATCGCATTGTTTTGTAGGGCTTTAACCATGTCCTGTACAAAACGCTCGGAGTGCATATACACCACTTTTGCATTCGGCTTGCGCGCCATAATCCCGTTACCCACAGCATGCAACAGGTGGGTTTTACCCAGACCGGTGCCGCCATAAAGGAATAGAGGATTGTAGGCGCCGCCAGGATTGTCCGCCACCTGACGAGCCGCCGCGCGCGCCAGTTGGTTAGATTTACCTTCAACGAAGTTATCAAACGTGTGTTTGACGTTGACGTTAGAGCGATAGGTTGGTTCTGCCGGGGCCGGGACGTTATCCCAACCCGAACGTGCTGCAGGTGCAGCTCGTTGCGGCTGAACTTGTTGCGCTACATACGCAGGTGCGACAACGTGATTAACCGGCGTCTTCAGCGTTTGCGTGACGGGTTTGGTACCGACTTCAAAGCGTAGCTGTGGGGCATCTGCTCCGCAGAAGTTATTCAGCAATCCATTAATATTATTAAGGTATTTGTCCCTTACCCAATCGAGCACAAAACGGTTTGGCGCATACAAAGCCAGCGTGTTATCGCTCAGTTCCGCCTGCAACGGGCGTATCCACATACTGAATTCTGTGGCTGGTAACTCATCCTGCAATCGGGCAAGACACTGCTGCCAAAGCGAAAGTGACACGGCGGACTCCACTCGAACAAAAGTCGATAAATGACAAAGGCTGAAACATTCATGATTGTTGGCGCACGTCGAAAAGACCCTGCGTGAGGGTGACGTGCGAACCGCTGTCTGCGGTTATATGCCTGATCAGGATCCATTGAAACGATCAGGACCGCGGATCATAGCCTAAACTGAGCGAGAGATCTTCTGTTTCTCACAGATTCTTCCCGATTTATCCACAGGATGATCCAGAATCGGCTAAGTGTAAACGATCCTGGAGAAGTGCTGCAGGTTTTCGCGCGCATATTGAAAAAATTAATGAGTAAAGATGCTTTACTGCGAAAACGATCTAATAAAGATCCCGTGCGATCCTTGCGCTTTATCCACCAGCCCGTATAATTCTTACCCCCAGCGAGTAAAGGTCGCCTCACGGCGTCAACGCTGCCTGTTTTTTACGCGAAACCATGCGGAAAAAAGCGGGAATTAAGGAAAGAGAATTGACTCCGGAGTGTACAATTATTACAATCCGGCCTCTTTAATCACCCACACTGTGGCGTAAGTCGTTCGAAGTTCGTTCGGGTATACGCAAAAGTCAGTGAATTTATTCAAGTTTAGGTAGAAATCGCCATGAAACGCACTTTTCAACCGTCTGTACTGAAGCGCAACCGTTCTCACGGCTTCCGTGCTCGTATGGCTAATAAAAATGGTCGTCAGGTTTTGGCACGTCGTCGTGCTAAAGGCCGTTCTCGTCTGACCGTTTCTAAGTAATAAAAGCTAGCCCCTGAGTGGTTAAGCTCGCATTTCCCAGGGAGTTACGTTTGTTAACTCCCACTCATTTCACATTCGTCTTCCAGCAGCCACAACGGGCTGGCACGCCGCAAATCACCATTCTCGGCCGCCAAAATTCGCTGGGGCATCCCCGCATCGGTCTAACGGTCGCCAAGAAAAATGTTAAACGTGCGCATGAACGCAACAGGATTAAACGCCTGACGCGTGAAAGCTTCCGTTTACGTCAGCACGAACTTCCAGCGATGGATTTCGTAGTGGTGGCTAAAAAAGGGGTTGCCGACCTCGATAACCGTGCTCTCTCGGAAGCGTTGGAAAAATTATGGCGTCGCCATTGTCGCCTGGCTCGCGGGTCCTGATAGCCCTCATTCGGGTCTATCAACGCCTGATCAGTCCGCTGCTTGGGCCGCATTGCCGTTTCACTCCAACCTGTTCGAGCTACGGAATTGAGGCATTGCGCAGGTTTGGAGTGATAAAAGGCAGTTGGTTGACGGTGAAACGCGTATTAAAATGCCACCCTTTACACCCTGGTGGTGACGATCCCGTCCCACCCGGACCATTTGATACCAGAGAACACTAACGATGGATTCGCAACGCAATCTTTTAGTCATCGCTTTGCTGTTCGTGTCTTTCATGATCTGGCAAGCCTGGGAGCAGGATAAAAATCCGCAACCTCAGGCTCAACAGACCACGCAGACAACGACCACCGCAGCGGGTAGCGCCGCCGACCAGGGCGTACCGGCCAGTGGCCAGGGGAAACTGATTACGGTTAAGACTGACGTGCTTGATCTGACCATCAACACCCGTGGTGGTGATGTGGAACAGGCTTCACTGCCAGCTTACCCGAAAGAACTCGGTTCTACCGAACCGTTCCAGTTACTGGATACCACACCACAGTTCATCTATCAGGCACAGAGTGGCCTGACAGGTCGTGACGGCCCGGATAACCCGGCTAACGGCCCGCGTCCGCTGTACAACGTCGACAAAGACGCTTTTGTACTGGCTGACGGTCAAAATGAACTGCAGATCCCGATGACCTATACAGACGCCGCTGGCAACACGTTTACCAAAACGTTTGTTCTCAAGCGCGGTGAGTATGCGGTAAGCGTTAACTACAGCGTGCAGAACGCCAGCGAGAAGCCGCTGGAAATCTCCACCTTTGGTCAGCTGAAGCAATCCATCAATCTGCCCTCTCATCTCGACACTGGTAGCAGCAACTTTGCGCTGCATACCTTCCGTGGCGCGGCTTACTCCACGCCTGATGAGAAGTATGAGAAATACAAGTTCGACACCATTGCTGAAAACGAAAACCTGAACGTCAACGCTAAAGACGGCTGGGTCGCAATGCTGCAGCAGTATTTCGCCACGGCATGGGTTCCGCGTAACGACGGCACCAATAACTTCTATACCGCAAATCTGGGTAACGGCATTGCCGCTATCGGCTATAAATCTCAGCCGGTACTGGTTCAACCGGGCCAGACAAGCGCGATGACCAGCACCCTGTGGGTTGGCCCGGAAATTCAGGATAAAATGGCGGCCGTTGCACCGCACCTGGATCTGACCGTCGACTACGGTTGGTTGTGGTTCATCTCTCAGCCGCTGTTCAAACTGCTGAAGTGGATCCATAGCTTCCTGGGTAACTGGGGCTTCTCTATCATCGTTATCACCTTTATCGTTCGTGGCATCATGTACCCGCTGACTAAAGCGCAGTACACCTCCATGGCGAAGATGCGTATGCTGCAGCCGAAGATTCAGGCAATGCGTGAGCGTCTGGGCGATGACAAACAGCGTCAGAGCCAGGAAATGATGGCCCTGTACAAAGCTGAGAAGGTTAACCCTCTGGGCGGCTGCTTCCCGCTGATCATCCAGATGCCAATCTTCCTGGCACTGTACTACATGCTGATGGGCTCCATTGAACTGCGCCATGCGCCGTTCGCACTGTGGATCCATGACCTGTCTGCACAGGACCCGTACTACATCCTGCCGATCCTGATGGGCGTAACGATGTTCTTCATTCAGAAGATGTCGCCGACCACCGTGACCGACCCGATGCAGCAGAAGATCATGACCTTTATGCCGGTCATCTTCACCGTGTTCTTCCTGTGGTTCCCGTCAGGTCTGGTGCTGTACTATATCGTCAGCAACCTGGTAACTATTATTCAGCAGCAGCTGATTTACCGTGGTCTGGAGAAGCGTGGCCTGCATAGCCGCGAGAAAAAGAATTCCTGATTCGGTTGTAGGCCGGATAAGGCGAAGCCGCCATCCGGCAAACGGAACATAAATTAAAGGGCGGTCGATTGACCGCCTTTTTTATTATTGGTATTTAAGAGACATATCATGAGCCATAACGACACCATCGTCGCTCAGGCCACCCCACCGGGACGTGGTGGTGTGGGTATTCTGCGCATCTCCGGCCTGAAAGCCCGCGAGGTTGCAGAATCCGTACTGGGCAAACTGCCAAAACCACGTTATGCCGACTACCTGCCGTTTAAAGATGCCGATGGTAGCACGCTGGATCAGGGGATTGCCCTGTGGTTCCCCGGTCCAAACTCCTTTACAGGTGAAGACGTTTTAGAATTGCAGGGCCACGGCGGCCCGGTCATTCTCGACCTGCTATTAAAACGTATTCTGACTATTCCCGGCCTGCGTATTGCCAGACCCGGTGAGTTCTCGGAGCGCGCGTTCCTGAACGATAAACTCGATTTAGCCCAGGCAGAAGCCATTGCCGACCTGATCGATGCCAGTTCAGAACAAGCCGCACGTTCCGCGCTGAACTCCTTGCAGGGTGCGTTCTCCGCCCGCGTAAATCACCTTGTGGAAGCACTCACTCACCTGCGCATCTACGTGGAAGCGGCGATTGATTTTCCAGATGAGGAAATCGACTTCCTCTCTGACGGTAAAATTGAAGGCCTGCTTAATAACGTCATCGCCGATCTCGATGCCGTACGGGCCGAAGCGCGTCAGGGTAGCCTGCTGCGTGAAGGAATGAAGGTGGTGATCGCCGGACGTCCTAACGCCGGGAAATCAAGCCTGCTGAACGCCTTAGCGGGCCGTGAGGCGGCGATTGTCACCGACATTGCTGGCACCACCCGCGACGTGCTGCGCGAACATATTCATATCGACGGTATGCCGCTGCATATCATCGACACCGCCGGTCTGCGTGACGCCAGTGACGAAGTCGAACGCATTGGTATCGAACGCGCCTGGCAAGAAATCGAACAGGCCGACCGCGTGCTGTTTATGGTGGATGGCACCACCACCGATGCCGTCGACCCGGCCGATATCTGGCCTGATTTTATCGCACGTTTGCCGACGAAGTTACCCATCACCGTAGTACGCAACAAAGCGGATATCACTGGAGAAACGCTGGGCCTTAGCGAAGTAAATGACCACTCACTGGTTCGCCTCTCCGCGCGTACAGGTGAAGGCGTGGACGTGCTACGCAACCACCTCAAGCAGAGCATGGGTTTCGAAACCAATATGGAAGGTGGTTTCCTGGCGCGCCGTCGTCACCTGCAGGCACTGGCAGAAGCGGCAGAGCATCTCGAGCAAGGCAAAGCTCAGCTGTTGGGCGCCAGGGCCGGAGAATTGCTGGCAGAAGAGCTACGCCTCGCGCAGCAGAATCTCAGTGAGATTACTGGGGAGTTTACCTCCGACGATCTGCTGGGACGGATTTTCTCCAGCTTCTGTATCGGTAAGTAACGTTATGTTGCCCGGTGGCGCGATGCTTGCCGGGCCTACAGGACCCGTAGGCCCGATAAGGCAAAGTCGCCATCCGGCAACAAGTGATTTCCTCACAGGAAATCACTGTTGTCCGAATGGCAACTCGTGCTACTGACGCTCTCCCCGTATTCTTAGCGCCACATTCCTCATGAGGTCGCTATGACACGCTTTTTAATCTGCAGTTTTGCTCTGGTTCTGCTTTATCCTGCCGGTATTGATATGTATCTGGTGGGGTTACCGCGTATTGCCGCCGACCTTAACGCCAGCGAAGCACAGCTGCATATCGCATTTTCGGTGTATCTGGCCGGAATGGCTGCGGCGATGCTGTTCGCCGGTAAGATTGCCGACCAATCGGGTCGTAAACCGGTCGCGATTGTCGGCGCCCTGATCTTTATTTTTGCTTCCGCCCTGTGTTCATTCGCCGAGAGCGGTACGCCGTTCCTGGTGGGCCGTTTTATTCAGGGAATTGGCGCAGGCTGCTGTTATGTAGTGGCCTTTGCGATTTTGCGCGATACGCTCGACGATCGCCGCCGGGCGAAGGTGCTGTCTCTGTTGAACGGTATCACCTGTATCGTGCCAGTTCTGGCCCCGGTAATGGGGCATCTGATTATGCTCAAATACCCGTGGCAGAGCCTGTTCTACACGATGATTGGTATGGGCGTGGCAGTTTGCCTGCTGTCGGTGTTTATCCTGCGAGAATCGCGCCCAGCGAGGCTGTCGACGTCGGCGGGCGTTGAGCAGCGCACCGAATCGCTGGTAAACCGCTTTTTCTTAAGCCGACTGGCGATTACCACGCTTAGCGTGTCGGTGATCCTCACCTTCGTCAACACCTCACCAGTACTGTTGATGGAGGTAATGGGTTTTGACCGTGGTGAATACGCCACGACCATGGCGATGACCGCAGGGGTCAGTATGGCGGTCTCTTTCTCCACGCCGTTCGCCCTGAGCCTGTTTAAGCCCCGCACTCTGATGCTGGCCTCGCAGGTGCTGTTCCTGAGCGCAGGCGTGGTGTTAACCCTTGCCAGCACGCACACCGTTACACTGTTTGGCCTGACGTTAATCTGCGCCGGTTTCTCGGTTGGTTTCGGCGTTGCCATGAGCCAGGCGCTGGGACCGTTCTCGCTGCGAGCGGGCGTCGCCAGCTCAACGCTAGGCATCGCCCAGGTTTGTGGCTCATCGCTGTGGATTTGGCTGGCGGCTGTCCTCGGGCTTGACGCGTTGAATATGCTGATCGGGATTCTGATTGGCTGTAGCATAGTGAGCATCATGCTGATTATCACTGTTGCTCCTAACCGGTCCGCGCCTACTCATGAAGAAATCCCTCAGCAGTCTCGATCTTAATTTACTGCTCTGCCTGCAGCTCCTGATGCAGGAGCGCAGCGTCACCAAAACCGCCAAACGGATGAACGTCACGCCGTCGGCGGTCAGTAAATCGTTGGCGAAGCTGAGATCCTGGTTTGACGATCCGCTGTTTGTAAACACCCCGCTGGGGCTGACGCCGACGCCGTTGATGGTCAGTATGGAACAGAACCTGGCGGAGTGGATGCAGATGGGCAATCAGTTGCTCGATAAGCCGCATCACGAAGCACCGCGCGGGTTGAAGTTTGATCTGGTGGCCGAGACGCCGCTGGTGATGATCATGTTCAACGCACTCTCGCAGCAGATTTATCAACGCTATCCGCAAGCGTCCATCAAAGTGCGCAACTGGGATTACGATTCGCTGGACGCCATTATTCGCGGTGAGGTGGATATCGGGTTTACCGGGCGCGAAAGCCACCCGCGCTCACGCGAGTTGCTGAGCCTGCTGCCGTTATCTATCGACCATGAGGTGCTGTTTTCCGATCTCCCCTGCGTCTGGCTGCGCGAAGATCATCCGGCGTTACGAGAAGAGTGGAACCTGGAGACCTTCCTGCGCTATCCGCATATCAGCATCAGTTGGGAACAAAGCGATACCTGGGCGCTGGACGATGTGCTGCAGGAGATGGGACGCAAACGCACTATCGCCCTGAGCCTACCGGGGTTTGAGCAGTCTCTGTTTATGGCCGCCCAACCGGATCACGCGTTGATAGCCACTGCCCCAGTCTACTGTCAGCGTTATAATCAACTCCACCAGCTTCCACTGGTGGCACGCCCGCTGCCCTTTGATACCGCACAGCTGGAAAAAATGCGCGTACCGTTCACCCTGCTCTGGCATAAACGTAACAGCCACAATCCAAAGATCGTCTGGCTGAAAGACACGATCAAGACGCTCTATCGTGATATGTCCTGACACTGCGCGCCCAAATTGTTGCTAAATTAACCATGATAGTGTCAGAAATGTAAATGTCGCGTAATGTATCCCGTTTTCGCCTGATTTTTAGGCAGCAAAGCCTGCCTGGACGCCGTGTAAATGTTACTCTGGTAATAATCACGGACCATTAATCACGGAGCGAAAAATGGCGACACATTTTGCCAGAGGGATTCTTACGGAGGGACACCTGATTTCAGTTCGCCTCCCTTCTCCATGTCATATCGAAGCAAACAGCCTCCCAACTCACCGCCGAACACGCTTTCTGGCCTCCAGAAGCCTCCTCGCTGAACTGATGTTTATGCTTTACGGCACCAGCTCGCTGCCCGAAATCGTGCAACATGCCAAAGGCAAACCGGTCTTTCGCGATAAAAATCTGCCCGGATTTTCCATTTCCTACGCCGGAAATATCGTCGGCGTTGCGCTGACGACAGAAGGCAGCTGCGGCCTGGATATGGAACTTCAGCGAGCAATCCGTGGGTTTAACTATCCACATTCGACGGACACCAGGCGCTTTTCCAGCAACGAAAACCTGTGGATCAACAACCAAAGCGATCCGAATGAAGCACGCGCACAGCTCATTACCCTGCGCCAGAGCGTACTCAAACTTACCGGTGATATGAGCAATGACGATCCGCGCGAACTCCAGTTGTTACCCGGCGCCGGACGCCTGAAATGCGCCCATACGGCGCAGATCGAAGCCATTTGCGATGCGGAAGATGTGCTGGTGTGGTCGGTCGCGGTGACGCCAGCCATTGAAAAACTCAAGGTTTGGGAGTTTGATGGTAAGCAGGATTGGAAAAGTTTGCCCGATATCCAGACTCGCGCCAATGCGCCAACGGGCCGCCTGATCCGCTTCTCTCAATTATCCGCAGCGAAGAGCTACACGCTTAACTGATTTAACCTTCATGATGAAACAGGAGTAACCATGTCCGAAACATTGAATGTTGTTACGTTACTGGGGAGCCTGCGCAAAGGCTCATTTAATGGAATGGTTGCCCGTACGCTGCCAAAAATTGCCCCGGCAGGGATGGACGTCAACGCATTACCGTCGATTGGCGATATTCCACTGTACGATGCCGATCTCCAGCAGGAAGAAGGTTTTCCGGCAAGCGTAGAAGCGCTGGCGGAGCAGATCAGAAAAGCGGATGGCGTGGTGATTGTCACACCAGAATATAACTATTCGGTACCAGGTGGACTGAAGAACGCCATCGACTGGCTGTCCCGTCTGCCCGATCAGCCTCTGGCAGGCAAACCGGTGCTGATCCAGACCAGCTCAATGGGCGCGATTGGCGGTGCCCGCTGTCAGTACCATCTGCGCCAGATTCTGGTGTTCCTTGACGCCATGGTCATGAATAAACCGGAGTTTATGGGCGGTGTCATTCAGAATAAAGTGGATACACAAACCGGCGAAGTGATTGATCAAAGCACGCTGGATCACCTGACGGGCCAGTTAGCCGCCTTCGGGGATTATATTCAGCGCGTAAAAGCATAAAAGAAAAAGCCCGCCAGCAGTAATGCCGGGCGGGCTGTAGAGAATACCGATATTTTAGTGTGCGTCGATAAACACAATCTTCAGCACAAACAGCAGCGCCACAACGATCACGCATGGGCTGAGGTCGCGGAAGCGTCCGGTACCGATTTTCATTACACAGTAGGAAATAAAGCCCAGCGCGATACCTTCGGTAATCGAGAAGCTAAACGGCATCATCACGGCGGTAATAAACGCCGGGACCGCTTCGGTCAGGTCATCCCACTTCACGCGTGACAGGCTGGAGGTCATCAGCACACCGACATAAATCAGCGCACCTGCTGCCGCATAGGGCGGCACCATTCCCGCCAGCGGCGACAGGAAAATCACCAGCAGGAACAGGATCCCCACCACGACAGCCGTCAGACCAGTACGCCCGCCAACTGAAACCCCGGAAGACGACTCGATATACGCAGTCACCGAAGAAGTACCGATAAAGGACCCGGCAACCGAGGAGACGCTATCCACAAACAGCGCCTGCTTCATGCGCGGAAACTTGCCTTTTTCATCGGCCAGACCCGCTTTGTCCGTCACACCAATAAGCGTACCGGAGGAGTCGAACAGGTTAACCAGCATGAAGGAGAAGATCACCCCCGCCAGCCCCAGGTTGAACGACCCGGCAAGGTCAACATGGCCCACAACGGTGGTGATGCTCGGTGGTGCAGAAACGATACCGTTATAGTGCACATCGCCCAGCATCCAGCCCAGCAGGGTGGTGACGATAATCGAAACCAGCACCGCCGCATGAATGTTGCGGGACGCCAGAATAGCGATAATGAAGAAGCCCAAGACCCCCAGCAGCACGCTGTGAGAAGTCAGGTTACCAATGGAAACCAGCGTATCCTTGTTCGCCACGATAACGCCGGCATTTTTCAGCCCCATCATGCCGATAAACAGACCGATACCGCTGGTGATCCCCACGCGCAGACTGACCGGAATGTTGGCAATCATCCAGTAACGCACGCGGAAGATAGTCAGCAGCAGCAGACCCACCGCACCCCAGAAGATAGCGCCCATACCTACCTGCCACGGCAGGCCCATTGCCTGTACCACGACGAACGCGAAGAAGGCGTTCAGCCCCATCGCTGGCGCCAGCGCCACCGGCAGGTTAGCGAATACGCCCATCAGGATACTGCCCAGCGCCGCAATCAGACAGGTGGTCACGAAGACGGCACTGGTGTCCATTCCGGCTACGCCCAGAATTTGCGGGTTGACGAAAACGATGTAGACCATCGTCAGGAACGTGGTGAAACCGGCGATCACTTCGGTCCGTGCCGTCGTGCCATGTTCGCGCAGTTTAAACACGCGTTCCAGTATGCCCCGGCCAGAAGCCTGGGTTGTGTGTTGTTGACTCATTATCAATTTCCGAACAAGGAGGGAAAATTCGTCGCTATCCTATACCAAAATGCGACAATAGGGTGGGTTATGAGCGATTTTTTTCCATTGATTTTGCTTATACGGCAACGATTGCGTCGCCCAATAATGCTGTACGTAAACGTTAAACTTGTTAAAACGGAAATGACATGTCCCAGATAGAAGCTGTATTTTTTGACTGTGACGGAACCCTCGTCGACAGTGAAGTCATTTGTTCTCGCGCGTATGTCAGCATGTTCCAGGCGTTTGGCATTACGCTCGATCTTGAAGAGACGTTTAAACGCTTCAAGGGGGTAAAGCTCTACGAGATCATCGACATTATCAACGACGAGCACGGTGTCGAACTGGCAAAAGCCGAACTAGAACCGATTTACCGCGCCGAGGTCGCACGCCTGTTCGATACGGAACTGGAGGTGATTGCGGGTGCCAACGCGCTGCTGGATAGCATGGCAGTGCCGATGTGCGTGGTGTCGAACGGTCCGGTCAGCAAAATGCAGCACTCGTTGGGCAAGCTAGGCATGCTGCATCATTTCCCGGATTTACTGTTCAGCGGCTATGATATCCAACGCTGGAAGCCCGATCCGGCGCTGATGTTCCATGCGGCAAAAGCCATGAACGTCAATCCGCAAAACTGCATTCTGGTGGATGATTCTGCAGCGGGTGCGCAGTCAGGGATTGATGCCGGGATGGAGGTGTTCTACTTCTGCGCCGATTCGCACAACAAACCGATCGATCATCCTAAAGTGACGACCTTTACCGATCTGGCACAGTTGCCGGCATTGTGGAAGGCGCGGGGTTGGAATATCGTCGATTAAACAGTAGGCCTGATAAGCAAAGCGCCATAAAGCGGATGGCGCAGAATGCCGGATGCGGCGTAACGCCTTATCCGGCCTACAATAGCGACGCCGGGGATCCCGGCGAACGCAACAAGCCGCTTATTCCTTCGGGTCTTTACCCGCCAGCAGCTTATCCAGCTCATCGCCGCCGACGTGACGGAAATCTTGTCCCTTCACGAAGTAGAAGATGTATTCGCAAATATTCTGGCAACGGTCACCGATACGCTCGATAGAACGGGCGCAGAACAGTGCGGTCAGCACGCTCGGAATGGTGCGCGGGTCTTCCATCATATAGGTCATCAGTTGGCGTACGATGCCCTCATATTCCTGGTCAACTTTCCTGTCTTCACGGTAAATACGCACCGCTTCGTCCAGATCCATCCGCGCAAATGCATCCAGAACATCATGCAGCATTTGCACCGTATGGCGACCCAGTGATTCCAGGCTTACCAGCAACGGCTGATGCTGCAGGGAGAATTTCTCCAGCGCGGTACGGCAAATTTTATCCGCTACATCACCAATACGTTCCAGCTCGGCGATAGTTTTGATGATTGCCATCACCAGGCGCAGGTCGCTCGCCGTCGGCTGACGCTTGGCAATGATGCGCACACAGGCTTCATCAATCGCCACTTCCATCATGTTGACGTTCTTATCGCCCTCAATGACGCGCTTCGCCAGCTCGCTGTCCTGGTTGTGCATAGCGGTAATGGCATCAGAAAGCTGCTGCTCCACCATGCCGCCCATGGTCATTACCTGGGTGCGGATGCTTTCCAGTTCTGCGTTGAACTGGCCGGAAATATGTTTATTAAGGTTCAGACTGTCCATAACGCGCTCCTGAATCAACCGTAACGGCCGGTGATATAATCTTCTGTTTGTTTCTTCGCGGGCTTGGTGAACAGATCGTCCGTGTTGCTGAACTCAATCAACTCGCCCAGGTACATAAACGCCGTGTGGTCGGAACAACGCGCAGCCTGCTGCATGTTGTGGGTAACGATAACGACGGTGTAATCCTCTTTCAGCTCGGTGATCAGCTCTTCAATACGCCCGGTAGAGATCGGGTCGAGCGCCGAACACGGCTCATCCAGCAGCAACACCTCAGGCCGAATGGCAATACCACGCGCAATGCACAAACGCTGCTGCTGACCACCGGAGAGAGAGTACCCGCTCTGGTGTAGTTTATCTTTGGTTTCATTCCATAATGCGGCCTTGGTCAAGGCCCACTGCACGCGCTCGTCCATATCTGCACGCGAGAGTTTTTCAAACAGACGGACACCAAACGCGATGTTGTCGTAGATGGACATCGGGAACGGCGTCGGCTTCTGGAACACCATCCCTACTTTGGCACGCAGCAGCGCGATATCCTGGGTATTGGTGAGAATATTGTCGCCATCCAGCAGAATTTCACCTTCCGCACGCTGTTCTGGATACAGTTCAAACATTTTGTTGAAGGTACGCAGAAGCGTTGATTTACCACAGCCTGATGGCCCGATAAACGCCGTGACCTGGTTTTTAGCGATATCCAGGTTGATGTTCTTCAGGGCATGGAATTTGCCGTAGTAGAAGTTCAAATCACGAACCTGAATCTTACCTGGGGCAGTATCAACCATACTCATTTCAATCTATTCCTTATCATGCCTGATGGCGCGCAGCTTATCAGGCCTACAAATATGTTCGACCGTAGGCCGGATAAGGCGTTTACGCCGCCATCCGGCAATTCGTCTTAACCGTGTTTCTTCTTCGCGAAAATAACGCGTGCCAGAATGTTCAGCAGCAGTACGCACAGGGTAATAATCAGCACCCCGGCCCAGGCCAGTTGCTGCCATTCCACAAATGGGCTCATCGCAAACTTAAAGATGGTCACCGGCAGGTTGGCTATCGGCTGCATCATGTCGGTGCTCCAGAACTGATTGGAGAGCGATGTAAACAGCAGCGGAGCGGTTTCACCGGCAATACGCGCAATCGCCAGCAAGACACCGGTGATAATGCCGGAGACAGACGCCTTCAGGGTGATCGCTGAAATCATCTTCCACTTCGGCGTACCCAGCGCATAGGCCGCTTCACGCAGGCTATCCGGCACCAGTTTGAGCATGTTTTCGGTGGTACGAATCACGATTGGCACCTGCAGCAGCGCCAGCGCAATCACGCCCGCCCAGCCAGAGAAGTGTTCCATTTTCGCGACGACCACGGTGTAAACGAACAGACCCACAACAATCGACGGCGCAGACAGCAGGATGTCGTTGATAAAGCGGATAATCTCAGCCAGCCAGGACTTACGCCCGTACTCGGCCAGATAGATGCCCGCCATAATACCGAGCGGCGTACCCAACACGGTCGCCCACAGGATCAACAGCCCACTGCCCGCCAGGGCATTCGCCAGACCGCCACCCGCCGTATTCGGCGGCGGCGTCATTTCAGTGAACAGCGCCAGCGACATACCGTCGATACCGCGAACCACCGTTGAGAACAGTATCCACACCAACCAGAACAGACCGAACGCCATCGTCCCCATTGAGAGTGTCAGTGCGATGCGGTTTTTCAAGCGGCGACGTGCCTGCATCTTACGACGAGACTCCGCCAGCGCGGCGGTGTTTTGCATATCAAGCGTAGCCATTAGCGTGCCCCCTCGTTCTTCGCAAGGCGCATGATCATGAACTTAGACGCTGCCAGCACGATGAAGGTGATCACAAACAGGATCAACCCCAGTTCCATCAACGCAGCCACATGCAGGCCAGATTCCGCTTCGGCAAATTCATTCGCCAACGCAGAGGTAATACTGTTACCCGGCATAAACAGCGATGCACTGTCGAGCTGGTAGGTGTTACCGATGATAAAGGTCACCGCCATGGTTTCACCCAGCGCGCGGCCAAGACCCAACATCACGCCGCCAATCACCCCATTTTTGGTGAACGGAAGGACGATGCGCCAGATGACTTCCCAGGTAGTACAGCCGATGCCATAGGCTGACTCTTTCATCAGTACCGGTGTTTGTTCGAACACATCGCGCATGACCGCCGCAATGTACGGGATGATCATAATGGCCAGGATCACACCGGCTGCCAGAATACCGATACCAAAGGCCGGACCCGCAAACAGGGCACCCACAAACGGTATGTTGGAAAGGATGTTACCCACCGGCTCCTGAAAGTAGGTTGCAAACAGCGGGGCAAAAATAAACAGGCCCCACATGCCGTAAACAATACTCGGGATCGCCGCCAGCAGTTCAATTGCAATGCCCAGCGGGCGACGTAACCAGTTAGGTGCTAACTCAGTCAAAAATAAAGCGATGCCGAAGCTCACCGGAACGGCGATCAGCAAGGCGATAAACGAGGTCACCAGCGTACCGTAAATCGGTACCAGCGCACCGTAGATGTCGTTTGGCGCATCCCACTCTTTGGTCCACAAAAATGAGAAACCAAATTTTTGAATGCTTGGCCAGGAGGAGATGATCAGAGAGACAATAATGCCACCCAACATCAATAGCACAATCAGCGCAGCCAGTTTTACCAGCACGCTGAATATCATGTCACCCTTTTTACCCGGTGGGTTAAAAGCAGGCTTGGTTGCAGCCATAAATCACTCTTTAAGTTAAACTCGTTTACTCAGTTGCCCATGCCGGATGGCGCTACGCTTATCCGGCCTACACTCTGGGCCTACGGTAGAAACCGTAGGGCGGATAAGCGTAGCGCCATCCGCCAATTCGTCAAAGATATTCTATTAGTACAGTGCTTTACCGCTGCTGTCTTTCACGTTGGTCTTCCATGCAGCACGAATCTGCTCAACCACGTTATCCGGCAGGCTGGCGTAATCCAGGTCATTCGCCTGTTTACCGCCATTTTTGTACGCCCAGTCAAAGAACTTCAGCACTTCAACGCCCTGCTCAGGTTTCTTCTGCTCTTTGTGAACCAGGATGAATGTGGTGGACGTAATCGGCCACGCCTCATCACCTTTCTGGTTAGTCAGATCCTGGGCGAAGGTTTTGCTCCAGTCAGCACCTTTTGCCGCATTTGCAAAGTTTTCTTCGGTCGGGCTTACCGGTTTACCGTCAGCAGAAATCAGTTTGGTATAGGCCAGGTTGTTCTGCTTAGCGTAAGCATATTCAACGTAACCAATGGAGCCTGGCAGACGCTGTACGAACGCGGCGATACCGTCGTTACCTTTACCACCCAGACCGGTTGGCCAGTTAACGGTAGAGCCTGCACCAATTTTAGATTTCCACTCTTCGTTCACTTTTGCCAAGTAGCTGGTGAACACGAAAGAGGTACCGGAACCATCAGCACGACGCACAACGGCGATGTTCTGCGAAGGCAGTTTCAGCCCTGGGTTCAGTTTGGTGATGGCTTCATCATCCCACTTCTTGATTTTGCCGAGGTAGATATCACCCAGGGTCTTACCGTCCAGCACCAGTTCGCCGGATTTCAGGCCAGGGATATTTACAGCCAGCACGACACCGCCGATCACGGTCGGGAACTGGAACAGGCCTTCCTGCGCCAGTTTCTCATCAGACAACGGTGCATCAGAAGCGCCGAAATCAACGGTATTTGCCGTAATTTGTTTTACACCACCGGAGGAGCCGATACCCTGGTAGTTGACTTTACTACCGGTCTCTTTCTGATAAGTATCAGCCCATTTGGCATACACTGGCGCAGGAAAAGTTGCACCTGCACCTGTCAGGCTCGCTGCGGCAAATACAGAGAACGCGCTCATGGATAAGGTCGCGGCGACAACAGTTGCGACAGTGGTACGCATAACTTTCATAATGTCTCCTGCACGGTTTTCGTAAATCATTGTTTGAGTTGCTACTGTGAGCAAAATAGGACAAACAGGTGACAGTTAAATGTACGAAATATGACAGTTTTATGACAATGGAAAAAAGTGAAATACAGAATTTAAAAAACACTTCAAAAACAAGTTATTAACGCATTTCATGACAATAACATTTCGCGAAAATTTTATTTTTATGACACTTAAAAGCGTAGCCAAGGATGACTATTTTTCATCAAAATGCCGTGATGTATTTCTTTTCTAACGGTTCAAAAAACAGGCTATCGTAATGTAAAAGACCACCTCCCGGTGGCCTTTCAGCAGCAGTTTACTTCCCGCTATAGACTTTTTTTCCGGCAAACATCGTCCAAAGCACCGTGGCATCCCGTAGCTTTTCAATACTCACTTTCTCAAGGTTGCGATCGAACAGCACCAGGTCAGCACTTTTCCCTACGGCAATTGAGCCCGTTTCTTTATCGCGGCCAATAACTTTTGCTGCATTCAGGGTGTAAGCCTGTAGCATCGCGGCACGGCTGATTTTTTCACTCTCAGGTGGCAGTTCGCCCTCTTCCCCCATCCGCGTAACTGCCGTGTAAATGGCAAACAGCGGGTTGGGGCTAGATACCGGCCAGTCGCTGGCCCCCGCAATCAGCGCGTGATGGCGGAACAGATCGCCAGCAGGATAAAGGTGTTGGAGTAACGGCGCTGGCACTTTGCCATCCAGCAGAGTTGTCGTTGCACCGTCTTTACCCGCCCACAGCAACTGCATAGACGCTGCGACGTTCAACTGCTGAAATTGAGGGAGGCTCTGCGGGTTGACTATTTCCAGGTGGGTAATGCTGTGCAATATGCCGCTGTTGCCATTCTTTTCGCGCGCACAGGCAACCGCATCCAGTGACTCCTGCACGGCGCGATCGCCGATAGCATGAAAGTGGGCAATCAACTTTTCAGCATCCGCTTTGGCCACCAGCGAACAGAACGTCACTTTATCCAGCGAGTTACTACCACTGTAGCCAAGTCGATTCAGGTATGACTGACTCAACTTCGCGGTCTGGGACGGATATTCAATCACTCCGTCCTGAAAGATTTTAATCCCAGCCAGCTTGATATCGGGTATTCCGGCATATTTATCCCTGATAGCCACTACGTCATCAATGGCTGCTGGAGAAGCGTTAATATTGACCAATGCCAGACCGGTTACGTGGGCGGTGAGTTTTCCGTCCTTCGCCAGAGAACTGTACGCCGGAAGTAGCCCTTCATCGTTGCGTCCCGGGTGAGCATCAAATGACGGTGCCAGCGGGCGCAGGTTGCTCAGCGGCTCCATCCAGGCGGTGATACCATAGCGGTTCATCACCTTTGATCCAGCGATAATCGACTGCGCAATTTTGTCGTTATCGACGGGAGGAATGGCACCGAGCACCCGATCCCATGCGCCTTCGGAGACAAAGCCGTTGAGTTTTCCATTGGGGGTTAGCCCAACATTGGTTCTTATACTGTTGCCAGCGTCAGCAATGGCCTGGGGATCCAACTTGGCTTTACGTAACATGGCGTTATTAACCCAGCCGGTATGGGCATCCGATCCAGCCAGCACCACCGGCGTATCCTGATATTCTGGCGCATTAAATACGCTATCCAGCAGGCTAATATTGTCCCAGTAATCCAGGAATACATTGCTGTAAAACTGGACGCCATGGAGATCGCGCTGAGGGTTACGCTTATTTTTATCGACAAACGCTCTAATCGCTGCCGCTTTTGTCATCCCTTCAGGAAATTCGACGGTGATCGTTTTAAATCCGCCATCAGCAACATGGGCGTGGCTGTCGATCAACCCCGGCATCAGGTAATTACCCTGCAAATCAATGCGAATAGCATCAGAACCGGCCTTCTTCAGCACATCGTTGAACGTTCCCACGGCAATGATTTTTTTGCCTTCAATAGCGATGGCTTGTGGAGAGGGATTATTTGGATCGGCGCTGTAGATTTCCCCGCCAAAGATAATCATTTTATTACCTTCCAGAGCAGAGACCGTGGAAGACGTGACGGCCAGTGAACATGCCAGAAAGAGCATTGAAATTCTCATGAAAAATTAACTCCATTGCGTTGCGAATAAACGTATTCGTTGATGTGTAGATAGCTATTTTTCTGGCGTTAATTCAAAGGGATGCAAATGTCATAGACATAATAATCCTGCGCGGCATTGGTTTCGTTGTAATACATTTCGTAGCAAGGTTTATCTCTTTTCATCAGCCCTTTCGTTCGCATCCAGGCAAAGGCGAGCGCCCAGGTGTTATCAACCTGATCTCCCCAAGCTGCGCACTTGCATACCAGATAATTTCCGGCGGCTATTGTCTGCACGGCGATATGTCGACTGACCTGCTCCCCCTCGCTGAGTTCAAAACCAACATCCGTGCGGCAATGCTGTTCTGCCGTCACATCTGGCGGATCCCAGTAAACACATAGCATTCCGGCAGCCTGTAACGGCGTTCTGGCGGGCAACGAGGTCAACAAGTCCTGATGCGTTTGTTGGCAGGTCTCTTTACCGTATGGTCCAAATCGGCGCATAAATGCGACCCTACGCGTGGGGAGCGCAATGACTTTTGCACCCAAAAAGCCTGCTGTATGCCAGTGTGCCTGGGTAGTATCGCACTGAGAATAGGTGCTTTTTTGCTGAGAGACGTGTCCTGTCTTGCTTTTTATTGCCTCCCGAAGGGAGCGACGAAATTCGCCTGGCGATACGGAAAAATGACGGCGAAATGCCCGGGCAAAGTTTTGCGAACTGGAAAATCCGACCTGTAATGCCAGCCCGGTAATATCGCTATGCGGTGCATCAATCAGGCTCATAGCGGCCTTTTCCATCCGCAGACGACGGGTAAATTCAGCGACCGTTTCGCCAACCTGTGCTTTGAAGATGCGATGAAAGTGATAGCAGGACACAGCGACCTCGCGCGAGACCTCTTCCAGAGTCGGATTAAGATCCAGATGCTGGCTGATGTAGTCCATTGCCCTGAACACCGACTTACGATAGTCCTGCGTCATCTTCTGCCTCATTTAATATACTGATTTTAGACATAAAAAAATCCGGAGTGCCGTAACAGCACGCCGGATTTTTAGCGCTATCTCCGCGATAAATCGCGTGGCGCGTTACTCTACGGTAACCGACTTCGCCAGGTTGCGCGGCTGATCGACATCGGTGCCTTTAATCAGCGCCACGTGATACGCCAGCAGTTGCAGCGGAACGGTATAGAAGATCGGAGCAATCACCTCTTCCACATGCGGCATCTCAATGATGTGCATGTTTTCGTTGCTGGTAAAGCCCGCATCTTGATCGGCGAAGACGTACAGTTGGCCGCCACGGGCACGAACTTCTTCAATGTTGGATTTCAGTTTTTCCAACAGTTCGTTGTTCGGTGCCACGACGATAACCGGCATATCCGCATCAATCAGCGCCAGCGGGCCGTGTTTCAGCTCGCCAGCTGCGTAGGCTTCCGCGTGAATATAAGAGATCTCTTTCAGCTTCAGCGCGCCTTCCAGCGCAATCGGATACTGATCGCCACGGCCGAGGAACAGCGCATGGTGTTTGTCAGAGAAATCTTCTGCCAGGGCAGCAATGCGTTTGTCCTGAGACAGCATCTGCTCAATACGGTTCGGCAGCGCCTGCAGACCGTGAACGATGTCATGCTCAATAGACGCATCCAGGCCTTTAAGACGTGACAGTTTCGCCACCAGCATCAGCAGTACAGTCAGTTGGGTGGTAAATGCTTTCGTGGAGGCCACGCCGATTTCGGTACCGGCGTTGGTCATCATCGCCAGGTCGGATTCACGCACCAGAGAAGAACCCGGTACGTTACAAATCGCCAGCGATCCCAGATAACCCAGCTCTTTTGATAAGCGCAGACCCGCCAGGGTATCCGCCGTTTCACCAGACTGGGACAGGGTGATCATCAGGCTGTTGCGACGCACCGCTGATTTGCGGTAACGGAATTCAGAGGCGATTTCTACATCACACGGAATACCCGCCAGCGACTCAAACCAGTAGCGAGACACCATACCGGAGTTGTACGACGTACCACAGGCGATGATCTGAATATGCTCCACCTGAGACAGCATCTCGTTGGCATGCGGACCCAGCTCGCTTAAATCCACCTCACCGTGGCTGATGCGCCCGGTCAGCGTATTTTTGATCGCATTCGGCTGTTCGTAGATCTCTTTCTGCATGTAGTGGCGATAGATACCTTTTTCGCCCGCGTCATATTGCAGACTGGATTCAATGTCCTGACGTTTAACTTCCACGCCAGACTTGTCGAAAATGGTCACTGAACGACGAGTCACTTCCGCAATATCGCCTTCTTCCAGGAAGATAAAGCGACGGGTTACCGGCAGCAGCGCCAGCTGATCGGAAGCGATAAAGTTCTCACCCATGCCCAAACCAATTACCAGCGGGCTACCAGAACGCGCCGCCAGCAGGATTTCAGGGTTACGGGTATCCATGATCACCGTACCGTATGCACCGCGTAGCTGCGGGATAGTCCGCAGTACGGCCTCACGCAGAGTACCGCCCTGCTCCAGCTCCCAGTGCACCAGGTGAGCAATCACTTCGGTGTCGGTTTCTGACACAAAAGTGTAGCCACGTGTTTTCAGCATTTCACGCAGCGGTTCATGGTTTTCGATGATGCCGTTATGCACCACCACAATGTGATCAGAAACATGCGGATGCGCGTTCGCTTCTGAAGGTTCGCCGTGCGTTGCCCAACGCGTGTGAGCAATACCGGTGCCGCCATGTAACGGATGATCTTCCGCAGCCGCGGTAAGCATCTGTACTTTGCCCAGACGACGCAGACGGGTCATTTTGCCTTCAGCATCGACAACTGCCAGACCGGCAGAGTCATAACCACGATATTCCAGACGACGTAAACCTTCGAGAAGGATTTCAGCAACATCACGCTGCGCGATAGCGCCAACAATTCCACACATATTTTTAGATTCCGAATTTAGGCATTGTGCCTGTCGTTGTCGGTCAACCTGTTTCCCCTTCGTCTTTCACGCCGTAGCTGCGTTGGCTACACTTGCTCACTACGGTCACTTACTTTAGTAAGCTCCCGTAGATTCCCAAGTTTGCCGCCTTGCTACAGCGTGAAATACTTTGGGTAATACCCGTATTCCGGGCGCCCCGAGCCTTGTAGAGAGTGGGGTTATTTTTATGGTACTGCGTGTTGAGCGGAGGATTATATTATCCCCTCATCTCTTGTCTGCCTGATGGCAATCACGTTTATCAGGCCTACTGAACGTCACCGCACGTAGGTCAGATAAGGCAAAGTCGCCATCCAGCAAAAATTAATTACTTCTTCTTCACCGGACGCTTCCAGCCCTGTTTATGGACCTGCGGTACCCGGCTGATAACCAGTTCGTTATCCGCGACATCACGCGTTACGGTGGTCCCGGCGGCAATAGTCGCGCCTTTACCCACGGAGACAGGCGCCACCAGCTGAGTATCAGAACCAACAAACACATCGTCGCCAATAATGGTTTTAAACTTATTGGCACCATCGTAGTTGCAGGTAATAGTCCCTGCGCCGATGTTCACGTTATCGCCAATTTCTGCATCGCCCAGATACGTCAGATGACCGGCTTTGGAGCCTTTACCCAGACGCGCTTTTTTCATTTCGACGAAGTTACCCACGTGTGCGCCTTCCTGCAGCTCAGCACCGGGACGTAAACGTGCAAACGGACCGATAGTACATGCCGCATCGAGGCGTGCATCTTCCACAACGCTGTATGGGCTAAGCTCACAGTCATCACCAATCACGCTGTTCTTGATGACGCAACCTGCGCCAATCTTGACGCGATCGCCGAGGGTCACGTGACCTTCAATGATAACGTTAGTATCAATTTCAACATCGCGCCCGTGAATAAGCGTACCGCGTAGATCAAAACGCGCCGGATCGCGCAGCATCACGCCAGCCAGCAGCAGTTTTTCTGCCTGCTCGGACTGATAAACGCGCTCCAGTCGGGAAAGCTGCAGACGATTATTGACGCCTTCCGTTTCGCTAATACGCGCCGGATGTACCGCGGCAATCTCACGTCCTTCATGATAGGCCATCGCAATGATATCGGTGATGTAGTATTCACCCTGCGCATTATTGTTGGTGAGTTTTGCCAGCCAGCACTTCATGTCTGCACCGTTAGCCACCAGAATACCGGTATTGATTTCCTGAATCTGACGCTGCTCGTCGGTGGCATCTTTATGCTCAACGATGCCAGTAACCACGCCGTTTTCACGCGTAATACGCCCGTAGCCGGTTGGGTCATCCAGTTTCACCGTTAACAGGCCGATGCCACCCTGCGGTTTTGCATCGCGCAGACGCTGTAAGGTGTCGGTGGAGATGAGCGGAACATCGCCATAAAGCATCAAAATGTCTTCGTCATCACCAAAGAATGGCGCCGCCTGCTGCATAGCATGACCGGTACCCAACTGCTCTGCTTGCAGAACCCAGTTCAGGTTGTCATCTTTCAGCGTTTGTTTAAGCAGATCGCCACCGTGTCCGTAGACCAGATGTACGCGAGTTGCGCCTAATTCATTAGCAGCATCAATGACATGCTGGACCATCGATTTGCCCGCGAGGGTATGCAGCACTTTAGGAAGATCGGAATACATACGTGTACCTTTGCCTGCGGCAAGGATCACGACGCTCATAGCACTATTCAACATACACGTCCTGACTGTAATTTAAGAACGAATTTATACCGTTTCACATTGAAAATACTACATTTTTTTCATCGTGAAATGGGCCGAAGATAAAACGTTCAATAGGGGAAAATACCTATCGTTTAGCCCACTATTTTCGTCGATATCTACGCCTTTTGTCTTCCCAAAAACAGGAGACTGCTCTTATTAAAGCCTTAGGTTAATGTTTTTGCTATTTTTTTGCCCCATGAATAAAGAATTCAGTGTCCGGACTCAATTTTATTTATCGAATTCAGGGAGTAATAGAAGGAGTGGATCGAGGCGGGGGATAGTGCGAAAACGACAGGAGAGCAGATGGCGCTAGCTTATAAATTACGCAAAGCATCGCGCCACATTAAAGCAGGTATTACAGGTTGAACGTGCCGAAAGAGACGTTCATGCTGCTGAAAAGGGCGATGATTTTGTTGATCAGTTTCATGTTGGTATCCCGTTTTTATCTGAGTTAATTATGTGACACTCATCACAAAAAAGAGTCTACGCTTCATTTTTTAATCGATCAATATTTATGTGATGAATATCACATAAATTTTAAAATACCTTTTCAGTTTCAAATAATCTAAAACACAGGCATAAAAAAACCAGCCTGAAATCAGACTGGTTTTTGTGTTTCAAGCCGGTGTTACATCGCTTTTTTGGTCAACTCGATAACGCGCAGTTTGGCGATCGCTTTGGCCAGTTCCGCAGATGCCTGAGCGTAATCCACGTCACCATGAGAGCTCTTAATGTGCTCTTCTGCCTTACGTTTCGCTTCCAGGGCTCTCGCTTCATCGAGATCCTGCCCGCGAATCGCGGTATCAGCCAGTACGGTCACGTTGCCAGGCTGCACTTCAAGAATGCCGCCGGACAGATAGATAAACTCTTCATGACCGAACTGTTTAACGATGCGGATCATACCAGGCTTAATGGCGGTGAGCAGCGGTGCGTGTCCCGGGAAAATACCCAGTTCACCTTCACTGCCCGTTACCTGGATTTTTTCGACCAGACCAGAGAACATTTGTTGCTCTGCGCTGACGACGTCCAGGTGGTAAGTCATTGCCATATCACCCTCCGATTAAGGCGTTAAAGTTTTTTCGCTTTTTCCACGGCTTCGTCGATAGAACCAACCATGTAGAACGCTTGCTCTGGCAGGTGGTCGTATTCGCCTTCCATGATGCCTTTAAAGCCACGGATGGTGTCTTTCAGGGAAACGTATTTACCCGGAGAACCGGTAAATACTTCCGCAACGAAGAACGGCTGGGACAGGAAGCGCTGGATTTTACGCGCACGTGCTACCACCAGTTTGTCTTCTTCAGACAGTTCATCCATACCCAGGATGGCGATGATGTCTTTCAGTTCCTGGTAACGCTGCAGCAGGGACTGTACGCCACGCGCGGTGTCGTAGTGTTCCTGACCAACAACCAGCGGATCCAGCTGACGGCTGGTGGAGTCCAGCGGGTCAACGGCCGGGTAGATACCCAGGGATGCGATCTGACGGCTCAGTACCACGGTTGCATCTAAGTGAGCAAAGGTGGTGGCTGGGGATGGGTCAGTCAAGTCATCCGCAGGTACGTATACCGCCTGAACGGAGGTGATAGAACCGGTTTTGGTCGAGGTGATACGTTCCTGAAGAACACCCATCTCTTCCGCCAGAGTCGGCTGATAGCCTACCGCTGATGGCATACGACCCAGCAGTGCGGATACTTCCGTACCGGCCAGGGTGTAACGGTAGATGTTATCAACGAACAGCAGTACGTCACGACCTTCGTCACGGAATTTCTCAGCCATGGTCAGGCCGGTCAGTGCAACGCGCAGACGGTTTCCCGGCGGCTCGTTCATCTGGCCATATACCAGGGATACTTTGTCCAGAACGTTGGAATCGGTCATTTCGTGGTAGAAGTCGTTACCCTCACGAGTACGTTCACCTACACCCGCAAACACAGAATAACCGGAGTGTTCGATCGCGATGTTACGGATCAGCTCCATCATGTTTACGGTTTTACCTACACCCGCACCACCGAACAGACCGACTTTACCGCCCTTCGCGAACGGACACATCAGGTCGATAACTTTAATGCCGGTTTCCAGCAGTTCCTGAGAGCTGGACAGCTCTTCATAGGACGGTGCCGCGCGGTGGATAGCCCAACGCTCTTCTTCACCGATGTCGCCTTTCATGTCGATCGGGTGACCCAATACGTTCATGATACGACCCAGTGTTGCTTTACCTACCGGGACTTCGATCGGGTGCTCGAGGTCTTTTACTTCCAGACCACGACGCAGACCGTCGGAAGAACCCATGGCGATGGTACGTACGATACCGCCGCCGAGCTGCTGCTGAACTTCCAGCACCAGAACTTCATTACCATTCTGAACCTCAAGGGCTTCGTACACACGCGGTACGGCATCCTGAGGGAATTCGACGTCAACTACGGCGCCGATTACCTGGACAATTTTTCCAGTAGCCATCTTGAATCCTCTACGAATTAACCTGGTTATACCGCGGATGCACCACCGACAATCTCGGTGAGTTCCTGAGTAATGCTGGCCTGACGAGCTTTGTTGTATACCAACTGCAGCTCTTTAATCAGGCTGCCGCCATTGTCGGTCGCGGCTTTCATCGCCACCATACGTGCGGCCTGCTCGCTGGCCAGGTTTTCTACCACGCCCTGATAAACCTGAGATTCAACGTAACGACGCAGCAGGGTATCCAGCAGCGGTTTCGGGTCTGGTTCATACAGGTAATCCCAGGCTTTTTGTTTCAACTCTTCATCTTCTGATGCCGGTAATGGCAACATCTGAGTCAGGGTCGGAACCTGTGACATGGTGTTAATAAATTTGTTGCTGACAACGTACAGTCTGTCCAGACGGCCTTCATCGTAGGCCTGCAGCATCACTTTAACCGGACCGATCAGTTCGGACAGGGAAGGGTTATCCCCCATACCGGTTACCTGAGCAACCACGTTACCGCCAACAGAGTTAAAGAAAGACACGCCCTTAGAGCCGATCATTGCGATGTCGCACTGAACGCCTTTATCGGACCATGCTTTCATATCCGCCAACAGTTTTTTGAACAGGTTAATGTTCAAGCCGCCGCACAGACCACGGTCGGTCGACACCACCAGGTAGCCCACGCGTTTAACGTCGCGTTCTTCCAGGTAAGGGTGCTTATATTCCAGATTACCATTCGCAAGGTGACCAATCACTTTGCGCATGGTCTCTGCATAAGGACGGCTGGCCGCCATGCGATCCTGCGATTTACGCATTTTGGAAGCGGCGACCATCTCCATCGCTTTAGTGATCTTCTGCGTGTTCTGGACGCTTGCGATCTTACTACGTATCTCTTTTGCGCCGGCCATGAGCTTCTCCTCAATGCCTTGCGGTCCGCCCTAGGACAGACCGCCAGACGTTACCAGGACTGGGTTGCTTTGAAGGAATCGAGGATAGCTTTCAGCTTGCCTTCGATTTCATCGTTATAGCCACCGGACTGGTTAATCTCTTGCATCAGCGGAGCGTGATCACGGTCGACGTAAGCCAGCAGAGCGGCTTCAAAGCTACCGATTTTCGCCAGTTCCACATCTTCGAGGTAACCGCGTTCAGCCGCAAACAACACCACACCCTGTTGTGCAACAGACATTGGGGCATACTGTTTCTGCTTCAGCAGCTCAGTGACTTTCTGACCATGGCTCAGCTGCTTACGCGTAGCTTCATCCAGGTCGGAAGCGAACTGAGAAAACGCGGCCAGTTCACGATACTGTGCCAGCGCGGTACGAATACCACCGGACAGTTTCTTGATGATCTTGGTCTGCGCTGCACCACCTACACGCGATACGGAGATACCTGGGTTAACCGCCGGACGAATACCGGAGTTAAACAGGTTGGTTTCCAGGAAGATCTGACCATCGGTAATCGAGATTACGTTGGTCGGAACGAACGCAGAAACGTCACCCGCCTGGGTTTCGATAATCGGCAGAGCGGTCAGGGAGCCGGTTTTACCTTTAACTTCACCATTGGTGAACTTCTCAACGTATTCCGCGTTAACGCGGGATGCGCGCTCCAGCAGACGGGAGTGGAGGTAAAATACGTCGCCTGGGAATGCTTCACGTCCTGGCGGACGACGCAGCAGCAGGGAAACCTGACGGTAAGCAACAGCCTGTTTGGACAGGTCATCGTAAACGATCAGTGCATCTTCACCGCGGTCACGGAAGTATTCGCCCATTGCGCAACCAGCATACGGTGCCAGATATTGCAGTGCAGCAGATTCAGACGCGGTAGCCACAACAACGATAGTGTTGGACAGTGCGCCGTGCTCTTCCAGTTTACGAACCACGTTAGAAATGGTGGACGCTTTCTGGCCGATAGCCACGTACACACATTTGATGCCGGAGTCACGTTGGTTGATGATCGCATCGATCGCCATCGCGGTTTTACCGGTCTGACGGTCACCGATGATCAGCTCACGCTGACCACGTCCGATTGGGATCATGGCATCAACGGATTTATAACCGGTCTGTACCGGCTGATCGACGGACTGACGTTCGATTACGCCCGGTGCGATAACTTCGATTGGCGAGAAGCCATCGTTATCAACCGGACCTTTACCGTCGATTGGGGAACCCAGAGTGTTCACCACACGACCCAGCAGGCCACGGCCTACCGGAACTTCAAGGATACGACCCGTACACTTAACCTTCATGCCTTCGGCGAGGTCAGCGTATGGACCCATCACAACTGCACCTACGGAGTCGCGCTCCAGGTTCAGTGCGATAGCGTAACGGTTACCCGGCAGGGAAATCATCTCACCCTGCATACAATCGGCAAGGCCGTGGATGCGGATAACACCGTCACTTACAGAAACAATAGTACCTTCGTTATGAGCTTCGCTCACAACACTGAACTGAGCAATGCGCTGCTTGATCAGTTCGCTGATTTCGGTGGAATTCAGTTGCATGCTCCAGTCCCCTTAAGACTGCAAGACGTCTGCAAGGCGCTCAAGACGGCCGCGTACGCTGCCATCAATGACCATATCACCCGCACGGATGATTACGCCCGCCATTACAGACTTATCGATTTTGCAATTCAGCTTAACTTTGCGTGACAGACGTTTTTCCATCGCGGCGCTGATCTTCGCAAGCTGCTCATCACTCAGTGCATTGGCAGAAGTGACTTCTACCTCAGAGATAGCCTCACTGGCTGCACGCAGGTGAATAAACTGCTCAAGAACATCCGGGAGCGCATTCAGACGGTTATTTTCAGCCATTACCTTAATCAGGTTTTGGCCGCTTTCGTCCAGCTGCTCACCGCAGACTGCGATAAACGACTCAGCGAGCGTTTCCGGCGCCAGCGCGCCAGAGAGAAGCTCTGCCATTTGTTCGTTCTTCGTCACCTCAGCGGCGAACGTCAGCATATCCTGCCAACGGTCAACGCTCTGGTGCTCAACGGCAAAGTCAAAAGCTGCTTTGGCGTAGGGGCGAGCTACCGTAATAAATTCAGACATCAGCCCCTCCCTCCTTACAGTTCAGCGACAAGTTTGTCCACGATGTCGCTGTTAGCAGCTTCATCCACGGAACGTTCGATGATCTTCTCGGCGCCAGCAACAGCCAGGATAGCGACTTGCTTACGCAGTTCTTCGCGAGCACGTTTACGTTCGGCGTCAATTTCCGCCTGCGCTTGTGCCACGATTTTAGTACGTTCCTGCTCTGCTTCAGTTTTGGCTTCGTCCAGGATCTGAGCGCGACGTTTGTTCGCCTGCTCAATAATTACCTGAGCTTCCGCCTTCGCTTTTTTCAGCTGGTCGGTCGCGCTGGCCTTTGCAAGGTCAAGATCCTTATGTGCTCGTTCCGCAGAAGCAAGACCGTCAGCAATTTCTTTCTGACGTTTTTCGATGGCTGCCATTAATGGCGGCCATACGTACTTCATGCAGAACAGAACGAACAGGACAAACGCGATGGCCTGGCCGAGGATTGTTGCGTTAAGATTCACAGCACAATGCCTCTATCTAGTTAACGTTCTGATATTGCTCTTAATTCAAGCAACGCTTACTACGCGACAGCGAACATCACGTACAGACCCAGACCTACAGCGATCATCGGGATAGCATCCACCAGACCCATAACGATAAAGAACTGAGTACGCAGCAGAGGAATCAGATCAGGTTGACGCGCTGCGCCTTCCAGGAATTTACCCCCGAGGATGCCGATACCGATCGCAGCACCGATTGCCGCCAGACCCATCATCACAGCGGCAGCCATGTACAGCAGATCCATATTCAGGTTTTCCATGACAGTCTCCAGTTTGTTTCAGTTAAAACGTAGTAGTGTTGGTAAATTAATGCTCTTCAGACGCCATCGACAGATAGACAATCGTCAGAACCATGAAGATGAAGGCTTGCAGCGTGATAATCAGTATGTGGAAAATGGCCCATGGCACATTCAGGATCCACTGTGACCACCACGGCAACAGACCAGCAATCAGAATGAAAATCAGCTCACCGGCATACATGTTACCGAACAGTCGTAAACCAAGAGAGATTGGTTTGGACAGCAGGCTTACCCCTTCAAGGATTAAGTTGACAGGAATGAACGCCCAGTGATTGAACGGCTGCAGCGTCAACTCTTTCGTGAAGCCACCGATGCCTTTCATTTTGATGCTGTAGAACAGAATGAGGATAAATACGCCCAGTGCCATCGACAGGGTGATGTTCACGTCAGCAGACGGAACCACACGCAGAGCCGGCAGGCCAAAGATATGCTCGCCGATGTACGGCAGCAGGTCGATAGGCAGTAAATCCATCAGGTTCATCAGGAATACCCAGACGAAAATCGTCAGGGCCAGCGGAGCAATCAGCTTGCTTTTGCCATGGTACATGTCTTTCACGCTACCATGTACAAAGCCGATTACCAGCTCAATCGCGGTCTGAAATTTACCCGGTACGCCGCTGGTTGCCTTTTTGGCCACGCTACGGAACACAAGCAGGAACAACAGACCCAGAACCACCGAGAAAAACATGGAGTCAATATTGAGCGTCCAGAAGGTGGCTGGGGGGTTGTGCGGATCCACCAGCGAGAATGTACGTAGGTCCAACTGAAGGTTATTCAGATGGTGTCCTATGTAATCCTGCGGCGTCATATTTTCTGAAGCCATGATGCCTTTACCCTTTGTTGTTAATTACAGCCGGTGCCAGTATCTGAACCACCAGCACCAAAACCCACGTAACGATCAGCGGCGTAAATACCGCCTTCAAAACCGCCAACGCCACCACCAGCAAAACCAGCATCGCTAACACCTTGAAGGCTTCGCCGAAGGCGAACGACCAGGCCACTCGACCTCTTGCTGGTGTATGTGCCTGGTGACGCCAGGCAAATATCATAAACAACATATTAGGCAGTAACACTGCCAATCCACCGCACAATGCGGAGATGCCCCAGAAAGGGTCTTTGAGGCTAAACAGCAATCCACTTGCCATTACCACCAGAAGCTGTGTGAGCAAAAGCTTACGTGCAACGTTTCGACTCAAGAGCGACATAGACATCACGTTTTTACTCCTGCTCCCTTCGAGGTACGCCGCGTGTCGTATAAAACGTTCTTTATGGCTTAGAGTCAAGCATCAAAAAGCGGACAAATTATACGGTGCGCCTTCGTGATTTCAAACAATAAGTAGCTAAAAAGTGAATAAATGTTTAAATAATTTTCTCTGGGCCACATTTATTACTTTTTGGCAAACTGTGAACGATCATGCAAAACTGCAAATACCGCGTAAACACTGGCTGCAAAGCGTGCGACAGATCACATATTGAACATATTCACCTTCGCATAATTAAATTGCGTGGCAAATGATGCCTTTTCATCTTTTTGATATTTAAGCCTAAAAATCATCACTCTTTTAAAAATAGCGCCTAACAACAAAAACACCACTCATTGACATTTATAATAAAAAATTAACACACACCGATGATTGTTAGGTTCTATTTTTAGCAGCCTGATATTTTCACAGTTGACTTGTTTCACTTTTAACAAAAAACGGTACGTTATAGTTATGATGCAAAACAGTAAGTCACCGGTGAAATGTAACAACATTTAACCACACGATCACCCCTATTTTTTAACGCCTGACGCACCGTTTTATTTCTATTTTTTTTGACAAATATTAAATTTTGTTTGGCTTAATCACCACCAGATGACGTTCGCCATCCAGTTGTGGAACGCGTAATTTTTCAACCGACTCGACGCTGGACTCAGCAGGCAAAGAGGCAATTTCATCCTCAGGCAACTGCCCCTTCAACGCGTAAAAGCGTCCGTTTTGACCCGGTAAATGATGGCACCAGGTCACCATATCGTTCAGCGAGGCGAAAGCACGGCTGATCACGCCATCAAAAGGTGGTTCCGAAGGAAAATCCTCAACCCGACTTTGTACCGGGGTGATGTTTTCCAGCTTGAGTTCATGCTGCACCTGACGCAAGAAGCGTACGCGTTTCCCCAAACTGTCTAACAGAGTGAAATGCGCATCTGGACGTACAATGGAGAGCGGAATACCCGGCAGCCCAGGACCCGTACCAACGTCAATAAAACGTTCTCCCTGCAGATGTGGCGCAACGACAATGCTGTCCAGAATATGACGTACCAGCATGTCGTTGGGATCACGCACCGACGTCAGGTTGTACGCTTTGTTCCATTTATGCAGCATATCGACATACGCTATCAGCTGATTTTTCTGGTGATCGGTAAGAGATATACCGGCATCGGCCAGCAGACGAGAGAGTTTGTTGAGCACGGTCGTTACCTGTTGATGATAATTTGCCCGATGGCACTAACGCTGACCGGGCCTACAAATTTGTAGGGCGGGCAAGCAAAGCGCCCCCGCCAAAATAGTGTGTCATTAAGCGCTGCGGCGCAGCATACCTTGTTTTTTCAGCCATACCAGCAAAATGGAGATGGCGGCAGGCGTAACGCCAGATATGCGCGATGCCTGACCGATAGACACCGGTTTGTGATCGTTCAGCTTGGCAATGACTTCATTCGACAAGCCGGATACCTGGCGATAATCCAGGGTCGCAGGCAACAGGGTGTTTTCATTACGCTGGTGTCTTTCGATCTCGTCCTGCTGGCGAGCGATATAGCCTTCGTACTTAACTTGAATCTCAACCTGTTCAGCGGCCTGAGCATCGTCAAGGCCTGGTGCAAACGCTGACAACGACGTCAGTTGCACGTAGGTCACGTCCGGGCGACGCAGGAGATCTTCACCGCTGGCCTCACGTGACAACGGGGTAGCCAGGTAAGCGTTCACTTCTGCAGCAGTATCGGCTAATGGGTTCACCCAGGTCGATTTCAGACGCTGACGTTCTTGTTCAATGCGCTCCAGTTTTTCATTGAAGCGGGCCCAGCGTGCATCATCCACCAGACCCAGCTCGCGTCCTTTTTCGGTCAGACGGAGATCGGCATTGTCCTCACGCAGCATCAAACGGTATTCCGCTCGTGAGGTAAACATGCGGTACGGTTCTTTGGTACCCAGCGTGCAGAGATCGTCCACCAGCACGCCGAGATAGGCCTGAGAACGCGCAGGCGCCCAGCCTTCTTTGTCGGCTGACAGGCGAGCAGCGTTGAGGCCCGCAAGTAAACCTTGCGCAGCGGCTTCTTCGTAACCCGTTGTACCGTTGATTTGTCCGGCAAAGAACAGGCCCTGAATAAATTTGCTTTCCAGAGTCGGTTTTAGGTCGCGCGGATCGAAGAAATCATACTCAATCGCGTAGCCAGGGCGGACGATTCGGGCGTTTTCCATCCCCTGCATTGAGCGCACAATTTGCATCTGCACATCAAACGGTAGGCTGGTGGAGATACCGTTCGGGTAAATTTCGTTGGACGTCAGTCCTTCCGGCTCGAGGAAAATCTGATGCTGGTTCCTGTCGGCAAAGCGCATCACTTTGTCTTCGATCGACGGGCAGTAGCGTGGGCCGATCCCTTCGATCACGCCAGCATACATCGGGCTACGATCGAGGTTATTGCGGATCACGTCATGGGTTTTCTCGTTGGTATACGTGATATAACACGGCATCTGGCGCGGGTGTTGAGAGACGTCGCCAAGGAACGAGAAGACCGGCATGGGGTTATCGCTGTTCTGCTGACCCAGCACGCTGAAATCGATAGTACGCGCATCAATTCGCGGTGGTGTACCTGTTTTCAGGCGGCTGACGCGTAGCGGCAGTTCGCGCAGGCGGCGTGACAGCGGAATAGACGGCGGATCGCCTGCACGGCCACCGCTGTAGTTGTCCAGACCGATATGAATTTTACCGTCGAGGAAGGTTCCGACCGTTAAGACTACGGCTTTGGCACGGAACTTCAGTCCCATTTGGGTCACTGCCCCGACAACACGATCGTTTTCCACAATCAGATCTTCAACCGCCTGCTGGAAGATCATCAGGTTTGGCTGATTCTCCAGAGCAGTACGAACTGCCTGGCGATACAGCACGCGGTCTGCCTGAGCACGGGTGGCGCGCACCGCCGGTCCTTTGCTCGCGTTTAGTATCCTAAACTGAATGCCTGCATGGTCGATCGCTTTGGCCATCAGCCCACCGAGCGCATCCACTTCTTTTACCAGGTGTCCTTTCCCAATACCGCCGATCGCCGGGTTGCAGCTCATCTGTCCCAGAGTGTCGATATTGTGTGTCAACAGCAGGGTCTGTTGACCCATTCGCGCCGCGGCCATCGCGGCCTCGGTGCCTGCATGACCCCCGCCAATGATGATGACGTCAAAAGGATCCTGATAAAACATGGTAATTGCCTCGCATAACGCGGTGTGAAAATGGATTGAAGCCCGGGCCGTGGATTCTACTCAACTTTAGTCGATCGAGAAAGACCTTGGATCCTGGGTATTAAAAAGAAGATCTTTTTATTTAGAGATCTGTTTTATTGTGATCTCTTATTAGGATCGCGATGTTCTGTGGATAAGGGCGATCCTCTGAATAAGATCAACACGTTGCTGAGGATCATTAACTGTGAATGATCGGTGATCCTGGTCCGTATAAGCTGGGATCAAAATGAAGGGTTATACACAACTCAAAAACTGAACAACGGTTGTTCTTTGGATAACTACCGGTTAATCCAAGCTTACTACCAGAGTTATCCACACTCGATCGCACGATCTTTACACGTTTTTGAGTAAATTAATCCAGGATCCGAGCCAAACTTCTGCTGGATCTTCCGGAATGTCGTGTTCGAGGACGTTGATCTTGAGTGTTTCGCCTATCTGTTTTGCACCAGACGCGGTCAGTTCAGTCTGTAATTTATCGATCGCGCCACAGAAGGTGTCATATTCGCGACTGCCAATGCCAATTGCACCAAAACGAACCTGCGAAAGGTCGGGTTTCTGAGACTGAAGATCGTTATAGAAGGGAAGCAGGTTGTCCGGAATGTCTCCCGCACCGTGAGTTGAGCTGATCACCAGCCAAATGCCACAGCTTGAAAGCTCCTCGACCTGCGGGCCGTGCAAGGTTTCGGTTGAAAAACCTGCATCCTCCAGCTTTTCAGCCAGATGTTCTGCAACGTATTCAGCACCGCCAAGGGTACTGCCGCTGATAAGAGTAATGTCTGCCATGCTCGCCCACCTCTATAAAGAGTGCGTATTGTACGCTGTGAGCGAGCTGGGATCTACCTGTGGAAAAATAGGGGATTAAAAAAAACGATTATGGACGAATAGTACGCATAATCGGGTTCTGCAGGACGATCAAGGTTTCAGTGGACTGAATTTCATCGATTGTTTGGATCTTGTTGATAAGTACCTGCTGTAAGGCGTCGATGGATCGGCACATGACCTTAATAAAGATGCTGTAGTGCCCGGTGGTGTAATACGCTTCGGTTACTTCATCAAGGCTTTCCAGTCTGGCCAGTGCGGACGGATAGTCTTTCGCGCTTTTCAGGATGATGCCGATAAAACAGCCAACGTCATAGCCCAACTGTTTGGGGCTGACGTCAATGCGCGCCCCGGTAATGATCCCAGCCTGTTTCATCTTCTCTACGCGCACGTGGATCGTCCCCGGGCTGACACCAAACTGTTTAGCCAGTTCAGCGTAGGCTGTACGGGCATTTTCCATTAGGGCGTCGAGAATGCCGCGGTCCAGATTGTCGATCTGATAATTTTCCATAGGTTTTTCTTATGTAGATTGATGATTCGCTCTATTTTAGCGGTTTATTTTAACGAATTAAAATCTAATGAGGCTTTTTGTTTGTTGATTATTGAATATTGACCGCATTCTGTTGCTTAATCATAGGCAACAGGACACAGGAGTAAACATAATGAAAACCGCTTACATTGCCAAACAACGTCAAATTAGCTTCGTGAAATCTCACTTTTCTCGCCAACTGGAAGAGCGTCTGGGGCTGATTGAAGTCCAGGCACCGATCCTGAGCCGTGTAGGAGATGGCACGCAGGATAACTTGTCGGGCTGTGAAAAAGCGGTGCAGGTGAAAGTGAAAGCTTTGCCAAACGCCCAGTTCGAAGTGGTGCATTCACTGGCGAAGTGGAAGCGTCAAACGCTGGGACGACACGACTTCAGCGCGGGTGAGGGGCTGTACACGCACATGAAAGCCCTGCGCCCGGATGAAGACCGTCTCTCTCCGCTTCACTCGGTCTATGTGGACCAGTGGGACTGGGAGCGCGTTATGGGCGATGGTGAGCGTCAATTCTCCACCCTGAAAAGCACGGTAGAGGCTATCTGGGCGGGAATTAAGGCGACCGAAGAGGCGGTAAGCAAAGAATTTGGTCTGGCACCGTTCCTGCCAGAGCAGATCCATTTTGTTCACAGCCAGGAGTTGTTAGCGCGTTATCCGGATCTTGATGCCAAAGGGCGTGAACGTGCCATCGCGAAAGATCTGGGTGCGGTATTCCTGGTGGGGATCGGCGGCAAGCTCAGCGATGGTCATCGTCATGACGTACGTGCGCCGGATTATGATGACTGGAGTTCGGCTTCCGAGCTGGGTTACGCCGGTCTGAACGGCGATATTCTGGTCTGGAACCCGGTTCTTGAAGATGCGTTTGAACTGTCTTCCATGGGGATCCGTGTGGATGCCGATGCGTTGAAACACCAGCTTTCCCTGACGGGCGACGAAGATCGCCTGAGTCTGGAATGGCACCAGGCGCTGCTGCGTGGCGAAATGCCGCAGACCATTGGCGGCGGTATTGGTCAGTCACGTTTGACCATGTTGTTGCTGCAGTTGCCGCATATTGGTCAGGTACAGTGCGGCGTATGGCCGGCGCAGGTCCGTGAAAGCGTCGACTCCCTGCTGTAAGTATTAACGCTGCCAGCGTCTGAGCAGGCGGCTTCGCATCCCGGTATCAAAGCGCCAGATATGATCGAAAATGCGCATGATGCCGGGTTTGCCATGGGCTGACATCGCAACCGCATGAAAACGGTGTTGATGCACCCGCTGTAACTCCCCAACTTTACTCACTACTTCATCAGGCAATCGCTGAGCGATAAAATCCGAAATCACGACCGCGTCAGCATCAAACCACTCCCGTCCCTGCATCCTTTCAATAATGGCGCGAAAACAGCTGGCAATATCCGTACCGCCGCGAAAACGCTGGCTTAAGAAACGGATCGCCTGCTCAATGCCCTGTGGACCAGACAGTTCGTAGCGCACAACTTCAGTCGAAAATAACATGATGTAGCAGCGGCGGTTATCGGCAAGGGCCACGCGCATTAGCGCCAGACAAAAGGCTTTCGCGCACTGCTCATTAAATCCTCCCATTGAACCCGACGTATCCACGCAGACAATAAATGGCCCGCGAGGCTGCTCGTCAAAATCCTGATGCACGACCGGGCGCTCGGTGACTTTTTCACGCCAGGCTTCGCCATGCAGGCGGTATGTCAGCAGCTGTTTTTCCACTAGCCGCCGATAGAACTCATATTCCAGTTCGGTGATGCCAAGGGTCGCCAGCTCCGGAGGGAGTAAACGCAGAATATCGTCGCTTTGTTGGATGCCATCAACCTGCTCCGGGACGGTGGCGGGTTCGCGTACCAGCGTGCGAAAGGTTTCCATTGGCGCATCTTTCCGCGGAACCGATTTGGCTTCCCGGGAGCGTCCCAACTGTTCGGCTAAGCGTTGGAGTTCGGGCTGCTGCGTCAGGAAATCACCGTACTTCACGATCAACTGGTAATCGCCGCGCTTGATTTGACCTGCGCTCATGTCCCATAAACGGCCTGCGGCGGTGTCGTTTTCCGCCAGCACCGGATCCAGCTGTCCGCTCAGCGTCATACGTTCCTGAACTTCACTGAGCAACTGTTCGCGTTCTTCTTCCAGCAACTGGTGATTCAGCGTGGTGGTTTGAATCACCAGGCTTAAACGCCAGCGTTGTAAAAACAGCGTGTGCAGCGCGGGAGTGAATGTACTGTTGCCATCAACCAATTGTTGGGCTTGCCCGGCATAGGGGGAATGTAACCGGTGCAGTAGCGTTAATATTTGCGGTAACTGGACGATAAACTGCGGGGTGGAAAGGAGCTGACTTTGCTGGTAGCACATCACTTCTTCCGTCAGTTCCGGCGGTACGCGGGTATCTTTCAGACGGTTGCGTAATGCCTCGCGCCAGCGGGGAAGATCGTTGGCTATCGCCTTCTTTAGCCGGGGGAATTTTTCAAAAAAAACCGCCAGCTGTGGGGAGGCCAGCAGCGCGAGGATCATCTCTTCGATCATCCCCTCTTCGCTTACCGCCAACATGATATTCAGCGTATCAAGCGTCAGCATTGCTGTGCCTGGCGGATCTGCTCGCCAACGTCTTGCAGGCTGGCTTCAATCCGGCCTAACCAGTCGCTATGGATAAACAGACATTTTTGCTGTTCGCTAAACCCGCGGTGCTGCTGGTGCCACTCGGTATCGAGCGCCTCAAGCTGCTCTTTTATCTCGCTGGGCATATTCTCTTTCGATGAACCCGGAAGTGCCAGGCGGGAGCCTTGTAAGCTGACGTCGCGCACGACCAGGTGCTGGTCGCTGTCGACTTCCATATTCAGCATCTGGGCAAAGCCTATGCCGTTTAGCTTGCCGCGGATCTCACTGCCTTTGGTCAGCCACTGCTCCAGCGCGCTACGCTCAAACGCAATATGAATAACGTCCATATCATGCAGTTTTAAAGGCTTTTGTAGCAGCAACGTCACTACCGCCGTATTAACGTCTGCAGGTAAATCATAATGTGGACGACGGCTGAACATCCCACCCTGGCGAATAACGGTAAAGGCGGTTTTATCGCTCTGTTGCTGCTGTAACTGGAGGCGGCGCTGCACAATCGCGCCGAGGCGCGTTAGCATTGATTGCTGCTGCCAGGCGTGTCCGGTCATCAATATTTCAATCTGCTGCTGCATCAGATTCAGGCTTTGTGCGTCGTACCACAGGCAGTCTTTCAACAGGATAAGATCGATAGGCGCAACCGCATCGCGTCCGCTAAAGAAGGCGCTGGCCTGCAACAGGCGGATCGCTTTTTTCCAGCGACGGTCAGAGACGTAAGGAGCGTTCGGTAGTGCATCCAACTGCTGGCGCAGCGTATAGACCAACTCAAAGACGCGATCGGGAAGCGTGATGGTGCCGATATCTTTTTGCCACTGGTAATACTCTTCATCGGTCACCTGTAACGTTGCCGGAACAGGGTTGTCGCTTTCATCCTGCTGGCTTAACAACATGGAGCGGAAGTTGGCCTTGTCCTGCACCTTGTCCAGCCACAGGCGAATTAGCATACGGTCGTACAGTGCTTCCAGGCTGCTGTCTGCTTCAGGCAGTTCGTTGGAGGCCGCCACCAGCAGACGCATCGGGATTTTTTCCTCAAACGCGCCGTTGCGGAAGTGGCGTTCGTTAATGGCTGTTAGCAGGGTGTTGAGGATGGCCGGGCCCGCCTTCCAGATTTCATCCAGAAAAACGATTTCAGCTTCGGGAAGATAACCCGCCGTTAAGCGCTCATAGCGCCCTTCATCTTTCAGGGCCTGAATAGATAGCGGGCCGAAGACTTCTTCTGGCGTGGAGAAGCGCGTCATCAAATATTCGAAAGCGCGCGCATTTTTAAACGCAAACTTCAGCCGACGTGCAATTAAGCTTTTTGCGATCCCTGGCGGGCCGAGTAAGAACACACTCTCACCGCTAAGCGCCGCCAGCAGGCACAGACGAATGGCGTGGCTACGTTCATAGAGTCCCTTTTCCAGCGCATTGCTCAGACGGGAAATTCTTTCCGCTAATAAATGTGGGTGAGCCATAATGAAGTGGCGTCCTTTCGCCAAATGTACTGCGTAAACTGCGAGTATAGATGCTTCACACCAGTGCAGTAATAGACTGAAGGTGCGCTTATTTTTCTTTGAGCCAGATTAATCTGGTCTCATTTAGGGGTACGATTTTGCGATTAATCGTGCATACTGTGCGCCTTTTTGTGGGCCAAGGGACTACGCACACATTTCTTATATATACACCAAATCAATCAAGCTGCACGAAGACGGTAAATGAGTTATCTCCTGGGATGGGCGGAATAACGAGTGAAGCCAATGGAAGCGGCCTGAAGAATGACGTGTATAAACGAAAGACGAGTCTATGAGCACTGATAATAAGCAATCATTGTCTGCGATTACCCTTGCAGCTATTGGGGTTGTCTACGGTGATATTGGTACCAGCCCACTTTATACACTCCGTGAATGTTTGTCTGGGCAGTTCGGTTTTGGCGTTGAACGTGATGCCGTGTTTGGTTTTCTTTCGCTGATTTTCTGGCTGCTGATCTTTGTTGTCTCCATCAAGTACCTGACGTTTGTCATGCGTGCGGATAACGCCGGAGAAGGCGGGATCCTGACGCTAATGTCACTGGCCGGGCGTAATACGTCGGCGCGAACGACCTCAATGCTGGTCATTATGGGGTTGATAGGCGGCAGCTTCTTCTATGGTGAGGTGGTGATTACGCCGGCTATTTCGGTGATGTCGGCGATCGAAGGTCTGGAGATCGTGGCACCGCAACTGGATACCTGGATTGTTCCGCTCTCTATTATTGTCCTGACACTGCTGTTTATGATTCAAAAGCACGGTACTGGTACCGTGGGTAAGCTTTTTGCACCTATTATGCTGGTTTGGTTCCTGGTGTTGGCGGTGTTGGGCGTACGTAGCATTATTGCTAACCCGGAAGTGCTGCAGGCGTTAAACCCAATGTGGGCGGTGCATTTCTTCCTCGAATATAAAACGCTGTCGTTTATTGCGCTGGGCGCGGTGGTGTTGTCGATCACCGGCGTTGAAGCGCTGTACGCGGATATGGGCCACTTTGGTAAGTTCCCCATTCGCCTGGCGTGGTTCTCAGTAGTGTTACCTTCGCTGGTGCTGAACTATTTTGGCCAGGGTGCATTGCTGTTAAAACATCCGGAAGCGATCAAAAACCCGTTCTTCCTGCTGGCACCGGACTGGGCGTTGATTCCCCTGTTGATCCTTGCCGCGCTGGCCACGGTTATTGCCTCGCAGGCGGTGATCTCTGGCGTATTCTCATTGACGCGGCAGGCGGTACGTCTGGGATATCTGTCGCCGATGCGTATCATCCATACTTCAGAGATGGAGTCAGGGCAAATCTATATTCCGTTCGTCAACTGGATGCTGTACATCGCCGTGGTGATTGTGATTGTCAGCTTTGAGCACTCCAGTAACCTGGCCGCCGCGTACGGTATTGCGGTGACGGGGACGATGGTGCTGACGTCTATTCTGTCGACAACCGTGGCGCGTAAAAACTGGCACTGGAATAAATACTTTGTGTTCCTGATTCTGGTGGCCTTCCTGTGCATTGATATTCCGCTGTTCTCCGCGAACCTTGATAAGCTGATTTCTGGTGGTTGGCTGCCGCTGACGCTGGGTCTGGTGATGTTCACCATCATGACCACCTGGAAAAGCGAGCGCTTCCGTCTGCTGCGTCGTATGCATGAACACGGTAATTCTCTGGAGGCGATGATTGCATCTCTGGAGAAATCGCCGCCGGTACGCGTGCCTGGCACAGCGGTGTATATGTCCCGTGCCATGAATGTCATCCCGTTTGCGCTTATGCATAACCTCAAACATAACAAGGTGCTGCATGAACGCGTGATCCTGCTGACGCTGCGTACAGAAGATGCGCCGTATGTTCATAATGTGCGTAGGGTGCAAATTGAGCAGCTGTCGCCGACCTTCTGGCGCGTGGTGGCCAGCTACGGCTGGCGCGAAACACCAAACGTAGAGGAAGTGTTCCATCGCTGCGGGCTGGAAGGCCTAAGCTGTCGGATGATGGAAACCTCGTTCTTCATGTCGCACGAGTCGCTGATTGTCGGCAAACGTCCGTGGTATTTACGCCTGCGCGGCAAATTGTATCTGCTGTTGCAGCGCAATGCGCTACGTGCACCGGACCAGTTTGAGATCCCACCTAACCGGGTGATTGAGCTCGGGACGCAGGTCGAGATTTAACGTTACCGACGCCCTCTTTCTTCATGAAAGGGGGCGTTTTGTTTTCCCCCTCACATTTTCCTTTCTTCTGATGATACGGCTTGCGAAACGTTTCGATGACGATCACATTTTCGTAACGTCATGGTGGTTTTATGTGCATTCTTCAGACTAAACTTATCACCAGCGAAACGTTTCGCTAGTGGGGAAAGAAAATGAAGAAAGGCACGGTACTCAACTCTGAAATTTCATCGGTGATCTCCCGTCTGGGGCATACCGATACGCTGGTGGTGTGTGATGCGGGTTTACCCATCCCAAATAGTACTACGCGTATCGATATGGCATTAACCCAGGGCGTACCTTCTTTTATGCAGGTACTGGACGTGGTCACGCGTGAAATGCAGGTCGAGTCGGCCATTCTCGCGACGGAAATCAAACAACATAATCCGCAACTCCACGAAACGTTGCTCAGCCACATTGAGCAACTGCAACAACACCAGGGAAATACCATAGAAATTCGTTACACCACGCATGAACAATTCAAAAAACAAACCGCAGACAGTCAGGCGGTAATTCGCAGCGGAGAATGTTCTCCGTATGCGAATATCATTCTTTGTGCTGGCGTCACGTTCTGAGGCCATCATGAACGCACTACTGCAACTCAAAGGGATCGATAAAGCGTTCCCGGGCGTTAAAGCGCTATCCGGCGCCGCGTTGAATGTTTACTCCGGCCGCGTTATGGCGCTGGTGGGCGAAAACGGCGCGGGCAAATCCACCATGATGAAAGTCCTGACTGGTATCTACACTCGTGATGCCGGTTCGTTATTGTGGCTGGGGAAAGAAACCACCTTTAACGGTCCTAAATCCTCTCAGGAAGCAGGGATCGGCATCATTCACCAGGAACTGAACCTGATCCCGCAACTCACCATCGCCGAGAACATTTTCCTCGGCCGTGAGTTTGTGAATCGCTTTGGCAAAATCGATTGGAAGAAGATGTATGCCGAAGCAGACCAGTTGCTGGCTAAACTTAATCTGCGTTTTAAAAGCGACAAGCTGGTCGGTGAGCTATCGATTGGCGATCAGCAGATGGTTGAAATCGCCAAAGTGCTGAGCTTTGAATCCCGGGTCATCATTATGGATGAACCGACGGATGCGTTGACGGATACCGAAACCGAATCCCTGTTCCGCGTGATCCGTGAACTGAAATCTCAGGGACGCGGCATTGTCTATATTTCTCACCGCATGAAAGAGATTTTCGAAATTTGTGATGATGTGACGGTGTTCCGCGATGGGCAGTTTATTGCCGAACGTGAAGTGGCCTCACTGACCGAAGATTCACTCATTGAAATGATGGTGGGACGTAAGCTGGAAGATCAGTACCCGCGGCTGGATAAAGCGCCTGGCGATGTGCGCCTGAAGGTCGATAACTTGTGCGGCCCTGGAGTGCATGATGTGTCATTCACGCTGCGTAAAGGTGAGATCCTTGGCGTGTCGGGTCTGATGGGTGCCGGACGTACTGAATTGATGAAAGTGCTATACGGCGCGCTGCCGCGCACCAGTGGTTACGTCACGCTTGACGGGCATGAAGTGGTTACGCGTTCTGAACAGGATGGGCTGGCCAACGGCATCGTCTATATTTCTGAAGACCGCAAACGCGACGGCTTAGTGCTGGGCATGTCGGTGAAAGAGAACATGTCGTTGACCGCACTGCGTTACTTCAGCCGTACGGGCGGCAGTCTGAAACACAAAGATGAGCAGCAGGCGGTGGGCGATTTTATCCGTCTGTTCAATGTGAAAACGCCCTCGATGGAACAGGCAATCGGCCTGCTCTCCGGTGGCAATCAGCAAAAGGTGGCTATTGCGCGTGGTTTGATGACCCGGCCCAAAGTGCTGATCCTCGATGAACCCACGCGCGGCGTGGATGTTGGGGCTAAAAAAGAGATTTACCAGCTAATCAACCAGTTTAAGGCTGATGGGCTGAGCATCATTCTGGTCTCTTCGGAGATGCCAGAAGTATTGGGCATGAGCGATCGCATTATCGTCATGCATGAAGGGCATCTCGGCGGTGAATTCACTCGCGAGCAGGCCACTCAGGAAGTATTAATGGCTGCCGCTGTGGGCAAGCTTAATCGCGTGAATCAGGAGTAAAAAAGATGACTACCCAGGCTGTTTCTGGTCGCCGTTATTTCACTAAAGCATGGCTTCTGGAGCAAAAGTCGCTCATCGCTCTGTTAGTGCTGATCGCGATTGTTTCCACCATGAGCCCCAACTTTTTTACCGTTAATAACCTGTTCAACATTCTCCAGCAAACGTCGGTTAACGCCATCATGGCCGTTGGTATGACGCTGGTTATTCTGACGTCGGGTATCGATCTGTCTGTGGGTTCGCTACTGGCGCTTACCGGTGCCGTTGCTGCTTCGATTGTGGGTCTTGAAGTCAACGCGTTGGTGGCCGTTGCCGCTGCGCTGGCGTTAGGTGCGGCAGTTGGTGCCGTGACTGGCGTTATTGTGGCAAAAGGCCGCGTGCAGGCGTTTATCGCCACGCTGGTGATGATGCTGCTGCTGCGCGGCGTCACCATGGTGTACACCAACGGCAGTCCGGTAAACACCGGCTTTACCGACAATGCCGATCTGTTTGGCTGGTTTGGTATTGGTCGTCCGTTAGGCGTCCCTACGCCAGTATGGATCATGGGGATTGTCTTCCTGGCCGCGTGGTACATGCTGCACCATACCCGTCTGGGTCGATATATTTATGCGCTGGGCGGTAACGAAGCGGCAACGCGTCTGTCCGGTATCAGCGTCAATAAGATCAAAATTATCGTTTATTCACTCTGTGGGCTGCTGGCTTCTCTGGCGGGCATCATCGAAGTGGCGCGTCTCTCCTCAGCGCAACCGACGGCGGGTACCGGCTATGAGCTGGATGCTATCGCGGCGGTGGTATTAGGCGGCACCAGCCTGGCTGGCGGTAAAGGACGTATTGTTGGTACGCTGATCGGCGCACTGATTCTCGGTTTCCTCAATAATGGTTTGAATTTGTTAGGTGTTTCCTCCTATTACCAGATGATCGTTAAAGCAGTGGTCATTTTGCTGGCGGTACTGGTAGACAACAAAAAGCAGTAACAACGACTACAGGACATCTTAAATATGAACATGAAAAAACTGGCTACCCTGGTTTCTGCTGTTGCGCTGAGTGCCACCGTGAGCGCGAATGCGATGGCAAAAGATACCATTGCGCTGGTGGTCTCTACCCTTAACAACCCGTTCTTTGTCTCTCTGAAGGATGGGGCGCAAAAAGAAGCCGATAAGCTGGGTTATAACCTGGTGATTCTGGACTCGCAGAACAACCCGGCGAAAGAGTTGGCGAACGTTCAGGACTTAACCGTGCGTGGAACCAAAATTCTGCTGATTAACCCAACCGACTCCGATGCCGTGGGTAATGCCGTGAAGATGGCTAACCAGGCGAAAATTCCGGTGATCACCCTGGACCGTCAGGCAACCAAAGGGGATGTTGTCAGCCATATTGCGTCTGATAACGTGCTGGGCGGTAAAATTGCCGGTGACTACATCGCGAAGAAAGCAGGCGAAGGTGCGAAAGTTATCGAACTGCAGGGTATTGCCGGAACATCGGCGGCGCGTGAGCGTGGCGAAGGTTTCCAGCAGGCCGTTGCGGCACACAAATTTAACGTGCTGGCTAGCCAGCCGGCAGATTTCGACCGTACCAAAGGTCTGAACGTTATGCAGAACCTGCTGACCGCGCATCCTGATGTGCAGGCCGTATTTGCTCAGAACGATGAAATGGCACTGGGCGCGCTGCGTGCTCTGCAAACGGCGGGTAAATCTGATGTGATGGTGGTTGGATTTGACGGCACGCCTGATGGCGAAAAAGCGGTAAATGATGGCAAACTGGCTGCGACCATCGCTCAGTTACCGGATCAGATTGGCGCGAAAGGCGTTGATATTGCGGATAAGGTACTGAAGGGCGAGAAGGTTCAGGCTAAATATCCGGTTGACCTGAAGCTGGTCATCAAGCAGTAATAGCGATTCAGGCCGCTCGCGACCTGATGGCGACATAAATACGCCATCCTCAGAGCGTTGAAGATGAAAGCGTAAAAAGAAAAGCAGGGCACGCGCCACCCTAACCCGGTGGCGCACTTTGACTTGGAATTCCGAACATGAAAACCGCAGGCAACCTCGTTGTACTTGGCAGCATTAATGCCGATCACATCCTTAACCTTAACTCTTTTCCGACACCCGGCGAAACCGTAACCGGTAGCCACTATCAGGTCGCATTTGGCGGAAAAGGCGCGAACCAGGCGGTTGCTGCGGGTCGTAGTGGTGCGAATATCGCCTTCATTGCCTGTACAGGAGATGACGATATTGGTGAGCGTGTACGTAAACAATTAGCCAGCGATAACATCGATATTGCGCCTGTTAGCGTGATTTCTGGCGAAGCGACCGGCGTGGCGCTGATTTTTGTTAACGCGGAAGGCGAGAACGTTATCGCTATTCATGCCGGGGCGAATGCCGCACTTTCTCCTGCGTTAGTGGAAGCTCAACATGACCGTATTGCGCAGGCCTCGGCCTTACTGATGCAGTTAGAGTCGCCCATTGAAAGCGTACTGGCTGCGGCAAAAATTGCGCGTCGACATAATACGACGGTCGCGCTTAATCCGGCTCCGGCTCGTGAACTCCCTGACGAACTGCTGTCGCTGGTAGATATCATTACCCCGAATGAAACGGAAGCTGAAAAGCTGACCGGGATCCGGGTAGAAAACGATGAAGATGCCGCTAAAGCAGCGCTGGCGCTGCACGCAAAGGGAATTCACACCGTACTGATTACCTTAGGAAGTCGTGGTGTGTGGGCTAGCGTAAACGGTGAAGGTCATCGTGTTCCTGGTTTTAAAGTGGACGCCGTTGATACCATCGCTGCCGGTGATACCTTTAACGGTGCGTTAATTACCGCGTTACTGGAAGAGACACCGTTGCCTGAGGCGATTCGCTTTGCGCATGCGGCCGCGGCGATTGCGGTAACGCGTAAAGGTGCACAACCTTCCGTTCCGTGGCGCGAAGAAATTGAGGCGTTTTTAGGTCAGCAGAGGTAACGCTTGGCTACAATGAAGGACGTTGCCCGCCTGGCGGGTGTTTCCACGTCGACGGTTTCTCACGTCATTAATAAAGATCGCTTTGTCAGCGAGGCTATCACCGGCAAAGTTGACGCTGCGATTAAAGAGCTTAACTACGCGCCTTCCGCGCTGGCGCGTAGCCTCAAGTTGAATCAGACTCGCACCATTGGCATGTTAATCACAGCCAGTACCAACCCCTTCTATTCAGAACTGGTACGCGGCGTTGAGCGCAGCTGTTTTGAGCGCGGCTACAGTCTGGTTTTGTGCAACACCGAAGGCGATGAACAGCGCATGAATCGTAATCTGGAGACACTGATGCAAAAGCGGGTGGACGGCTTACTGCTGCTCTGCACCGAAACCCATCAGCCTTCCATGGAGATCATGCAGCGCTACCCTTCTATTCCCACCGTGATGATGGACTGGTCACCCTTTGAAGGGGAAAGTGACCTGATTCAGGACAATTCCCTACTGGGTGGCGATCTGGCAACTCAGCATCTCATTGATAAGGGTTTTACGCGCATAGCTTGTATTACCGGTCCACTGGATAAAACGCCGGCACGTTTGCGGCTGGAGGGATACCGGGAAGCGATGAAGCGTGCAGGGCTGGATATTCCTCAGGGCTATGAGATCACCGGTGATTTTGAGTTCGGCGGTGGGTTTGAAGCCATGCAAACGCTGTTGTCACATAACCAGCGACCACAGGCCGTTTTTGCGGGCAATGATGCAATGGCTGTGGGGGCGTATCAGGCTCTGTATCAGTCAGGATTGCGCATTCCGCAGGATATGGCGGTCGTGGGCTATGATGATATCGAACTGGCGCGCTACATGACGCCACCGCTCACCACTATCCACCAACCGAAAGATGAACTGGGTGAGCTGGCCATCGACGTATTAATCCACCGCATGGCGCAGCCCGCTTTACAGCAACAGCGCCTGCAGCTTACTCCTGTTCTGATGGTGCGGGGGTCGGTTTAGACTTATGCCGATCATTGATCAGGTTGCGGCCATCTTTGGCTTTTAGCAGCATGAACATCAGCGCTGATATCACCGTAATCGCGCCCATCGTAATAAAGGTATAGTGGAACTGTTCTACCGTATTGGTTCCTTCCATGCCTTCATAGACACGCAGTACGGCGGCGCTAATCGCCACCCCTAAGCTGATCGACAGCTGCTGCGTGACGGCTAACACGCTGTTGCCACTACTGGCATTATCATCGGTTAGATCCGCAAGGGTAATGGTATTCATTGAAGTAAACTGGGTGGACATTCCCATACCTAAAATGAACAGCGGCAGGATCAGCATCCAGACTGGCATCGCGGGAGATTGCAAAGAGAACTGCGCAATCATCAGGCCGATAAATACCGTGACGCCGACCAGCGTGGTGCGGTAGCCAAGACGACGCAGAACCTGCGTCACCATCGATTTCGCCAGAATAGATCCCAGCGCCGTCGGCGCCATCATGCAACCGGCTATTAGCGCCGGGTAGCCAAAGCCTACCTGCAACATCAGCGGCATTAAGAAAGGGACACACCCCGTTCCCAGACGTGTGGCAAGGTTTCCCGCGATACCGACCGAGAAGGTGCGGGTCTTAAAGATTGGTAGAGAAATTAACGGTGTGGGATGGCGGCGCGCGTGGCGGATGTAAGCGAGCAGTAGCAAAATGCTACCAAGAATAATGCTGAGGGCGACCCAACTGGCGACAAGCTTTTCACCGAACAACTCCACGCCGCTGGAGAACAGTACCAGACTCAGACCAAAGAGAAAGAAGCCAGTCATATCAAAACGGCGGCGCGGCGTCGTGAAGTTAGGCATATATTTGCGGGCGTAGAAGATGCCGGCGATGCCAATCGGAATATTAATCAAGAAGATCCAATGCCAGCTGGCCCACGTGACCAGTACTCCGCCCAGGACCGGACCTAAAATGGGTCCCACCAGGCCCGGCATAGTCACGAAGTTAAGGACCGGGAGCAGCTCACTGCGCGGGTAGGCGCGTAATAGCGCCAGGCGGGCAACCGGCATCATCATTGCACCACCAATGCCTTGTATCACGCGGAAAATAACCAGTTGGGTTAAAGAGCCGGAGAGTGCACAGGCAAGTGAACCCAGGGTAAACAGACTCACGGCAATCATAAAGATACGTCGGGTGCCGAAGCGGTCAGCCAGCCAGCCACTTACCGGGATCAACATCGCTACCGTCAGGGTGTAGCTGATAATGGCAGACTGCATGGCGAGTGGGGAGCGGTTGAGGCTGTGCGCGATGGCGGGTAACGCAGTATTAAGGATGGTGGCGTCTAATGCCTGCATAAAAAAGGCCATGGCTGCGATCCATGGCAGTCCGGCCATACTGCGCGATTTCTTTTCAGGCATGTTATTTATCCGGGAGATCGTTAGGAGCTATCAGCAATGCCTGACAGGCGGTGAAGGCGCGATCGCCATCGCTCTCCTCTATGGCATCGACAATAGCCTGATGTAAATCCAGCTTTACCACGTCGTTATAGGTAATAGAGGTAAAATAGGTCTGGTAGACGGAATGGAATAACGAGGCAAAGGAGATCAGAAATGGATTCGCACTCATTTCATAGATGTGCTCATGCCAGGCGATATCAACCTCAATCCAGCGCTCGCGCTTAAAGTTCCTTTTCAGCTCGACCATCTCTTCCATTAACGTAGTCAGATGTGCTTTTTGTTCTGCTGTGCCGATAGTCGCCGCCAGTAAACAGGCTTGAGGCTCCAGGCTAATGCGCATCACCAGAAAATGTTTGATAACCTGAGGGAAATTATCTTCCGTCATCCACCAGGTGAGCAGTTCCTGATCGAGAAAGTTCCAGTTTGCTTGTGGCATAACGCGAGTACCAATACGCGGGCGCGGTAATACCATACCTTTTGCCGTTAATGTCTTTACCGCTTCCCTTACCGCTGTACGGCTCACACCGAACTGGCTGCCCAGTTCTATTTCACCTGGTAGGATGGCGCCTGGCGCGTACTCACCTTTTAATATTCGCTGAGCCAGCTTTTCGGCCAGAACATAGGAAAGGTTTTTCTGTGCGGCTAGCTGTTGGGCATTTAAAGGCATGAATGTTCTTCCTTACTCTTTCTCTTATTCATTAGTATGCCATCAGGAAGTGTGATTGCGGTTGCAAAAACGGCAGATTGCTTATTTTATGGCATGTTAAAGACAGTTTTGGTGAAATAACGCGCACTCAGAAAGTTATTTTAAATTTCCTCTTGTCAGCCTGAAATAACTCCCTATAATGCGCC
>NZ_SZXN01000010.1:0-71988 GCF_005281195.1 Citrobacter sp. wls613
GCGGGTTCGAGTCCCGTCCGTTCCGCCACTTATTAGAAAATTAAGCCTGCTACCTTAGCAGGCTTAATGATAAGAAATATAGGGGCGTAGCTCAGTTGGTAGAGCACCGGTCTCCAAAACCGGGTGTCGCGAGTTCGAGTCTCTCCGCCCCTGCCAGAAACAATCCTTAGCATTTTTGCTAAGGATTTTTTTTATCTGAAAATCACGCCACCTTCATACTGTTTATTTCCTGTTTCTGGCATCCTTGCCAGCGTCCATTTTAATCATCAAGAATATTCGTTTTCAGCAGATCGCAGATAAGTGTATGTTTATCGCTATTTTGCAGCCAGACCGCATACAACGGACGTGAAAGTGTCGTGCTGTCAGAAACTATATGGAGATCGCTTTTTGTTTTCGCCCAACACACGGGAAGCCAACTAAAACCCTTCAGTACAGGAAGTTGCTGTCTTGCTAGCTCAGCAGAACTGGTGGTTAGCACAGGAACTTCGTCGCCGGCAACTAATCCCGCTTCGTGTTGTTGAAAATCAGGTCCCCACTCCAGACGCAGATAATTCAGTTCATCTTTTGTTTGTGATGGAGCGCTGCAATAGAGCGCCAGCGTGAAATACCCCAGTAGTTGACTGCTAAATTCGTCCATTTTTGGGGATTCAGTAGTAATCAGCAGATCAAGCTGTCGTTCATGGAGTTGCTTTACTAGCGACTGGCGCTGCGCGATCCTGGCTTCAAACTGCAGGCTGGTTTGCGGCACCTGCGACTGATATAAACGACCCAGCCAGCTATTGAGCATGCATTCCCAAAGGGAAGCGCTGGCACCGATAGAGAACTCATTATGGCGTGAGGTATTTGCGACCTCCTTACGTGCTGCTTGCCACGTATTCATCAGCGTTTCAGCATATGGCAATAATTTTTCACCCGCAGCGGTTAAACGGATATTGTTTCTGTGTCGGGTGAAGAGGTTCACACCCAGTTGATTTTCCAGTTGTCTGATGCGAAAACTGACCGCCGATTGGGTCAAATAGAGCGCTTCAGCTGCCCGGCCAAAGTGGCGCGTTCGGCTAACTTCCAGGAAAGTCTTTAACAATTCCGTATCCACAACTCACCCCATAAAATTATTTGTCGTTATGATTTAAATCTTTTGTTTGACGCTCTGTCAAGCGTAACTAATACTCCGCGCCATAAATAGCTCGGCCAAAGAATTAGGAGCGTGCAGGATGGCGGAAAGCTTTACGACGACTAATCGATATTTCGACAATAAATATTATCCCCGCGGATTCTCCCGTCATGGTGATTTCACCATTAAAGAGGCACAGCTGCTTGAGCGTCACGGCTATGCCTTTAATGAGCTGGATCTGGGCAAGCGTGAGCCGGTAACTGAAGAAGAGAAGTTGTTTGTGGCGGTATGCCGTGGTGAACGTGAGCCGGTTACCGAAGCGGAACGTGTGTGGTCTAAATACATGACGCGTATTAAGCGTCCAAAACGTTTCCACACGCTGTCTGGCGGCAAACCTCAGGTGGAAGGTGCAGAAGATTACACCGAGTCAGAGGATTAATAAAAAAAGGGCGAAAGCCCTTTTTTTATGCCAGTAGTTTCTGTAAATGGATTAACAACCTGTCTATTGCCCGATAGCCAACGGCTTCCTGTAAATGTTGACGGGTGATCTGGTCACATTGCTCAATATCCGCAATTGTGCGAGCGACCTTTATCAAGCGCAGCCATGCGCGGATGGACAATCCAAGATGTGCTAACGTTTCCTCCAGCCAGCGTGCGTCATCCCTGTGTAAGACGCAGAATTGATGTATATCCTGGCTGCCCAGATGCGCATTTAACTTATTTTGCCGCTGATACTGGCGCTCACGCGCGGCCATAACCCGTTTCTTCACCGTCTCACTGTCTTCTCCCTTTGCTGCTCGCTGACTGAGTATACCGGGCGGTGGAAGGGGTATTTCGAGGGACAAATCGAAGCGGTCGAGAAAAGGGCCAGATAAGCGATTGAGGTAACGTAGCGTTTGCTCTGGGGTACAACGGTTGTGGTTTCCCTGATAGTGCCCTGTTGGGCTTGGATTCATTGCTGCTATCAATTGAAAGCGTGCCGGGTAGGTTATTTTTGCCCGGGTGCGTGATAAATGAATCTGTCCGGATTCAATAGGCTCACGCAGGGCATCCAGCGTACGGCGTTCAAACTCGGGCAATTCATCCAGAAATAATATGCCGTTATGTGCCAGAGAAATCTCACCCGGTGCCGGTATCGATCCTCCTCCTACCATTGCGGTTAAGGACGCGCTGTGATGGGGTGAGCGAAAGGGGCGTTGCTTCCACTGTTTTTGTATGGTGTCGGAATTGACCAGGCTGAGAATTGCCGCGCTTTCCAGAGCCTCATCATTACTTAACGGTGGTAACAATCCGCGAAGGCGACTGGCAAGCATCGTTTTTCCCGTACCCGGCGGGCCGATGAGCAAGAGATTGTGGCCGCCTGCAGCGGTAATCTCCAGCCCTCGCTTGCCCTGTTCCTGGCCGATGACGTCACTGAGGTCATCAGATGAGCCTGAAGGTGGAATCTCTACGCAAACAGGCCTTTCTAATTCATGCTTACCTTCGAGAAATGCGCACACGGCTTGCAGGTGATCGGCAATCAGGCAGCCCTCGCCGTGTATTAGCCCCACTTCTGCAGCGTTCTCTTTTGCGACAATAATTCGCCTACCTGCGCGAATTGCTTCAGTTGCGCTGGATATTGCTCCGGGAACGCCACGTAGAGCACCTGTAAGCGCTAGTTCACCGACTAACTCATAAGTATCGAGATTATGTGTTGTAAGCTGCTCTGACGCAGCCAGAAGCGCAATGGCGATAGGTAAATCATATCTCCCTCCTTCTTTAGGCAGATCTGCCGGGGCAAGGTTGATGGTTATCTTCTTGGCCGGAAATTCATACCCGCTATTAATAATCGCACTGCGAACTCGATCTCGAGCCTCTTTCACGGTGGTTTCGGGTAGTCCAACCATGGTTAAACCGGGCAAGCCATTACTAATATGGACTTCAATAGTAATGGGTGGTGCATTGACGCCTAATGCGGCGCGCGTGTGGACTATCGACAGTGACATAACCCCTCCTGATGCAGGCATTATGTCTTAATAGATGGCGACAATATCTTGCTTGATTGATACTTTTAGATGCTGATTCATGTATTTTTATGCAAGGGTTAATATTTTACGTAACCTCTGGAACAACGCTCACAAGCGCCGCTCAAAGTGCCGCCTGCAGAGGGAAAACATGATCGTGTTTACTGAATAACGTGAAATATTTTCATTTTCTATTTTTTGTATAAAAAACAACGCGATTTATAGAAACCGTTAACCGTGTCAGAAAAATGAATGCAGAAATATCTTGTGCCATAGTGAAACTCTATGGTAACTCTTTAGGTATTCCTTCGAACAAGATGCAAGAAAATACAAAAATGACAGCCCTTCTACGAGTGATTAGCCTGGTCGTGATTAGCGTGGTGGTGATTATTATCCCACCGTGCGGGGCTGCACTTGGACGAGGAAAGGCTTAAAAAACAAGCCTTAACGAACTAAGACCCCCGCACCGAAAGGTTCGGGGGTTTTTTTTGACCTTAAAAACTTAAACGAGGAGCAGAAAGTGAACACTAGCATAAAATTCTGTTTCTCAAGATTTACGGCGGGGATGTAACTATGAATGGGGCACAGTGGGTGGTACATGCGTTGCGTGCACAAGGGGTGAAAACCGTCTTTGGCTATCCCGGTGGCGCAATTATGCCGGTTTACGATGCGTTGTACGACGGCGGCGTAGAACACCTGTTGTGTCGACACGAGCAGGGGGCGGCGATGGCGGCGATTGGCTATGCCCGCTCAACCGGTAAAACCGGTGTCTGTATCGCGACTTCCGGTCCTGGTGCAACCAACCTGATCACCGGCCTGGCAGATGCGCTGTTAGATTCCGTTCCCGTTGTGGCGATCACTGGTCAAGTCTCTTCCCCGTTTATCGGCACCGATGCGTTCCAGGAAGTGGATGTACTCGGCATGTCGCTGTCATGTACCAAACATAGTTTCCTGGTGCAGTCGCTGGAAGAGTTGCCGCGTATCATGGCCGAGGCCTTCGACGTGGCGAACTCTGGTCGTCCGGGTCCGGTTCTGGTTGATATCCCGAAAGACATTCAGTTAGCCAGTGGTACGCTGGAGCCCTATTTCACCACCGTCGAAAACGTAGTTGCTTTCCCACATGCTGAGATTGAACAAGCCCGCAAGATGTTGGCGAAGGCACAGAAACCCGTGCTGTACGTAGGTGGTGGCGTAGGGATGGCGCAGGCAGTTCCAGCGCTGCGTGAGTTTATCGCCGCAACGCATGTGCCGGTGGTTTGTACGTTGAAAGGCCTTGGCGCGGTGGATGCAGATTACCCGTACTATCTGGGTATGCTGGGCATGCATGGCACCAAAGCGGCAAACTTTGCGGTGCAGGAGTGCGATTTGCTGATCGCCGTCGGTGCGCGTTTTGATGACCGGGTGACTGGCAAGCTGAACACTTTTGCCCCCAATGCCAGCGTGATCCACATGGATATCGATCCGGCCGAGATGAACAAACTGCGCCTGGCACACGTTGCGCTGCAAGGCGATTTAAATACGCTGTTACCTGCATTGCAACAACCGCTGGCCATCAACGAATGGTGCCAGTATGCCGCCGACATGCGTGCAGAACATGCCTGGCGCTATGATCATCCGGGGGAGGCTATTTACGCTCCGCTGTTGTTAAAACAGTTGTCCGAAAGGAAACATAAGGATAGCGTGGTGACGACGGATGTTGGTCAGCATCAGATGTGGTCAGCACAACACATGACCTACACTCGCCCGGAGAACTTCATCACCTCCAGCGGCCTGGGGACGATGGGCTTTGGCTTACCTGCAGCAGTGGGGGCGCAGGTGGCCCGTCCGAATGATACGGTCATCTGTATCTCCGGTGATGGCTCCTTCATGATGAATGTGCAGGAGCTGGGCACCGTAAAACGCAAGCAGTTGCCGCTGAAAATCGTCTTACTCGACAACCAGCGGTTAGGCATGGTGCGACAATGGCAGCAGCTGTTTTTCCAGGAACGCTATAGCGAAACTACCCTGACCGATAATCCCGATTTCCTTATGTTGGCCGGCGCCTTCGGCATCCCTGGCCAACACATCACCCGTAAAGACCAGGTTGAAGCGGCTCTCGACACCATGCTGAACAGTAATGGGCCATACCTGCTTCATGTCTCAATCGACGAACTTGAGAATGTCTGGCCTCTGGTACCTCCTGGTGCCAGTAACTCAGAAATGCTGGAGAAATCATCATGATGCAACATCAGGTCGCCGTTGAGGCTCGTTTCAATCCGGAAACGTTAGAACGTGTTTTGCGCGTGGTACGCCATCGTGGTTTTCAGGTGTGCTCCATGAATATGAATGCTGCCAGCGATGCGCAGAATATAAATATTGAATTGACCGTTGCCAGCCCACGGTCGGTCGACTTACTGTTTAGTCAGTTAAGTAAACTGGTCGATGTTGCACATGTTGCTATCTGCCAGAGCACAACCACATCACAACAAATTCGCGCCTGAGCGCAAAAGGAAGAGAAATGACGACGAAAAAAGCTGATTTCATTTGGTCTAATGGCGAGATGATTCGTTGGGAAGACGCGAAGGTTCACGTGATGTCCCATGCGCTGCACTACGGTACATCAGTATTTGAAGGTATCCGTTGCTATGATTCTCACAAAGGGCCGGTGGTGTTCCGTCATCGCGAGCACATGCAGCGTCTGCGTGATTCAGCCAAAATTTATCGTTTTCCGGTTTCTCAGAGCGTTGATGAGTTGATGGAAGCTTGCCGTGCGGTGATCCGTAAAAATAACCTGACCAGTGCGTACATCCGCCCGCTGGTGTTTGTTGGCGATGTCGGCATGGGCGTTAACCCACCGGCGGGATACACCACGGATGTGATCATTGCTGCGTTCCCGTGGGGGGCTTACCTGGGTGCTGATGCCCTGGATCAGGGGATCGACGCGATGGTTTCTTCCTGGAACCGTGTCGCACCCAACACCATTCCTACCGCCGCCAAGGCGGGTGGTAACTACCTGTCTTCACTGCTGGTGGGTAGCGAAGCGCGTCGTCATGGTTATCAGGAAGGTATTGCGCTGGATGTGAACGGCTACATCTCCGAAGGCGCGGGTGAAAACCTGTTTGAAGTTAAAGACGGCATTCTGTTTACTCCACCGTTTACCTCTTCCGCGCTGCCGGGCATCACACGTGATGCGATTATCAAACTGGCGAAAGACCTCGATATCGAAGTGCGTGAACAGGTGCTGTCTCGCGAGTCGTTGTATCTGGCCGATGAAGTGTTCATGTCCGGTACGGCGGCAGAAATTACCCCGGTGCGCAGCGTTGATGGTATCCAGGTGGGTGAAGGCCGTTGTGGCCCGGTCACCAAGCGCATTCAGCAGGCCTTCTTTGGCCTCTTCACCGGTGAAACGGAAGATAAATACGGCTGGTTGGATCAGGTTAATCACTAAGTATAAATTTGGGACGGCACGCACCGTCCCATTTAAATAGTCAGACGGGAGTAAATAAAGCATGCCTAAGTATCGTTCCGCCACAACAACACATGGCCGCAATATGGCGGGAGCCCGCGCGCTGTGGCGCGCTACCGGGATGACTGACGATGACTTCGGTAAGCCGATTATCGCCGTCGTAAACTCGTTTACCCAGTTCGTGCCGGGCCACGTGCATCTGCGCGATCTCGGTAAGCTGGTTGCCGAACAGATCGAAGCCTCCGGCGGCGTAGCCAAAGAGTTTAATACTATCGCCGTGGATGACGGTATCGCCATGGGCCACGGGGGCATGCTGTATTCCCTGCCGTCACGTGAGCTGATCGCCGATTCGGTGGAGTACATGGTGAACGCCCACTGCGCCGATGCGATGGTCTGTATCTCTAACTGCGACAAAATCACCCCGGGGATGTTAATGGCTTCCCTGCGCCTGAACATCCCGGTGATCTTTGTGTCCGGCGGCCCGATGGAAGCCGGTAAAACCAAACTCTCAGATCAGATAATCAAACTCGATCTGGTGGATGCGATGATTCAGGGTGCGGACCCGAAAGTCTCTGATTCGCAAAGCGATCAGATTGAGCGCTCCGCCTGTCCGACCTGTGGTTCCTGTTCGGGGATGTTCACCGCTAACTCGATGAACTGCCTGACTGAAGCGCTGGGCCTGTCGCAGCCGGGTAACGGTTCGCTGCTGGCCACCCACGCCGATCGTAAACAGCTGTTCCTCAATGCGGGTTCACGTATCGTTGAGCTGACCAAACGCTATTACGAACAGAATGATGATTCTGCGCTGCCGCGCAATATTGCCAACAAGGCGGCGTTTGAAAATGCCATGACACTGGATATCGCCATGGGGGGGTCCACGAACACCGTTCTGCACCTGCTGGCGGCTGCACAGGAAGCTGAAATCGACTTCACCATGAGTGATATCGACAAGCTGTCCCGCAAAGTGCCACAGCTGTGTAAAGTCGCGCCGAGCACCCAGAAATACCATATGGAAGATGTTCACCGCGCGGGCGGTGTGCTGGGGATTTTAGGCGAGTTGGATCGTGCCGAGTTATTGAATCGTGATGTGAAAAACGTGCTGGGGTTGACCCTGCCACAAACCCTGAATCGCTATGATGTCATGCTGACCCAGGATGAGGCGGTGAAAAACATGTTCCGCGCCGGCCCGGCGGGCGTTCGTACCACCCAGGCGTTCTCGCAGGATTGTCGCTGGGACACGCTGGATGACGATCGCGCTGAAGGCTGTATCCGCTCGCTGGAACACGCTTACAGCAAAGACGGCGGTCTGGCGGTGCTGTACGGTAACTTTGCGGAAAACGGCTGTATCGTAAAAACCGCAGGCGTGGATGACAGCATTCTGAAATTCACCGGCCCGGCGAAAGTCTACGAAAGCCAGGACGATGCCGTTGAAGCCATCCTCGGTGGCAAAGTGGTTGCTGGTGATGTGGTGGTGATTCGCTACGAAGGGCCGAAAGGCGGACCAGGGATGCAGGAAATGCTCTACCCAACCACCTTCCTGAAATCCATGGGGCTGGGTAAAGCCTGTGCCTTGATCACCGACGGTCGTTTCTCCGGCGGGACGTCAGGTCTGTCTATCGGTCACGTTTCTCCGGAAGCGGCGAGCGGCGGTAACATCGCGATTATTGAAGATGGCGACATGATTGCGATTGATATCCCGAATCGTGGCATTGAGCTGTTGTTGAGCGATGCGGAGATCGCGGCCCGTCGTGAAGCGCAGGATGCTCGCGGTGACAAAGCCTGGACGCCAAAAGATCGCCAGCGTCAGGTCTCCTTCGCGCTGCGTGCCTATGCCAGCCTGGCAACCAGCGCTGACAAAGGCGCGGTGCGCGATAAATCGAAGCTGGGGGGCTAATACCATGGCTGATTCACAACCCCTGTCCGGCTCCCCTGAGGGGGCAGAATATCTCAGGGCGGTGCTGCGTGCGCCGGTCTATGAAGCGGTGCAGGTTACGCCGCTGCAAAAAATGGAAAAACTCTCTTCGCGCCTCGATAACGTGGTCCTGGTGAAGCGCGAAGACCGACAGCCGGTACACAGTTTCAAGCTGCGCGGGGCCTACGCGATGATGGCAGGCCTGACTGAAGCGCAAAAAGCGCAGGGCGTGATCACCGCGTCGGCAGGAAACCATGCTCAGGGCGTGGCCTTCTCCTCTGCGCGCCTTGGGGTGAAGGCGCTGATCGTCATGCCAACGGCTACCGCGGATATCAAAGTCGATGCCGTTCGCAGTTTCGGTGGCGAAGTGCTGCTGCACGGTGCCAATTTTGATGAAGCGAAAGCCAAAGCGATTGAATTGGCACAGCAACAAGGTTTCACCTGGGTTCCGCCATTCGATCACCCGATGGTGATTGCCGGGCAGGGCACACTGGCGCTTGAGCTGCTGCAGCAGGATGCGCATCTCGATCGGATATTTGTTCCGGTTGGCGGCGGCGGTCTGGCGGCGGGTGTGGCGGTGCTGATTAAACAGCTGATGCCACAAATCAAAGTTATTGCCGTGGAAGCCGAAGACTCAGCCTGCCTGAAGGCGGCACTGGATGCGGGCCACCCGGTCGATCTGCCGCGCGTAGGCCTGTTTGCTGAAGGCGTGGCGGTGAAACGCATCGGTGATGAAACCTTCCGCCTGTGTCAGGAATACCTCGACGACATTATCACCGTTGATAGCGATGCAATCTGCGCGGCGATGAAAGACTTGTTCGAAGACGTGCGTGCGGTGGCGGAGCCGTCTGGTGCACTGGCGCTGGCGGGGATGAAAAAATACATCGCCCAGCACAATATTCGTGGTGAACGTCTGGCGCACGTGCTGTCCGGTGCCAACGTCAATTTCCACGGCCTGCGCTATGTGTCTGAACGCTGCGAGCTGGGTGAACAACGTGAAGCGCTGCTGGCGGTGACAATCCCGGAAGAAAAGGGGAGTTTCCTGAAATTCTGCCAGCTGTTGGGTGGACGTTCGGTGACCGAATTTAACTACCGGTTTGCCGATGCGAAAGATGCCTGCATTTTTGTCGGCGTACGCCTGAGCCGCGGTCTGGAAGAGCGCAAAGAAATCCTCCAGTTGCTTAGCGACGGCGGTTACAGCGTGGTGGATCTGTCCGATGATGAAATGGCCAAGCTACACGTGCGCTATATGGTCGGTGGACGCCCCTCGAAACCGCTACAGGAACGTCTTTATAGCTTTGAGTTCCCCGAGTCGCCAGGGGCGCTGCTGAAATTCCTGCATACCTTAGGGACCCACTGGAATATCTCGTTGTTCCATTATCGCAGTCACGGCACCGACTATGGTCGCGTGCTGGCGGCGTTTGAATTGGGCGATCATGAGCCGGATTTTGAAACGCGGATCAACGAACTGGGCTACGACTGCCATGATGAGAGTCATAACCCGGCGTTCAGGTTCTTTCTGGCAGGGTAGGCCGGATAAGGCGCTTGTGCCGCCATCCGGCATTAGTGGCCAGGCAGCAAGCTCCAGAATGCCTCAATCAGCGGCTCATGCAGCCGCTTTTTTTGTACGCAAACGCCCAGCTCAAACGGCGTTTTCTCGTCGCTACGTTCTAAAATCATCACGCGGTTACGCACCGGCTCTGGACTGTTTTCCAGCACCACTTCCGGCAGCAGCGCCACGCCGCAGCCCAGCGCCACCATCGAGACCATCGCCTCGTGACCGCCGACCGTGGCATAGATTGATGGATTACTGATTTTATGACGGCGGAACCACAGCTCAATGCGGCGGCGTACCGGGCCCTGGTCGGCCATGATAAACGGCACAGTGGACCAATCGGGATCATCGATGGACACCTGATTGCGTACCGGGCACGGCAATGCCGGAGCAATTAACACCACCGCCAGATTTTCCAGCATAGAGAATGCCACCGCACCAGGCAGGGTTTCCGGTTTCCCGGCTATTGCCAGATCCGCTTCTCCGGTGACCACTTTTTCCATCGCATCGGCGGCATCGCCGGTGGTGAGCTTAATCTCGACCGAAGGGTGTTCTGCGCGAAAGCGATCAAGGAATGGCGGCAGATGGCTGTAGGCGGCGGTGACCGAACAGAAGATATGCAGCTCGCCCGACAGCGAGGGTCCCTGCTGATCGAGGGTGTGGCGCAGTTGCTGATACTGCAATAACGTCTGCTGGGCAAAAATGCGCAGCTCTTCGCCCGCTTCGGTCAGCGTGACCGTGCGGTTATCCCGCACGAACAGCGCCTGGCCAAGATCCTCTTCGAGTCGCTGAATCTGCCGGGAAAGCGTGGAGGGGCTGACGTGCATCGCCCGCGCGCTGCGGCCAAAGTGGCGGCTTTCCGCCAGGTGCAGGAAGGTTTTTAGATCGCGTAAATCCACGGCTCGCACTCCACGATTTTACATTGCATAAATTGCAACGTGACGTTGTGAATATATCAATTTCCGCAATAAATTTCCTGTCATATAGTGGGTTCATTCTCGCAAAAGCGAACCGAACAATAAGACACACAACATCACGGAGTACACCATCATGGCTAACTACTTTAATACACTGAACCTGCGCCAGCAGCTGGCACAGCTGGGTAAATGTCGCTTTATGGGCCGCGACGAATTCGCCGATGGCGCGAGCTACCTTCAGGGTAAAAAAGTGGTCATCATCGGCTGTGGCGCTCAGGGTCTGAACCAAGGCCTGAACATGCGTGACTCCGGTCTGGATATCGCCTACGCACTGCGTAAAGAGGCGATTGCTGAGAAGCGCGCTTCATGGCGTAAAGCGACCGAAAACGGCTTTAAAGTCGGTACCTACGAAGAGCTGGTTCCGCAGGCTGACCTGGTGGTTAACCTGACGCCAGACAAACAGCACTCCGACGTGGTGCGTTCCGTACAGCCGCTGATGAAAGACGGCGCGGCGCTGGGCTATTCCCACGGTTTCAACATCGTGGAAGTGGGCGAACAGATCCGTAAAGACATTACCGTCGTGATGGTTGCGCCGAAGTGCCCGGGTACCGAAGTGCGTGAAGAATACAAACGCGGTTTCGGCGTACCGACCCTGATTGCGGTTCACCCGGAAAACGACCCGAAAGGCGAAGGCATGGCAATTGCTAAAGCCTGGGCAGCCGCAACCGGCGGTCACCGTGCGGGTGTGCTGGAATCCTCTTTCGTCGCGGAAGTGAAATCTGACCTGATGGGCGAGCAGACTATCCTGTGCGGTATGCTGCAGGCCGGTTCTCTGCTGTGCTTCGACAAGCTGGTGGAAGAAGGAACTGATCCGGCATACGCGGAAAAACTGATTCAGTTCGGCTGGGAAACCATCACCGAAGCGCTGAAGCAGGGCGGCATCACCCTGATGATGGACCGTCTGTCTAACCCGGCGAAACTGCGTGCTTATGCGCTGTCCGAACAGCTGAAAGAAATCATGGCGCCGCTGTTCCAGAAACATATGGACGACATCATCTCCGGCGAATTCTCTTCCGGCATGATGGCTGACTGGGCTAACGACGATAAGAAACTGCTGACCTGGCGTGAAGAGACCGGTAAAACCGCGTTCGAAACCGCTGCCCAGTTCGACGGTAAAATCGGCGAGCAGGAGTACTTCGATAAAGGCGTTCTGATGATCGCGATGGTGAAAGCGGGCGTTGAGCTGGCATTCGAAACCATGGTGGATTCCGGCATCATCGAAGAGTCGGCTTACTACGAATCACTGCATGAGCTGCCGCTGATTGCCAACACTATCGCCCGTAAGCGTCTGTATGAAATGAACGTGGTAATCTCCGATACCGCTGAGTACGGTAACTACCTGTTCTCTTACGCTTGCGTACCGCTGCTGAAAGAGTTCATGACCACGCTGCAAACTGGTGACCTGGGCAAAGCCATTGCTGAAGGTGCGGTCGATAATGCTCAGCTGCGTGACGTCAACGATGCTATTCGTAGCCATGCGATTGAAGAAGTTGGCCAGAAACTGCGCGGCTACATGACTGACATGAAGCGTATCGCTGTCGCAGGCTAACTCCCCATCGTCTTTCAACTTGTTGATGCGTTGGCTACATTCGTACACCCCAGTCACATAGTTATCTATGTGACTGGAGATGAACTTCCTTGCCGCCTTCCGCTAAGACGAAATGCATAGAAGAATGTCATATTTATAGAATTTAGTAGGCCTGATAAGCGAAGCGTCATCAGGCAAAAAAGCCCGGAGGTTTATACTCCGGGCTTTCTATTAGTTGCGGTACAGCACTTTAATGATGTGGTAACCGAACTGGGTGTGCAGCGGGCCTGTTGGCTCCAGCACCGGGCAGGAGAAGACCACTTTATCAAACGCCGGAACCATCTGGCCCTGACGGAATTCACCCAGGTGACCGCCTTTCTTACCTGACGGGCAGGTGGAGTGTTTCTTCGCCAGCTTCTCGAAGTCGGCACCATTTTTAATTTGCTCCAGAAGATCCAGTGCCAGTTTCTCTTCTTTAACAAGGATATGCAGTGCTGCTGCTGTTTTTGCCATGATCGTGCCTTGAGTGGGGTGGTTGAGGCTGGCTATACTACCATGCTCTAAATCTCCCCTCCCGACTTTCATTGAGTGATCTTTATGCGTTTAAACCCCGGACAACAACAAGCCGTCGAATTCGTCACCGGACCCTGCCTGGTGCTGGCGGGTGCTGGCTCCGGCAAAACCCGCGTGATCACCAACAAAATTGCGCACCTAATCCGCGTTTGCGGCTATCAGGCACGGCATATTGCGGCGGTGACCTTTACCAACAAGGCCGCGCGTGAGATGAAAGAGCGTGTGGCGCAGACGCTGGGCCGTAAAGAGGCGCGCGGGCTGATGATCTCCACCTTCCACACCCTGGGGCTGGACATTATCAAGCGTGAATACGCAGCGCTGGGCATGAAGTCGAACTTTTCATTGTTCGATGACACCGACCAGGTGGCGTTGCTGAAGGAATTGACCGAAGGGCTCATCGAAGACGATAAGTTGATCCTCCAGCAGCTGATCTCGACGATCTCCAACTGGAAAAACGATCTGATGACGCCCTCACAGGCGGCAGCCAGCGCCAAAGGCGAGCGCGATCGTATTTTTGCCCACTGCTACGGTTTGTACGACGCGCACATGAAAGCGTGTAACGTCCTCGATTTTGACGATCTGATTTTGCTGCCTACGCTGCTGCTTCAGCGCAATGAAGAGGTCCGTGAACGCTGGCAGAACAAGATTCGTTATCTGCTGGTGGATGAATATCAGGATACCAACACCAGCCAGTACGAGCTGGTAAAACTGCTGGTGGGTAGCCGTGCGCGCTTTACCGTGGTGGGCGATGACGACCAGTCTATCTATTCCTGGCGCGGTGCACGTCCGCAAAACCTGGTGCTGCTGAGCAAAGATTTCCCGGCGTTGCAGGTGGTTAAGCTGGAACAGAACTATCGTTCTTCCGGACGTATCCTGAAAGCGGCAAACATCCTCATTGCCAACAACCCACATGTTTTTGAAAAACGACTTTTTTCCGAGCTGGGTTACGGTGTCGAACTTAAGGTATTAAGCGCCAATAACGAAGAACATGAAGCAGAGCGCGTGACCGGCGAACTGATTGCCCACCACTTTGTTAACAAGACGCAGTATAAAGATTACGCGATTCTGTACCGCGGTAATCATCAGTCGCGGGTGTTCGAAAAATTCCTGATGCAGAACCGCATCCCGTACAAAATTTCTGGCGGCACGTCGTTTTTCTCCCGTCCGGAGATTAAAGATCTGCTGGCCTATCTGCGGGTACTGAGTAACCCGGATGATGACAGCGCATTTCTACGTATCGTGAATACGCCAAAACGGGAAATTGGTCCGGCGACGCTGCAAAAACTGGGCGAGTGGGCGATGACGCGTAATAAAAGCCTGTTTACCGCCAGCTTTGATATGGGGCTTAGCCAGACGCTAACCGGGCGCGGCTATGAGTCGCTGACCCGCTTTACACAGTGGTTGGGTGAAATTCAGCGCCTGGCCGAGCGTGACCCGATTGCGGCTGTGCGCGATCTGATCCACGGCATTGACTACGAATCGTGGCTCTATGAAACCTCACCCAGCCCGAAAGCTGCCGAAATGCGTATGAAAAACGTCAATACACTCTTCAGTTGGATGACGGAAATGCTGGAAGGTAGTGATATTGATGAACCGATGACGCTGACCCAGGTTGTTACCCGCTTTACTCTGCGCGACATGATGGAACGTGGCGAGAGTGAAGAAGAGTTGGATCAGGTACAACTCATGACGTTACATGCCTCCAAAGGGCTGGAGTTCCCGTACGTGTTTATGGTGGGCATGGAAGAAGGCTTTTTGCCACATCAGAGCAGCATTGATGAAGATAACATCGATGAAGAACGTCGTCTGGCCTATGTTGGCATCACTCGCGCGCAGAAAGAACTGATTTTTACACTGTGTAAAGAGCGTCGTCAGTACGGTGAACTGGTGCGCCCGGAGCCGAGTCGTTTTCTGCTGGAATTACCGCAGGACGATATTATCTGGGAGCAGGAGCGAAAAGTGGTCAGCGCTGAGGAGCGGATGCAGAAAGGGCAAGCCAGCATCGCGAATATTCGGGCAATGATGGCGAAAGCAAAAGAGAAGTAGGTTTTTGTAGGCCGGATAAACGTAGGCTATCCGGCAATACTTGAGGGTTAGTGCACTTCTAAAGGCCAATGGACATAGCTTTGCCACTGGCTTTCCTGATCGATAAGCTCTTTACCCAGCGGATGATGCACCAGCCAGCCTTCAGGCAGTGTTATCGTAAGATGTTCATTCTTTGCTTCGAGATGAATTTCCGGTACTAAATCGTCCCGGCGACGGCTGGCAAAAATGATCGCCAGACGGAGCAAACGGCAAAGATGTTCCGCAATACGCGGCGGCACCGCGTTTTGCTGGTGGAGCGAAGAGAGATCGACCGGGTTGGTTTGGTTGAGTAACAGCGTGGCTAACAGTTTTTTCTGTGCGGGGGTAAATCCCGGAAGATCGAGATTGCGCACCAGATAGGCCGCATGCTGCGGCGCTTGCTTAAAATCGACGCTAAGTCCAATTTCATGCAACTGACAGGCACTAATCAGTAGTTCGCGGCTGATAGCTTCCAAATGCCACTTTTTATCTACTTGATCGAGGAACTTACTTGCCAGGTTAGCGACACGATGCGCCTGATCGGTATCGACCATAAATCGACGCTGAATATTTCTCAACGTGCGACTGCGAATGTCCTGGTCCACGGCCAGATGCAGCATGCCATAGACCAGACCTTCACGTAATGCGCCGCCAGCAAGGGTCATACACTGGATATTGAGCTCAGTGAAAATGGCGATTAGGATTGCCAGTCCGCTGGGGAACACCAGCGCACGTTCCAGCGTTAACCCTTCGATTTCCAGCTCTTCAAGACGTCCGCAATGAATGGCGCGCTGCTTTAATTGCTGAAGTTTTGCCAGCGTAATGCGCTCGTCCATGCCCTGCGCCATCATGATTTCCTGCAGTGCCTGTACGGTGCCAGAAGCCCCGACACACACTTTCCAGCCGTGAAAACGTAGATTGTCAGCGACAGGACGCAAGACTTCACGCGCTGCCTTCTCTGCCTCGTCAAAGTTTTCCTGCGCCAGATTTCGATCGGTAAAGTACCGTTCGAGCCACGTGACGCAGCCCATTGACAGGCTAAACAAGGAGGTGGTTTGTGCACCTGAGCCGGTGACCAGTTCGGTACTGGCTCCGCCGATATCGACGACCAGACGCTGATCGGCACCGCCGGTGGTGTGGGCAACCCCCTGATAAATCAGCCGGGCTTCTTCTTCACCGCTAATAACCTGAACGGCACAGCCGAGGATCTCTTGCGCTTTGGCAATAAAAATGTCGGCATTGGTGGCGATACGCAGTGTTGCCGTGGCAACCACGCGAATTTGTGGCTGAGGAATATCCTGCAGGCGCTCTGCAAACAGCCGTAGACACTGCCAACCGCGCTCCATGGCTTCAGCAGAGAGCGCATTATCACTATTCAGGCCAGCGGCCAGACGCACTTTGCGTTTAATCCGCGTGAGCGTCTGGATGCTTCCCGCTACCTCGCGTACAACCAGCATATGAAAACTATTGGAGCCGAGATCGATTGCTGCATACAACGAGGTAGAATTCATACACTTCATCCTTCAACCTGTATCTGTGTTGGCTGCGTTTTCTCACCGCCTTGATACAGGCTGAATGATTTTGTGTATGGCATAACGTTTCTTAACCTGAACGACGACGATTACGCGGAGCACCACCGGTGCGGCGTGGGCCATTACCAGGGCGCGTTCGCGTCAGGCGAAGCGGCTTCGGCAAATCGGTCATCAGTGCATCCGGGTTATACTTGCTGACCGGAATCGAGTGGCCGATATAGGTCTCGATAGCAGGTAAATTCAACGCGTACTCTTCGCAGGCCAGGCTGATGGAGTGTCCGCTTGCGCCTGCACGACCGGTACGACCAATACGGTGTACGTAGTCTTCGCAGTCATCCGGCAGGTCATAGTTAAATACATGCGTAACAGCCGGAATATGCAGACCACGCGCGGCAACGTCGGTTGCAACCAGAATGTCGAGATCGCCACGGGTGAACTCTTCCAGAATGCGCAGACGTTTTTTCTGTGCCACGTCACCGGTCAGCAGACCGACGCGATGGCCGTCAGCGGCAAGGCTGCCCCAAATATCTTCGCAACGGTGCTTGGTGTTTGCAAAAACAATGGCGCGATCTGGCCACTCTTCTTCGATCAGCGTTTGCAGTAAACGCATTTTCTCTTCGTTTGAAGGATAGAAGAGCTCTTCTTTGATACGGTGGCCCGTCTTCTGTTCCGGTTCGACTTCTACGTACTCGGCGTTGTTCATTTGTTCGAACGCCAGTTCGCGAACGCGGTAAGAGAGGGTCGCGGAAAACAGCATATTCAGACGCTGGTTGGTTGGCGGCATCCGACGGAACAGCCAGCGGATATCTTTAATAAAGCCCAGATCGTACATGCGATCGGCTTCATCCAGTACCACGACCTGAATGGCACCCAGGTTGATGTGGTTCTGTTTTGCGTAGTCAATGAGACGGCCCGTGGTGCCGATAAGGATATCGACGCCGCTTTCCAGCACTTTCAGCTGTTTGTCGTAACCGTCGCCGCCATAAGCCAGGCCTAATTTCAGACCGGTAGTTTGCGCCAGCGGTTCCGCATCGGCATGGATCTGCACGGCTAACTCACGCGTTGGCGCCATAATTAGCGCACGCGGTTGGTTCACCTTGCGATCGGCAATCGCGGGATGAGAGAGAAGATAATGAAACGTTGACGTCAGAAACGCCATCGTTTTCCCGGTTCCGGTTTGCGCCTGTCCTGCGACATCACGACCTGCCAGCGTTAGCGGGAGGGCCAGTGCCTGAATGGGCGTGCAATTATGAAACCCTTTATTTTCAAGGGCTTCTATCACCTGTGGGTGCAGTGCGAAGTCGGAAAACTTCTGTTCTGTTAAATGTGTTTTGCTCATAGTGTGGTAGAATATCAGCTTACTATTGCTTTACGAAAGCGTATACGGTGAAATAAAGTCAACCTTTAGTTGGTTAATGCTACACCAACACACCAGGCTTTTTCCTGTGGAGTTATTATGAGCGATAAAATTATTCACCTGACAGACGACAGTTTTGACACGGATGTACTCAAAGCGGACGGAGCTATCCTCGTTGATTTCTGGGCAGAGTGGTGCGGTCCGTGCAAAATGATCGCTCCAATTCTGGATGAAATCGCTGACGAGTATCAGGGTAAATTGACGGTTGCGAAACTGAACATTGACCAAAACCCAGGCACCGCACCGAAATATGGTATCCGTGGTATCCCGACCCTGCTGCTGTTTAAAAACGGCGAAGTTGCGGCGACAAAAGTCGGCGCACTGTCCAAAGGTCAGCTAAAAGAGTTCCTCGACGCTAACCTGGCGTAAGATGGAATTATCAAGTTCGGGCGACCTGATTCCAAAATTCTTCGGATGACTGGACGCCCGACTTGAGTCGTGCTAAGTTAGTGTTGACTTCGTATTAAACATACCTTATTAAGTTTGAATCTTGTTTATCCAATGCTTCCCGTTGTTTCTCGCGCGAGAAGTGGACAGATTCCTGGCTTGTCGCTCAATCCGTCTTGTCGTTTCAGTTCTGCGTACTTTCCTGTGACCAGACAGCGAACAGACATGAGTCGATGGCCGTAAACAGGCATGGATGACCCTGCCATACCATTCACAACATTAAGTTCGAGATTTACCCCAAGTTTAAGAACTCACACCATTATGAATCTTACCGAATTAAAGAATACGCCGGTTTCTGAGCTGATCACTCTCGGCGAAAATATGGGCCTGGAAAACCTGGCTCGTATGCGCAAGCAGGACATTATTTTTGCCATCCTGAAGCAGCACGCAAAGAGTGGCGAAGATATCTTTGGTGACGGTGTGCTGGAGATATTGCAGGATGGATTTGGTTTCCTTCGTTCTGGAGACAGTTCCTACCTCGCAGGCCCAGACGACATCTACGTATCCCCTAGCCAAATCCGCCGTTTCAACCTCCGCACTGGTGACACCATTTCCGGTAAGATTCGTCCTCCTAAAGAGGGTGAGCGTTACTTTGCATTGTTGAAAGTTAACGAAGTTAACTACGACAAGCCGGAAAACGCGCGTAATAAGATTCTGTTCGAGAACTTAACCCCGCTGCACGCAAACTCACGTCTGCGTATGGAACGTGGTAACGGTTCTACAGAAGACTTAACGGCTCGTGTCCTGGATCTGGCGTCTCCGATCGGTCGCGGCCAACGTGGTCTGATTGTGGCACCGCCGAAAGCCGGTAAAACCATGCTGCTGCAGAACATTGCACAGAGCATCGCTTACAACCACCCAGACTGCGTGTTGATGGTACTGCTGATCGACGAACGTCCGGAAGAAGTGACTGAGATGCAGCGTCTGGTTAAAGGTGAAGTGATTGCTTCCACCTTTGACGAACCCGCATCTCGCCACGTTCAGGTTGCGGAAATGGTTATCGAGAAAGCGAAACGTCTGGTTGAGCACAAGAAAGACGTTATCATCCTGCTTGATTCCATCACCCGTCTGGCGCGTGCCTACAACACTGTGGTACCGGCTTCCGGTAAAGTGTTGACTGGTGGTGTTGATGCCAACGCCCTGCACCGTCCGAAGCGTTTCTTCGGTGCGGCACGTAACGTGGAAGAGGGCGGCAGCCTGACCATCATCGCGACTGCGCTGGTCGATACCGGCTCTAAAATGGATGAAGTTATCTATGAAGAGTTTAAAGGTACCGGCAACATGGAACTGCACCTCTCGCGTAAGATTGCTGAAAAACGCGTCTTCCCGGCTATCGACTACAACCGTTCCGGTACCCGTAAAGAAGAGCTGCTCACCACTCAGGAAGAGCTGCAGAAAATGTGGATCCTGCGCAAAATCATTCATCCGATGGGTGAAATCGACGCGATGGAATTCCTCATTAACAAGCTGGCGATGACCAAGACCAACGACGACTTCTTCGATATGATGAAGCGCTCTTAAGTCGGGCATCCTCTGAAAACGCCACGTTTTACGTGGCGTTTTGCTTTTATGCCTGTAACCTAAGCGACACATAAGCAATAGTGATGTCACTCACCTTTATTTTGCGCTCGATACGTCATTCGTGTTGTGTGATTAATAATTATACAAAACAGGCATTTCGGAACGGAGTTTCCCTTCTGAATAAAGGTCTTCGTGGTTATACTTCTGCTAATAATTTTCTCTGAGAGCACGCATTGTGAATTTACTGACAGCAAGTACTGATCTCATCAGTATTTTTCTATTCACGACACTGTTCCTTTTTTTTGCGCGTAAGGTCGCAAAAAAGATCGGTTTAGTGGATAAGCCCAACTATCGTAAACGTCATCAGGGGCTGATACCGTTGGTTGGGGGGATCTCGGTTTACGCCGGTATTTGCTTTATGTTCTTAATCGCAGATTATTACATCCCACATGCTTCTCTCTACCTCGCCTGTGCCGGTGTGCTGGTTTTTATTGGCGCGCTGGACGATCGTTATGATATCAGCGTAAAAATTCGCGCCACAATTCAGGCGGCCATCGGCGTCATTATGATGGTGGTTGGTAAACTCTATCTCAGCAGTCTGGGCTACATCTTTGGCCCTTGGGAGATGGTCCTCGGTCCGTTCGGCTATTTCCTGACGCTCTTCGCCGTCTGGGCGGCAATTAACGCCTTCAATATGGTTGATGGTATTGATGGCCTGCTTGGCGGGCTGTCCAGCGTATCCTTTGCCGCAATGGGCCTGATCCTCTGGTTTGATGGACAAACTAGCCTGGCAATCTGGTGCTTCGCGATGATTGCCGCCATTCTGCCGTATATTCTGCTCAACCTCGGCGTGTTAGGTCGTCGCTACAAGGTGTTTATGGGCGATGCGGGCAGTACGCTAATTGGCTTCACCGTTATCTGGATCCTGCTGGAAACCACACAGGGTAAAACCCATCCTATTAGCCCGGTCACTGCGCTGTGGATTATCGCCATTCCTCTGATGGATATGGTAGCCATCATGTACCGTCGTTTGCGTAAGGGGATGAGTCCTTTTTCTGCGGATCGCCAGCATATTCATCATTTGATCATGCGTGCCGGGTTTACTTCCCGACAAGCGTTTGTCCTGATTACGCTGGCTGCTGCGATTCTGGCCGCCATTGGCGTGCTGGCAGAATATTCTCATTTTGTTCCTGAATGGGTCATGCTGGTGCTGTTTTTGCTAGCATTCTTCTTCTACGGTTATTGCATCAAGCGTGCCTGGAAGGTGGCAAGATTTATCAAACGTATGAAACGCAGGCTACGAAGAAACCGCGAAAACAAACCAAACTTAACCAAGTAAATGAGGATGCGATGACACAGCCATTACCGGGAGAGCGTGCCGTGAACACTGAAAATGAACTGGACATCCGTGGGTTGTTTCGGACCTTATGGGCAGGGAAGGTGTGGATTGTCGGTATGGCCCTCGTCTTTGCGCTTGTTGCTCTCGCCTATACGTTTTTTGCGCGTCAGGAGTGGAGTGCGACCGCCATTTCTGACCGACCTACGGTGAATATGTTGGGGGGCTATTACTCTCAGCAGCAGTTTTTACGTAACCTGGATATTAAGGCTAGCCTGGCTCCGGCGGATCAACCGTCGGTGATGGACGAAGCGTATAAAGAATTTGTCATGCAGGTTGCCTCGTGGGATACGCGCCGTGAGTTTTGGCAGCAGACCGATTACTTTAAGCAACGGATGGTCGGCAACAGTAAAGCCGATGCGGCATTGTTGGATGAGCTGATTAATAACATTCAGTTTATGCCTGGTGATGCACAGCGCAACACTAATGACAGCGTGAAGCTGATTGCGGAAACGGCGCCAGATGCTAACAACCTGCTGCGCCAGTATGTGGCATTTGCCAGCCAGCGTGCAGCACGCCATCTGAACGATGAGTTAAAAGGCGCGTGGGCTGCGCGCACGGTACAGATGAAAGCGCAGGTTAAACGCCAGGAAGAGGTGGCGAAATCACTCTTTTCTCGTCGCGCTCACAACATTGAACAAGCGCTCAAAATAGCCGAGCAACATAATATTTCTCGCACTTCAACCGATGTACCTGCGGATGAATTACCGGACTCTGAGCTGTTTTTGCTCGGACGTCCTATGCTGCAGGCGCGACTCGAAAACTTGCAGGCCGTTGGTCCAGAGTTCGATCTGGATTATTTCCAAAACAGAGCCATGCTCAATACGCTGAACGTCGGTCCTACTCTGGACCCACGTTTTCAGACCTATCGTTATTTGCGGACGCCGGAAGAACCGGTAAAACGTGATAGCCCGCGCCGTGCCTTCCTGATGATTATGTGGGGCATTGTCGGGGCCTTGATCGGTGCCGGTGTCGCGTTAACCCGTCGCCGCCCGATTTAGCAATACCGTTGCAGTGAGGGGCTGGGCCCTCGCTGCCAATCCGAAGAGAATCGATGTGAAAGTACTGACTGTATTTGGCACGCGACCGGAGGCCATCAAGATGGCACCTCTGGTTCATGCGCTGGCAAAAGATCCTGATTTTGATGCGAAAGTTTGCGTCACAGCGCAGCATCGGGAGATGCTTGATCAGGTGTTGAACCTCTTTTCCATTGTGCCTGACTACGATCTCAATATTATGCAGCCCGGTCAGGGACTCACCGAAATTACCTGCCGAATCCTTGAAGGGTTAAAGCCGATTCTGGCTGAGTTTAAACCGGATGTCGTACTGGTACATGGTGATACGACAACGACCATTGCCACCAGTCTGGCCGCGTTTTATCAGCGTATTCCTGTCGGACATGTTGAGGCCGGGTTGCGAACCGGCGATCTCTATTCTCCGTGGCCGGAAGAGGCAAACCGCACGCTGACCGGGCGTCTGGCGATGTATCATTTTGCACCTACGGAAAACTCGCGGCAGAACTTGTTACGCGAAAACATTGCCGATAACCGCATTTTTGTCACCGGCAATACGGTGATTGATGCGTTGATCTGGGTTCGCGATCGCGTACTGGCGAGCGATGAACTGCGGGCCGAACTGGCCGAGCATTATCCTTTCCTGAGCGCGGATAAAAAGATGATCCTGGTGACCGGTCATCGTCGGGAAAGCTTTGGTCGCGGTTTTGAGCAAATCTGCCATGCGCTGGCAGAAATTGCAGCGGCGAATCAGGATGTGCAGATTGTCTACCCGGTGCACCTGAACCCTAACGTCAGCGAACCGGTTAATCGCATCCTGGGTCACGTTGACAATGTGATTTTGATCGAGCCGCAGGAGTACCTGCCGTTTGTCTGGCTGATGAACCACGCCTGGCTGATCCTGACCGATTCTGGCGGTATTCAGGAAGAAGCCCCATCACTGGGTAAGCCAGTGCTGGTGATGCGCGAAACGACGGAGCGCCCGGAGGCCATTACTGCAGGCACGGTGCGGCTGGTGGGGACAGATCCGCAGCGTATTGTGGAAGAAGTCACGCGTTTGCTGCATGACGAAGATGAATATCAGACCATGAGCCGAGCCCATAATCCGTATGGCGATGGGCAAGCGTGTGGTCGCATTTTAGACGCGTTAAAAAACAATCGGATATCGCTATGAGTTTTACGACCATTTCTGTCATTGGGCTGGGTTATATCGGGCTGCCAACCGCAGCTGCTTTTACTTCCCGTCAAAAACACGTGATTGGCGTAGATGTTAATCAGCATGCGGTGGACACCATTAACCGTGGTGAGATCCATATCGTTGAACCCGACCTCGGTGCGGTGGTGAAAACAGCTGTAGAAGAGGGGTATCTTCGGGCGACCACCAAACCCACGGAAGCGGATGCGTATTTAATCGCTGTGCCTACCCCGTTCAAAGGGGAGCATGAACCCGATATGGTGTACGTCGAAGCGGCGGCGAAGTCAGTGGCACCGGTGCTTAAAAAAGGTGCGCTGGTGATCCTCGAGTCAACGTCACCCGTCGGGGCGACCGAGCAGATGGCCGCATGGCTTGCCGAAATTCGGCCTGATCTGACGTTCCCGCAACAGGCTGGGGAACAGGCAGACGTCAATATTGCCTATTGTCCAGAGCGCGTGCTGCCGGGCCAGGTGATGGTCGAGCTGATTAAAAACGATCGCGTGATTGGCGGGATGACGCCCGTCTGTTCCGCGCGCGCCAGCGAGCTGTACAACATCTTCCTTGAAGGTGAATGTGTGGTGACTAACGCCCGCACAGCGGAAATGTGTAAACTTACTGAAAATAGCTTCCGCGACGTGAATATCGCCTTTGCCAATGAATTGTCGCTGATTTGCGCCGAACAGGAGATTAACGTCTGGGAACTGATTCGCCTGGCGAACCGACACCCGCGCGTCAATATACTGCAACCTGGTCCCGGCGTTGGCGGTCACTGTATTGCAGTCGATCCATGGTTTATTGTGGCGCAGAACCCGCAGCAGGCGAAATTGATCCGCACCGCCCGTGAAGTCAATGATGGCAAACCTCACTGGGTTGTTGATCGGGTAAAAGCCGCCGTCGCGGATTGTCTGGCGAAGACAAACAAACGCGCCAGCGAGGTGAAAATTGCCTGTTTTGGCCTGGCATTTAAACCGAATATTGACGATTTACGTGAAAGCCCGGCGATGGGTATCGCGCTGAGTATCGCCCAGTGGCACGGCGGTGAAACGCTGGTGGTGGAACCGAATGTTCATCAACTGCCAAAAAAACTGGATGGCCTGTGTACGTTGGCGAAACTGGACGACGCACTGGCAAGCGCTGATGTGCTGGTGATGCTGGTCGACCATAATGAATTTAAAGCGATTAAAGGCGATGCGGTACACCAGCAGTACGTGGTTGATACCAAAGGAGTCTGGCGATAATGAAACGAATTCTGGTCACCGGTGGCGCCGGATTTATCGGCTCCGCGGTTGTACGGCATATCATTAACGAGACGCAGGATGCTGTGGTGGTGGTCGATAAACTGACCTATGCCGGCAACCTGATGTCGCTAACGCCGGTCGCACAGAATGACCGTTTTGCCTTTGAGAAAGTTGATATCTGCGATCGGGCTGCGCTTGACGCTGTCTTTCAACAGTATCAGCCAGACTGCGTCATGCACCTGGCGGCGGAAAGCCACGTTGATCGTTCCATTGATGGTCCGGCTGCGTTTATCGAAACCAATATTGTGGGTACCTACACCCTGCTGGAAGCGGCGCGCGCTTATTGGAACGTATTAACCGATGAGAAAAAATCGGCGTTTCGTTTCCATCATATTTCGACCGATGAAGTGTATGGCGATCTCCATTCTACGGATGATTTTTTCACTGAAACCACGCCGTATGCACCAAGCAGCCCTTATTCCGCATCGAAAGCCAGTAGCGACCATCTTGTCCGTGCCTGGCTACGTACGTACGGTTTACCTACGCTGATTACCAACTGCTCCAACAACTACGGCCCGTACCACTTCCCGGAAAAGCTGATCCCACTGACGATTCTTAACGCGTTGGCGGGCAAACCGCTGCCGGTATACGGCAACGGGCAGCAGATCCGCGACTGGCTGTACGTGGAGGATCATGCCCGCGCGTTGTATTGCGTAGCGACCACCGGGGCCGTGGGTGAAACATATAACATCGGCGGGCACAACGAGCGTAAGAATCTGGACGTAGTCGAGACGATTTGCTGTCTGCTGGAAGAACTGGCCCCCAACAAGCCACAGGGCCTTGCGCAGTACCGCTCACTGATCACCTTTGTTGACGATCGTCCTGGCCACGATCAACGTTACGCCATTGATGCGTCGAAGATTGCACGTGAACTTGGCTGGATGCCGCAGGAAACGTTTGAGAGCGGCATGCGCAAAACCGTGCAATGGTATCTGGCGAATGAGGCGTGGTGGAAGCCCGTGCAGGACGGCAGCTACCAGGGTGAACGTTTAGGTCTGAAGGGTTAATTTCCGGAGGAGGTACGCATGAAAGGTATCATTTTGGCGGGAGGTTCGGGTTCTCGCCTGCACCCCATTACGCGTGGCGTATCGAAACAGCTATTACCGATTTACGACAAGCCGATGATTTACTACCCGCTATCGGTGCTGATGTTGGCGGGGATCCGTGAAATCCTGATTATCACCACGCCGGAAGATAAAGGCTATTTCCAGCGTTTGCTGGGCGATGGCTCTGAGTTTGGCATCGAGTTGCACTATGCCGAGCAGCCCAGCCCGGACGGACTGGCGCAGGCGTTTATCATCGGGGAAACGTTCCTTAACGGTGAGCCTTCCTGTCTGGTTTTAGGTGACAACATCTTCTTTGGGCAGGGATTTAGTCCAAAACTGCGCCACGTTGCTGCCCGAACGGAAGGGGCGACGGTATTTGGCTATCAGGTTATGGATCCTGAGCGTTTCGGCGTGGTGGAGTTTGACGACAATTTCCGCGCCGTCTCGCTGGAAGAGAAGCCGAAAGAACCGAAATCTAACTGGGCGGTGACGGGACTCTATTTCTACGACAGTAAGGTGGTGGAGTACGCAAAATGCGTGAAGCCTTCCGAGCGTGGAGAGCTGGAGATTACCTCCATCAACCAGATGTATCTTGACGCGGGTAACCTGACGGTGGAACTGCTCGGCCGTGGCTTTGCCTGGCTGGATACCGGTACGCATGACAGCCTGATTGAAGCGAGTATGTTCGTACAAACGGTTGAGAAACGTCAGGGTTTTAAAATTGCCTGCCTGGAAGAAATCGCCTGGCGCAACGGCTGGCTGGATGATGAAGGCGTGAAGCGTGCCGCCAGTTCTCTGGCTAAAACCGGTTATGGTCAATATCTGCTGGAGCTACTCCGTGCTCGTCCGCGCCAGTATTGAGCCGCTGAATTGGGAGAATACGTTCTTTGGCGTGAAGAGCGCCATTGTGCGTGTTGACCCGCATGCGCCGGTTCTGACTGCGGATTCGTTGCAGCCCTGGGAGCGGGTACAGGCGAAAATTCCTGCGGCGAACGCCCAGGAGTTAGATGCATTGCAGCAGCTGGGTTTCTCGCTGGTCGAAGGGGAAGTGGATTTAGCGCTGTCGGTCACGGGCGTTTATGACAATCCTAGCGCGCAGGTCGCACAAACTGCAGATATCCCGGCGTTACGCCAGCTGGCGGGGCAGGCGTTCGCGCAAAGCCGTTTTCGTGCGCCGTGGTATGCGCCCGATGCCAGCGTGCGTTTCTACGCGCAGTGGATTGAAAATGCCGTACTGGGCACGTTCGACCATCAGTGTCTCGTTTTTCGCACACAGGCTGGCGATATTCGTGGCTATGTCTCACTGCGTGAACTGAATGAGACCGATGCGCGTATTGGCCTACTGGCTGGTCGCAGTGCGGGCGCAGAACTGATGCAGGCTGCGCTGTGCTGGGCGCAGGCTCGCGGTAAAACAACATTGCGCGTGGCGACCCAGATGGGCAATATCGCCGCGCTTAAACGTTACATACAGAGCGGTGCCAATGTAGAAAGCACCGCGTACTGGTTATACAGGTGACAACATGATCCCATTTAACGCACCGCCGGTGGTGGGCACCGAGCTTGAATACATGCAGTCTGCGATGAGCAGCGGAAAACTGTGCGGTGACGGCGGCTTTACCCGTCGTTGCCAGCAGTGGCTGGAGCAACATTTTGGCAGCGCGAAAGTGCTGCTGACACCCTCCTGTACCGCCTCGCTTGAGATGGCGGCATTGCTGCTGGATATCCAGGCTGGTGATGAAGTGATCATGCCGAGCTACACCTTTGTCTCCACCGCCAACGCCTTCGTGCTGCGTGGGGCCAAAGTCGTCTTTGTCGATATCCGCCCGGATACCATGAACATTGACGAAACGCTGATTGAAGCGGCGATCACCGACAAAACCCGCGCTATCGTACCGGTGCATTACGCGGGCGTTGCCTGCGAAATGGACACCATTATGGCACTGGCGGCTAAGTACAACCTGTTCGTGGTGGAAGATGCCGCTCAGGGCGTGATGTCGACCTACAAAGGCCGCGCGCTGGGAACAATTGGTCATATTGGCTGCTTTAGCTTCCACGAAACCAAAAATTACACCGCGGGTGGCGAAGGTGGAGCCACGCTGATTAATGATAAAAAATTAATCGAACGTGCTGAGATCATCCGCGAAAAAGGGACCAATCGTAGCCAGTTCTTCCGTGGCCAAGTGGATAAATACACCTGGCGAGATATTGGTTCCAGCTATTTGATGTCCGATCTGCAGGCCGCCTATCTGTGGGCACAACTGGAAGCGGCGGATCGTATCAATCAGCAGCGTCTGGCGCTGTGGCAGAATTATTATGATGCGCTGGAACCGCTGGCACGCGCCGGGCGTATTGAACTGCCTTCCATCCCGCAGGATTGCGTGCAAAATGCCCATATGTTTTATATCAAGCTGCGCGATATCGACGATCGCAGTGCGCTGATCAACTTCCTGAAAGAAGCCGAAATCATGGCGGTATTCCATTATATCCCGCTGCACGATTGCCCGGCTGGCGATAAATTTGGTGAGTTTGCCGGAGTTGATCGTTACACCACTCAGGAGAGCGAACGTCTGCTGCGCCTGCCGCTGTTTTACAATCTGTCGCCGGTCAACCAGCGCACAGTGATTACGACCTTACTGAACTACTTCGCCTGATATGTCGCTTGCTAAAGCGTCCCTGTGGACGGCAGCCAGTACGCTGGTAAAAATTGGTGCGGGCCTGCTGGTGGTGAAACTGCTGGCGGTTTCATTTGGCCCGGCGGGTGTTGGGCAGGCGGGTAACTTCCGCCAGATGGTTACCGTGCTCGGTGTACTGGCGGGGGCCGGAATATTCAACGGCGTCACGAAGTACGTCGCACAGCATCATGACGATCCGGCGCAGTTACGCCGTGTGGTCGGTACCTCTTCGGCGATGGTGCTGGGATTCTCCACGCTGATGGCCGCCCTTTTTCTGCTGGCAGCAGCGCCGATCAGCCAGGGTTTATTTGGTCATACGCATTATCAAGGGTTAGTGCGGCTGGTTGCACTGGTACAGATGGGCATAGCCTGGGCGAACCTGCTGCTGGCGCTGATGAAAGGTTTTCGCGATGCTGCCGGCAATGCGCTATCGCTGATTGTCGGTAGCCTGGTGGGCGTGGTGGCCTATTATGGTTGCTATCGTCTCGGGGGTTACGAAGGTGCGTTGTTAGGGCTGGCGCTGGTGCCTGCGCTGGTAGTGATCCCCGCTGCTGCGATGTTGATTAAGCGTGGAACTATCCCACTGCGCTACCTGAAACCCTGCTGGGATAACGGTCTGGCCGGGCAGTTAAGCAAGTTCACGCTGATGGCGTTGATCACCTCCGTGACGCTGCCGGTGGCGTACGTAATGATGCGAAACCTGCTGGCAGCCCATTACAGCTGGGATGACGTGGGGATCTGGCAGGGGGTGAGCAGTATTTCCGATGCGTATCTGCAATTTATCACCGCCTCATTCAGCGTTTACTTGCTGCCGACGCTGTCGCGCTTAACTGAAAAGCATGACATTTCGCGCGAGGTCGTAAAGTCGCTGAAGTTTGTGCTACCGGCGGTTGCTGCCGCGAGTTTCACCGTCTGGCTGCTGCGTGATTTTGCTATCTGGCTGCTGTTTTCGGCTAAATTTACCGCGATGCGCGATCTGTTTGCCTGGCAGCTGGTGGGCGATGTCCTGAAAGTAGGGGCTTACGTTTTTGGCTATTTGGTGATCGCGAAAGCGTCGCTACGGTTTTATATTTTGGCTGAAATTAGCCAGTTCACGTTATTGACGGCATTTGCCCACTGGCTGATCCCTGCGCATGGCGCTCTGGGAGCAGCCCAGGCATATATGGCAACCTATGTGGTCTATTTTTCTCTCTGTTGCGGCGTATTTTTACTCTGGCGTAGGCGGGCATGACAGTACTGATTCACGTTCTGGGATCGGATATCCCTCACCATAACCAAACCGTATTGCGGTTTTTCAACGACTCGCTGGCTGCGACGAGCGAGCACGCGCGCGTGTTTATGGTTGCCGGGCAGGATGCGGGATTCAGCGAAAGTTGCCCGGCGTTATCGCTGAGTTTCTATAGCGGGAAAAAGGCGCTGGCAGAGGCGGTTATTAAGAAAGCGAAAGCGGATCGTCAACAGCGTTTCTTCTTTCACGGTCAGTTCAATACCAGCTTATGGCTGGCACTGCTGAGTGGGGGAATTAAACCCGAGCAGTTTTACTGGCACATCTGGGGCGCCGATCTGTATGAAGTCTCCAGTGGACTGAAATTCCGCCTGTTTTATCCGCTTCGTCGGTTGGCGCAAAACCGCGTGGGCTGCGTGTTTGCCACGCGGGGTGATTTGCGCTATTTCGCTGGGCTGCATCCGCGCGTGCGCGGTGAGCTGCTGTATTTCCCGACGCGCATGGATCCATCGCTCAATACGATGAGCGACGGGCGTGAACGCAGCGGGAAAATGACCATTCTGGTGGGAAACTCCGGCGACCGCAGCAATGAACATATTGCCGCGCTGCGCGCCGTGCATCAGCAGTTTGGCGATACGGTGAACGTGATTGTGCCCATGGGTTACCCTGCCAATAATGCGGCGTATATCGATGATGTTCGTCAGGCTGGACTGGCATTATTTCGTGCGGAAAACCTGCACATTCTCAGCGAAAAGCTGGAATTTGAGGCTTATCTGGCGTTACTGCGTCAGTGCGATTTGGGCTACTTTATTTTTGCTCGTCAGCAGGGGATCGGCACCTTGTGTCTGTTGATCCAGGCCGGTATTCCGTGTGTGCTTAACCGCGAAAACCCCTTCTGGCAGGATATGGCAGAGCAAAACTTGCCGGTATTGTTTACCACCGATGAACTCAATGAAGGTATTGTGCGCGAAGCGCAGCGTCAGCTGGCCTCGGTCGATAAGAGCGCCATTACCTTCTTTAGCCCGAATTACCTACAGCCGTGGCATAACGCGCTGAAAATTGCTTCCGGAGAAACGGTATGAGCCTGATGCAATTCAGCGGTCTGCTGGTGGTGTGGCTGCTCTCCACACTGTTTATCGCCACGTTGACCTGGTTTGAGTTCCGACGGGTACGCTTTAACTTCAATGTGTTCTTCTCATTGCTGTTTTTATTGACGTTTTTCTTTGGCTTTCCGCTGACCAGCGTGCTGGTATTCCGCTTCGACGTGGCGGTGGCCCCGCCGGAAATTCTGCTGCAGGCGCTGCTGTCAGCCGCCTGTTTCTATGCTGTCTATTACGTGACCTATAAAACCCGTTTACGCAGGCGAACGGCGGAAAGACCGCGTAAGCCACTGTTTACTATCAACCGCGTTGAGGCTCATCTGACGTGGATAATATTGATGGCGATTGCGCTAGTGAGCGTGGGCATATTCTTTATGCACAACGGCTTCCTGCTGTTCAGACTGCAGTCCTACAGCCAGATCTTCTCCAGTGAAGTTTCCGGTGTGGCGTTGAAGCGCTTCTTCTACTTCTTCATCCCAGCGATGCTGGTGGTGTACTTCCTGCGTCAGGACAGCAAAGCGTGGCTGTTTTTTCTGGTAAGCACCGTCGCGTTTGGCTTGCTGACCTATATGATTGTGGGCGGCACGCGCGCCAATATCATCATCGCCTTTGCCATCTTCCTGTTTATCGGCATTATTCGCGGCTGGATTTCGCTGTGGATGCTGGCGGCCGCTGGCGTGCTGGGCATTGTGGGGATGTTCTGGCTGGCGCTGAAGCGCTACGGCATGAACGTCAGCGGAGACGAAGCGTTCTATACTTTCCTGTATCTGACGCGCGACACCTTCTCGCCGTGGGAAAACCTGGCATTGTTGCTGCAGAATTACCACAATATTGAGTTCCAGGGTCTGGCGCCGATCGTGCGTGACTTCTATGTGTTTATCCCCAGTTGGCTGTGGCCTGGGCGACCGAGCATCGTACTCAATTCGGCGAACTACTTTACCTGGGAAGTGTTGAACAACCACTCGGGGCTGGCTATCTCGCCAACATTAATTGGCTCGCTGGTGGTGATGGGCGGGGCGTTGTTTATCCCGTTAGGCGCGATTGTGGTTGGACTTATCATCAAATGGTTCGACTGGCTGTACGAGTTAGGTAACCGGGAAACAAACCGCTACAAGTCGGCGATTTTGCACAGTTTCTGTTTCGGTGCCATTTTCAATATGATCGTGTTAGCACGTGAAGGACTGGATTCGTTTGTCTCGCGAGTGGTCTTTTTCCTCGTGATTTTTGGTGTCTGTTTGCTGGTGGCAAAACTGTTGTTCTGGCTGTTTGACAGTGCCGGACTGATTCATAAACGCATAAAATCGCTGCCCCGGACACAGGTTGAAGGATAGTAATGACTGATAACACCACTGCGCCGTTGTATTCACTGCGCGGATTACAACTGATTGGCTGGCGCGATATGCAGCATGCGCTGAATTACCTGTTTGCAGAAGGGCATCTTAGGCAGGGGACGCTAGTGGCGATCAATGCTGAGAAGTTGCTGACAGCGGAAGATAACCCTGAGGTACGCGCGCTGATCGATGCCGCTGAGTTCAAATACGCCGATGGGATCAGCGTCGTGCGTTCCGTGCGAAAAAAATTTCCACAGGCCCAGGTTTCACGTGTGGCCGGTGCCGATCTGTGGGAGGCCTTAATGGCACGAGCTGGCCGGGAAGGAACGCCGGTCTTCCTGATTGGCGGCAAGCCGGAGGTGCTGGCGCAGACGGAAGCAAAACTGCGCACACAATGGAACGTGAACATTGTGGGCAGCCAGGACGGCTATTTTACGCCGCAGCAGCGCCAGGCGCTGTTCGAGCGGATTCACGCCAGCGGTGCGCAGATTGTTACCGTAGCGATGGGGTCACCGAAACAAGAAATCTTTATGCGTGATTGCCGCCAGGTTCATCCCGATGCGCTGTATATGGGCGTGGGTGGCACCTACGACGTCTTTACTGGCCATGTAAAGCGTGCGCCTAAAGTCTGGCAAAACCTCGGGCTGGAGTGGCTATACCGCTTGCTGTCGCAGCCGAGCCGTATCACGCGTCAACTTCGCTTATTACGTTATCTGCGCTGGCACTATACCGGCAATCTCTGATTTCCTCCCTTCTTTGGTATGTAGCGCATTCTGCTGAGTGCGCTACTTATTCACAACATAATCGCTGCTTTCTCAAACAATCTATTCATTTTTTGAATGCTTTAATTGCCATTTAAGTGATTTTAGGAAACCATTCGCAACAATCATGATAGTGCCGTGGTGTTTTGGGTGCCAACCGTCAAGCGGTCGGCGCCGTATGGCCTGTTATGGCAAAAAAACGATGTACCCATAACGATAACCGGTCATACCGGAAAGCATACAAACACAACAAGAGGATTTATGGCAGAAAGTAAACCTGAGCTACAGCGTGGGCTGGAGGCTCGTCATATCGAGTTAATCGCCCTTGGGGGCACTATTGGCGTTGGATTGTTTATGGGCGCCGCCAGCACCCTCAAATGGGCGGGGCCATCAGTTCTGTTGGCCTATATTGTCGCCGGGCTGTTCGTCTTTTTCATTATGCGTTCCATGGGCGAGATGCTGTTTCTGGAGCCGGTTGCCGGTTCATTCGCGGTGTATGCCCACCGTTATATGAGCCCCTTCTTTGGTTATCTCACTGCCTGGTCGTACTGGTTTATGTGGATGGCGGTGGGGATCTCGGAAATTACCGCCATTGGCGTCTACGTGCAGTTCTGGTTCCCGGATATGGCACAGTGGATACCCGCGCTGATTGCAGTCGGGTTAGTGGCGTTGGCAAACCTGGCGGCGGTTCGGCTGTACGGTGAAATTGAGTTCTGGTTTGCGATGATCAAAGTGACCACCATCATTGTGATGATCGTCATTGGGGTCGGCGTTATCTTCTTTGGCTTTGGTAATGGTGGCCAGGCGATTGGTTTCGGCAACTTGACCGAGCACGGCGGCTTTTTTGCCGGTGGCTGGAAAGGCTTCCTGACCGCGTTATGTATCGTGGTGGCCTCCTACCAGGGGGTGGAGCTGATCGGCATCACGGCGGGTGAAGCCAAAAATCCGCAGGTCACATTGCGTAGCGCGGTAGGGAAAGTGCTGTGGCGTATCCTGATTTTCTACGTCGGCGCGATATTTGTGATCGTCACTATCTTCCCGTGGAATGAGATTGGCAGCAACGGCAGCCCGTTCGTTCTCACGTTTGCCAAAATTGGAATTACCGCTGCGGCCGGGATTATCAACTTCGTGGTCCTGACCGCCGCGCTGTCTGGCTGCAACAGCGGGATGTATAGCTGTGGTCGTATGCTGTACGCGCTGGCGAAGAACCGTCAACTACCTGCCGTTGTTGGAAAAGTCTCTCGTCATGGCGTGCCGGTTGCTGGCGTAGCGATTTCTATCGCTATCTTGCTGATTGGCTCATGCCTGAATTACGTTATTCCGAATCCGCAGCGTGTCTTTGTGTATGTCTATAGCGCCAGTGTATTGCCGGGGATGGTACCGTGGTTTGTTATCCTGATTAGCCAGCTGCGTTTTCGTCAGGCACACAAAGAGGCGATTGCCAGCCATCCTTTCCGCTCCATTCTGTTCCCGTGGGCGAATTATTTGACGATGGCGTTCCTGATTTGCGTATTGATCGGCATGTATTTTAATGAAGATACCCGAATGTCGCTGTTTGTGGGTATGGGCTTCATACTGGCTGTGACGCTCATTTATAAGGTTTTTGGTCTGAATCGGCATGGGGAAAGCCAAAAATTGGAGGAATAAGCGACAAAACGCACATTCCGTGACCAAACGGTAATTTATTTTAAAAAAGCACTAGACAGCAGACCGAGACCTCCGTAATATCCAGCCCCGCAACGGCGCTAAGCGCCCGTAGCTCAGCTGGATAGAGCGCTGCCCTCCGGAGGCAGAGGTCTCAGGTTCGAATCCTGTCGGGCGCACCATTTAGTAGGGTGCCAGAGCTGCGGTGGTTTTAATACCGCGTAAAAGATTTGCAGTGGTGGCTATAGCTCAGTTGGTAGAGCCCTGGATTGTGATTCCAGTTGTCGTGGGTTCGAATCCCATTAGCCACCCCATTAATTTAAAGTTGTGAAATGCGAAGGTGGCGGAATTGGTAGACGCGCTAGCTTCAGGTGTTAGTGTCCTTAGGATGTGGGGGTTCGAGTCCCCCCCCTCGCACCACGACTTAAAGAATTGAACTAAAAATTCAAAAAGCAGTAAAACGGCGAGTAGCGCAGCTTGGTAGCGCAACTGGTTTGGGACCAGTGGGTCGGAGGTTCGAATCCTCTCTCGCCGACCAATTTTGAACCCCGCTTCGGCGGGGTTTTTTGTTTTCTGATTTTCTCTTCTTTCAGGCACTTACACAAAGAAAGACCTGTGTGATATCGCTGCCATGTCCCGAATTACCTGATGTCTTAAAAAGTCCGAATAACTAGTTTTTGCAGTGCAATCATGGCATGCCTTGTGCAATAATATGCGTGTAGATGCTCATTCCATCTCTTATGTTCGCCATCTGGCCTCATAAACTCAGGAATGACGCAGAGCCGTTTCCGGTGCTTATCGTCCACTGACAGATGTCGCGTTAGCCTCATCAAACACCATGGACATAACGTTGAGTGAAGCACCCATTTATGTTGTCATACAGACCTGTTTAACGCCTGCTCCAAAAGAGCGGGCGTTTTTTTATGCATATACACGTCATCCTTCAAGCTGCCTCTTTGTTGGCTACGCCTGAGTTATTCGGCCCATCCCTGGGCCTCACCCCTACGGGGCCGCCGCAAACAGCGTTCAAATCTGTTCCTGACAGATTTGTCACCCCAGTCACTTACTTATGTAAGCGCTTGTGGATTCCCAGACTTGCCGCCTTGATGCATCTTGAATGATTTTGTGTATACGATTGCCCGGTAAGCGAAGTGTCACCGGGCAAGAGGGAATCACTGCGAAGGATTGTTGTTCTGTAGCGTCAGCATCAGGCCATCACGACGCATCGTGGCGGCTTCTTCTGGTTGATGCAGTCTGTCCAGCGCGTCGGCCAGCCAGGCGTAGTCGTAGGCATCCGGACGCTGTTTAAGGGCCGCACGGAAGGCGATCGTTGCCTCCTGCCATTCACCGTGCTTCATCAACGACTGACCAAGCGTACTCCACAGAAGCGGGCGATCGCCCACGGCTTTAATCTGCTGGCGCAGCACTTTTTCTATCTGCTCAGGGTTGTTGGTTTTCAGACGCGGGATAGGCAGTACCAGGCGGTCGTCATACTGGCGTTTCAGACCCTCAATGATGATTTGCTGTGCCGTATCATGATCGTCGCACTCAATCAGATGCTCAGCCATGGCGACCTGCAGGGCAACCTGATGACGGGTTTTACGGTTCTGGTTTTTCCACCATGCGCGTAGACCCTCACTACCCTGATCGGCGCGAACCTGATCCATCAGGCCCACCCAGGCTTGTTGTTCCAGCATGGCACGGTGTTCTTCATCACCCACGCGTGCTTTGGCCATAGAAGGAATGATATCCAGTAAGGAACTCCATGCACCGGTGCGAATGTAAGCCTGCTCAGCCAGACGCAGAACTTCCGGGTGACGCGGCGTCACTTCCAGCAGCTTGTCGACGCTGTGGCGCGCGGCGTGGTCCTCATTGCGGGCCAACTGTAGGCGAACACGGGTGATGTCCACCGGGATTGTATCGTTCCCGGCCAGTTCAGCTGCACGTTCAAGGTGCTGATTAGCGCGAGCTTCATCACCACGCTGCTGAGCCGCTTCTGCTGCCAGAAGATAATTGACTACCGGCTGTTCCGCGTGATCGGCATTTTTCGACATCAGTTTTTCAACCTGCTGATAGTCGCCTTCTGCCAGCTTGAGCAGAGCCTGCTCGGTCTGCTTACGTGCACGGCGGCGCTTGCGACCCACAAACCAGCCGCGCGTATGCGCACCGGTGCGGAAAATACGGCGCAGCAGCCATTCAATCGCAAACAGAATGACCATGGCGACGATCAGGATGATCACCAGACCCGTCACGCTGGTTTCAATGTTGTAGTTGTCTGTTTGGATCAGCACGTATCCCTGATGACCGGCGATCATTGGGCCGACGACGATCCCGGCGATCAGCAGCACAAAGAGCAATAATACTTTTAGCATCATTATTCTCCCTGCGGCGCGGTTGCCGGCGTGTCAGCCTGAGGTGCAGGTGCAGGTGCAGTTTCAGCCTCGGCTGGAGAGGTTGTTGGCTGTGCCAGTAAATTACGCACGCGGGTTTGCATGAGCTTCTCGAGAATGGTCTGGCTCTGCAACGTGTCCGGCACGTTCATACTGATGCTTTGCTGGCTCAGCTGATCCACTTCATCAAGAAACGCTTTGGTGGTTGCATCGTCGGTGTCGTAATAGGCGCGTACCCAGGTGGAGACATTCTCCAGCGCCTGGCGATAGGTTTCTTCCTGATGACGTGGCACGGCTTGTGCGGCCACTAACAGGCGAGAACGGATATTTTCGCGCAGGTAAACGTCCTGATTTGGTGCCAGTAGCGGAACGGCAGTTTCATCGCGACGGCGAATGGTAATAAAGCTGTCCATAAAGTTCTGCCAGCTTTTTTGCAGATTGACGCGCCATTCGCTAATAGAGCTGGAAAGCTCACTGCTGTCGGAATCCATCGGTGAATCGTCGGTGTTGTTGTCCGCCAGGCGTAGGTTATCAATCTGGTTAGAGAGCTGATTTACCTTGAGGATAATGCCGTCGTAGTCGACCTGTGAAACCGCAGACAGGCTGGCGATATCATCGGTGATGGCGCGACGGGCGGTAATCAAACTGGGATCGTTCATGTCTGCCAGGCTGGCATCGGCGCTTTTCAGCAGCGCTGCCGCAGACGTAACGTCCTGATCGCTCCATAATTTACGTCCGGCCAGTTTCACCAGGAAATCAGCCTGTGCCAGCAGCCAGGTTTTTGCATCACTGCCGGAGATGGTGGCGACCTTCTGCTGGACTTCATCAAGCTGTTTGACCAGCGCGGCCTGCTGTCGACTGGCTTCATCCAGCTGTGTGGCCTGCTGTTTAATAATGCCTTCCAGCTCGCTCTTCTGACTTTCCTGCGCTTTTTGTAGCGCGATGAGCTGAGTCGCCAGCGCATCGCTGGTTGCTGTTTGCGTTGTTGCCTGCTGTTTCGCCCAGCCATACAGACCCACGCCCGCCGCCAGTGCAATCGCAATTGCCACTGCGCTCAGGATCAGTGCGGTGTTGTTGTGGTTCTTTTTTTCTGCTTTGACTGGCTGTGGCGTTGTTTCCACGGCCTTCCTGGTCTCTTCAACCACGGCGGAGGATTTTTCTTGTTCCGTCATTATGGCATCCCATTATGAGAGTTATTGTAATGCGCGCAGTAGCGCATCGTTGTCGGCGTTATCAGCGACCTTAATATCTTGCCAGCCCAGTTCCCGGGCGAGGTGCGCCAGACGCTCACTGACGACCAGCAGCCGACAGCGTAGTAACCAGTGCTCACGATACCACTGCGGAATAAGAGACCAGAGCTGTTGCAGCATCTCTCCGCTGGTGACAACCACCGTCGTCACACCGCGTGAATGCCAGCGCATCGCCTCTTCTGCACCATCGTAATGTTTTGCACTGCGTTGATAACATTCACAAAAATCAACATCTGCACCACGAGCTGTTAAGGTTTCGCCTATCAGCTCACGACCGCCGTTGCCGCGTAAAATAAGCGCGCGTTTTCCCGCAATATTTTGTAATTCAGGTAATTGTAGCAAGACTTCGCTGATTTCCCGATCCAGCGGATAGTGAATATTGCATCCGCTCACGGTATGCAATGCCAGCGCTGTTGTGCGACCGATAGCAAAATAGCGCGGGAGAGTGGGCCAGTTTGCCCCCTGCTGCGAAAGCTCGGCATCGGCAAAGTTGACGGCATGCTGCGAGAGAGCAAAGACCAGATCGTTTTCCGTGAGCGCCGACAGTCGGGAGGCTAGCGTTGCCAGTTCCCGACCGGGCGAAAACTCGATAAGCGGAAAACTCCAGGCCACCTGCCCCAGTGTGCGCAGACGGCTCACTAACTCTTCCCCTGCGGGAGACGGGCGGGTGACCAGAATACTCATGCCGGTGCTTCTCCGTTATAAACGTCAGCCAGAATGGAGCGCGCACCGTTCTCTAACAGTTCTTCCGCCAGGGAAATGCCCATTTGTTCGGCATCCTGCGGTGCACCACGACGCTCTCCACACACCATCTGCGACCCGTCAGGTGCACCGACCAGCGCACGTAGCCAAATCTCACCGTTGATGAGTTCTGCATAGCTGCCAATAGGCACCTGACAGCCCCCTTCCAGGCGGGTGTTCATGGCGCGTTCCGCTTTGACGCGCAGGGCGGTTTCTTCATGGTTGAGCGGGGCCAGCAGCGCCTGGGTACGTAGATCGTCAAGTCGACATTCTATGCCCACAGCACCTTGCCCGACAGCTGGCAGAGAGACCTCTGGCGGCAGCGCGGTCCGGACGCGTGACTCAAGCCCTAAACGCTTTAGCCCGGCGACGGCAAGAATAATGGCGTCATAGTCGCCGTTATCCAGTTTGCTCAGGCGTGTGCCCACGTTGCCACGCAATGAGCGGATAACAAGATCCGGGCGCTGCTTCGCCAATTGGCACTGGCGACGTAGGCTCGACGTCCCAACGATGCTGCCTTCCGGGAGGTCATCCAGTGAGTTAAATTTATTTGAGACAAACGCATCGCGCGGATCTTCGCGTTCACAGATAGTGACCAGCCCAAGCCCTTCAGGGAACTCGACCGGCACATCCTTCATGGAATGCACGGCGATATCGGCGCGTTTTTCTAACAGCGCGACTTCCAGCTCTTTGACAAATAAACCTTTCCCCCCGACTTTCGCCAGCGGGGTATCCAGGATCACGTCGCCACGGGTCACCATAGGGACCAGTTCAACGACCAGACCGGGGTGATTTGCCATTAAAGCGTCTTTGACATAATGTGCCTGCCAGAGCGCAAGGGGGCTTTGGCGTGTGGCAATTCTCAAAACATTGTCTAACATGCTTGTTACCGTCATTATCAATCATTAACCATCCTAACATCCTTATCAAAGGGATGTCAGCGTTACGCTCAAACGTAGTGAGACGAAAAGGCGCTGCATCATCACTGGCAGTGATTAATGACGAGATACCTCCCGACCGTATGAAGGAATTTACACGCAACGAACGGTGCTACACTTGTATGTAGCGCATCTTTCTTTACGGTCAATGAGCAAGGTGTTAAATTGATCACGTTTTAGACCATTTTTTCGGCTGTACTCCCTAAAAAAAGTGCGGAGAAAAAAAGGTAACGGTTATTTTTGACATACGGTTTATCCGAATTGCTGAAGAGTGTTGGTAAGCGCATGCGCTGCAGCAGTCGACACCATGACGGATAGCAAAATCAGGCGATACGTCTTGTACCTCTATATTGAGACTCTGAAACAGAGACTGGATGCCATAAATCAACTGCGTGTCGATCGCGCGCTTGCTGCCATGGGCCCTGCTTTTCAGCAGGTATACAGTCTGCTGCCGACATTATTGCACTACCACCATCCGCTGATGCCGGGTTACCTCGATGGTAACGTTCCCAAAGGCATATGCTTTTACACGCCTGATGAAACCCAACGTCACTACCTGAATGAGCTGGAGCTGTACCGCGGCATGTCGCCGCAGGACCCCCCGAAGGGTGAGCTGCCGATTACCGGCGTTTACTCGATGGGCAGCACCTCTTCAGTCGGGCAAAGCTGTTCCTCTGACCTGGATATCTGGGTCTGCCATCAATCCTGGCTGGATAGCGAAGAGCGCCAGTTGCTGCAGCGTAAATGCAGCCTGCTGGAAAGCTGGGCCGCCTCGCTGGGCGTGGAAGTCAGTTTCTTCCTGATTGATGAAAACCGTTTCCGTCACAATGAAAGCGGCAGTCTGGGTGGTGAAGACTGTGGCTCAACGCAGCACATCCTGTTGCTTGATGAATTTTATCGCACCGCCGTGCGCCTCGCGGGCAAACGTATTCTATGGAATATGGTGCCGGGCGACGAAGAAGAGCATTACGACGATTACGTTATGACGCTCTACGCACAGGGGGTGTTAACGCCAAACGAATGGCTGGATCTGGGTGGGCTCAGCTCGCTTTCCGCCGAAGAGTACTTTGGCGCCAGCCTTTGGCAGTTGTACAAGAGTATCGACTCCCCGTACAAAGCGGTGCTGAAAACGCTGCTGTTGGAAGCGTACTCCTGGGAATACCCCAATCCACGCCTGTTGGCGAAAGACATTAAACAGCGCCTGCACGACGGCGAGATCGTCTCTTTTGGTCTCGATCCTTACTGCATGATGCTGGAGCGCGTGACCGAGTACCTCACGGCAATCGAAGATCCGACGCGCCTCGATTTAGTTCGTCGATGTTTCTACTTAAAAGTGTGCGAGAAACTGAGCCGCGAGCGCGCCTGTGTGGGCTGGCGTCGTGAAGTGCTAAGTCAGTTAGTGAAAGAGTGGGGCTGGGACGACGCCCGTCTGACCATGCTGGATAACCGCGCCAACTGGAAGATTGACCAGGTACGTGAAGCGCACAACGAACTGCTCGATGCGATGATGCAGAGCTACCGTAACCTGATCCGCTTCGCGCGTCGTAACAACCTCAGCGTCAGCGCCAGCCCGCAGGACATTGGCGTGCTGACCCGTAAGCTTTACGCTGCGTTTGAGGCCCTGCCGGGCAAAGTGACGCTGGTGAACCCGCAGATCTCACCGGACCTCTCGGAACCGTATCTGACCTTTATCCATGTGCCGCCGGGTCGTGCTAACCGTTCAGGTTGGTATCTCTACAACCGTGCGCCCAACATGGATTCGATCATCAGCCATCAGCCGCTGGAATATAACCGCTACCTGAACAAACTGGTGGCGTGGGCGTGGTTTAACGGTCTGCTGACATCACGTACGCATTTGTTTATTAAGGGCAACGGCATTGTCGATCTGCCGAAGCTGCAGGAGATGGTCGCTGACGTATCGCACCACTTCCCGCTGCGCTTGCCGGCACCTACGCCGAAAGCGCTGTACAGCCCGTGTGAGATTCGCCATCTGGCGATTATCGTCAACCTTGAATACGACCCGACGGCGGCATTCCGCAATCAGGTGGTGCATTTTGATTTCCGTAAGCTGGACGTCTTCAGCTTTGGCGAAGAACAAAATTGCCTGGTCGGTAGCGTAGACCTGCTGTACCGCAACTCGTGGAACGAAGTACGTACGCTGCACTTCAACGGCGAGCAGGCGATGATAGAAGCGTTAAAAACGATTCTCGGTAAAATGCATCAAGATGCGGCACCGCCGGATAGCGTCGAGGTCTTCTGTTATAGCCAGCATTTACGTGGCCTGATCCGTACACGCGTCCAGCAACTGGTGTCCGAGTGCATTGAGCTGCGCCTTTCCAGTACACGCCATGAAACCGGTCGCTTCAAAGCGCTGCGCGTTGCAGGGCAGACGTGGGGACTGTTCTTTGAGCGTTTGAATGTGTCGGTACAGAAACTGGAAAACGCCATTGAATTCTACGGCGCAATTTCACACAACAAGCTGCACGGTCTTTCCGTTCAGGTTGAGACCAATCACGTGAAATTACCGTCTGTAGTGGATGGTTTTGCCAGTGAAGGGATCATCCAGTTCTTTTTCGAAGAAACGGGTGATGAGCAGGGCTTTAATATCTACATTCTGGACGAGAGTAATCGGGTCGAGGTGTATCACCATTGCGAAGGCAGCAAAGAAGAGCTGGTTCGCGATGTTAGCCGCTTCTACTCCTCGTCGCACGATCGCTTTACCTACGGCTCCAGCTTCATTAACTTTAATCTGCCGCAGTTCTATCAGATTGTGAAAACCGATGGTCGCGCGCAGGTTATCCCGTTCCGTACCCAGCCGATTAACCCGGTCCCGCCGGCTAATCAGGATAATGACACGCCGATGTTGCAGCAGTATTTTTCGTGATTATGGTGCCGGATGGCGGTGTAAACACCTTATCCGGCCTACAATTGACGCGAAACGGGTAGGCCGGATAAGCAAAGCGCATCCGGCACAAAACCTCAACGGAAACTCACGGCTTCTCCCGCCTGTTGCGTTGCAGCCTGCTCCAGCAGATCCCAGAAGCGTTCACCGCTACGGTCGCAAATCCATTCGTCACCTTTCAAGTTAAAATGGTAGCCACCCTGTTTGGTCGCCAGCCACACCTGATGCAGCGGCTCCTGACGGTTAATAATAATCTTGCTGCCGTTTTCAAAGCTGATGGTCAGCACGCCGCCGTTGATCTCGCAGTCGATATCGCTGTCGCCGTCCCAGTCGTCCAGACGCTCTTCAATGGTCATCCACAGGGTGTCGGCAAGGCGGTGAAATTCACTGTCGTTCATTGGTGTTTTTCCGTTTTTTCATGATGGCGAGAGTATAACCTGAAAGAATTCACGTTGCAGTTTTAGCCAAACTCTTGCTTTTACGTCTTCTCCTGCGATGATAGAAAACAGAAAGTATGAACTTTACGGGCAATCCATAATGAAAAACGTGTTTCAGGCACTCGCTGTACTTCTTACTCTGTTCAGCCTGACGGGCTGTGGTCTGAAAGGTCCACTCTATTTCCCGCCAGCAGATAAAACCGCGCCGCCACCGACGAAGCCAGTTGAAACGCAATCGCAGTCCACAGTGCCCGATCGAAACGATCGAGCAACGGGAGATGGGCCTTCCCAGGTAAACTACTAAAGCGAAGTCTCTGTACCCGCGTGAACGGAGTGAACGATGCAATTCTCTAAAATGCATGGCCTTGGCAACGATTTTATGGTCGTCGACGCGGTAACGCAGAATGTCTTTTTTTCACCTGAGCTGATCCGCCGCCTGGCCGACAGGCATCTTGGTGTGGGATTTGATCAGCTGCTGGTGGTTGAGCCTCCGTATGATCCGGAGCTGGATTTCCATTACCGTATCTTTAATGCTGACGGTAGCGAAGTGTCGCAGTGCGGTAACGGTGCCCGTTGTTTTGCGCGTTTTGTACGCCTGAAAGGGCTGACCAATAAACGTGATATCCGCGTCAGTACGGCGAATGGCCGCATGGTATTAACTGTGACGGACGATGAGCTGGTGCGGGTCAATATGGGCGAGCCCAATTTTGAACCCTCGCAGGTGCCTTTTCGCGCCAATAAAGCAGAGAAGACCTATATTATGCGGGCGGCCGAGCAGACAGTATTGTGCGGCGTGGTATCAATGGGGAATCCACACTGCGTCATTCAGGTTGATGATGTGGATACGGCCACGGTGGAAACGCTGGGACCGGTTCTGGAAAGCCATGAACGCTTTCCGGAGCGCGCCAATATTGGATTTATGCAAGTGGTGAAACGCGAGCACATCCGGCTGCGCGTCTATGAACGTGGGGCGGGTGAAACGCAGGCCTGTGGCAGCGGAGCGTGCGCTGCTGTCGCTGTTGGTATTCAGCAGGGCCTGCTGGCAGAAGAAGTGCGCGTGGAACTACCGGGCGGTCGCCTTGATATCGCCTGGAAAGGCCCGGGTCATCCGTTGTATATGACTGGCCCGGCGGCACATGTCTACGACGGATTTATTCATCTATGAAGCAACCAGGGGAAGAACTACAGGAAACACTCATGGAACTTGACGATCGGGCGGTCGTCGAATATCTACAACGTCACCCTGAGTTTTTTATCCGTAATGCGCAAGCGGTTGAAGCGATGCGCGTCCCGCACCCGGTGCGGGGTACGATCTCTTTAGTTGAATGGCATATGGCTCGAGCGCGTAATCACATCAACGTGCTTGAAGAGAACATGACGCTATTGATGGAACAGGCTAACGCCAACGAAAGTCTGTTTTATCGCCTGTTAAATCTGCAAGGACGGCTGGCGGCGGCCAGCAGCCTCGACGATATGCTGATGCGATTTCATCGCTGGGCACGTGAGCTGGGGCTGGCTGGCGCGACGGTTCGTCTGTTCCCGGATCGCTGGCGGCTTGGTGCCCCTTCAAAGTTTACCCATCTGGCATTAAGTCGTCAGGCCTTCGAGCCGCTGCGTATTCAGCGTCTCGGGCAGTCACAGCACTATCTGGGTCCGCTCAATGGCCCGGAACTGCTGGTGATGATGCCGGAGGCGAAAGCGATTGGTTCGGTAGCCATGTCGATGTTGGGGCAAGATGGTTCCCTTGGCGTCATGCTGTTCAGCAGCCGTGATGTTAATCATTACCAGCAAGGGCAAGGCACGCAGCTATTGCAGGAAATCTCGCTGATGTTGCCGGAACTGCTGGAGCGCTGGATTGAACGCGTATGACCGGCTCACCGCTTTCTCAGGACGTTGCACGCTTCTTACGCTATCTGGGCGTGGAGCGTCAGCTTAGTCCCATCACGTTACTCAATTATCGGCGTCAGCTGGATGCCATCATCGCGATAGCCGAAGAAACCGGCCTGCAAAGCTGGCAACAATGTGATGCTGCAAGGGTGCGCAGCGTTGCTGTGCGCAGTCGCCGCAACGGTCTGGGACCGGCGAGCCTGGCATTGCGCCTCTCCGCCTTACGCAGTTTCTTCGACTGGCTGGTGAATCAGGGTGAGCTGAAAGCCAACCCGGCAAAAGGTATTTCTGCGCCGAAGGCACCGCGGCATCTGCCGAAAAATATTGATGTGGATGACATTAACCGACTGCTGGATATCGATCTCAACGATCCCCTCGCCGTGCGCGACCGGGCTATGCTGGAGGTGATGTACGGCGCGGGACTGCGTTTGTCGGAACTGGTTGGCCTGGATATTAAACATCTCGATCTCGACACCGGCGAAGTGTGGGTGATGGGTAAAGGCAGCAAAGAGCGCCGCCTGCCAATTGGCCGCAATGCGGTGGCTTGGATTGAACACTGGCTGGATCTGCGCGGGCTTTTCGGCAGTGACGAAGACGCGCTTTTTCTGTCAAAACTGGGCAAACGTATCTCCGCGCGTAACGTGCAGAAACGTTTTGCCGAATGGGGTATCAAGCAGGGGCTGAATAGCCATGTGCATCCCCATAAACTGCGCCACTCGTTTGCGACGCATATGCTGGAGTCGAGCGGCGACCTGCGCGGGGTACAAGAGCTGTTGGGACACGCCAACCTCTCTACCACGCAAATCTATACCCATCTTGATTTTCAACACCTGGCTTCAGTGTACGATGCGGCGCATCCGCGCGCCAAACGGGGGAAATAATGCGTTTTTACCGGCCTTTGGGGCGTATTTCTGCGCTCACCTTTGACCTTGATGACACCCTTTACGATAACCGTCCCGTTATCACGCGCACCGAACAGGAAGCGCTCGCGTTTGTGCAAAATTATCACCCGGCGCTGAGCTCCTTACAAAATACCGACCTGCAGCGCCTGCGCCAGGCTGTGCGCGACGCCGAGCCGGATATTTACCATGACGTCACCCAATGGCGTCATCGTGCCGTAGAGCGCGCTATGCTGGAGGCTGGCCTGTCGGCGGCAGAGGCGAAAATGGGGGCGAACGCGGCGATGATGAACTTCGCCAAATGGCGCAGCCGCATCGACGTCCCGCAATCTACGCATGACACGTTGAAGGTACTGGCCCGCAAGTGGCCGCTGGTGGCGATCACCAACGGTAACGCGCAGCCGGAGCTGTTTGGTCTGGGCGAATATTTTGAGTTTGTACTGCGTGCCGGCCCCGATGGGCGATCAAAACCGTTCAGCGACATGTATTTGCTGGCGGCGGAAAAACTGAATATGCCCATGGGTGAGATCCTGCACGTCGGTGACGACCTGACGACAGATGTCGCCGGGGCCATCCGCTGTGGCATGCAGGCCTGCTGGATCAAGCCGGAAAATGCCGACCTGATGCAAACCGCTGACAGCCGTTTACTGCCGCATATCGAAATTTCACAGTTGGCATCTCTGACCTCGCTGATATAATCATCAACAACTCTGTATAAATTCCCAGGGGTCCGGCTGGGCCCTGTTGATTCCGGCGGTGCCAATGGACGTTTCTTACCTGCTCGATAGCCTCAATGACGAACAGCGCCAGGCTGTGGCCGCGCCACGCAGCAACATGCTGGTTCTGGCAGGCGCGGGGAGTGGTAAAACGCGCGTGCTGGTACACCGCATCGCCTGGTTACTGACGGTTGAAAACAACTCGCCATACTCGATTATGGCGGTGACCTTTACCAACAAAGCGGCGGCAGAAATGCGCCACCGTATTGGTCAGATCATGGGAACCAGCCAGGGCGGTATGTGGGTCGGTACCTTCCACGGTCTGGCACACCGCCTGCTGCGTGCGCACCATATGGATGCCAACCTGCCGCAGGATTTCCAGATCCTCGACAGCGAAGACCAGCTGCGCCTGCTGAAGCGTCTGATCAAAGCGATGAACCTCGATGAGAAGCAGTGGCCAGCGCGCCAGGCTATGTGGTTTATCAACAGCCAGAAAGACGAAGGGCTGCGCCCGCACCATTTGCAGAGCTACGGCAATCCGGTCGAGCAAACCTGGCAGAAGGTTTACCAGGCCTACCAGGAAGCGTGCGATCGCGCCGGGCTGGTGGATTTCGCCGAGCTGCTGCTGCGCGCGCATGAACTGTGGCTCAACAAACCGCACATTCTGCAGCACTACCGCGAACGTTTTACCAACATCCTGGTGGACGAATTCCAGGATACGAACAATATCCAGTACGCCTGGATCCGCCTGCTGGCGGGTGACACCGGCAAGGTGATGATCGTCGGCGATGATGATCAGTCAATCTACGGTTGGCGCGGGGCGCAGGTGGAAAACATCCAGCGCTTCCTCAACGACTTCCCCGGTGCCGAAACTATTCGTCTGGAGCAGAACTACCGCTCGACCAACAATATCCTTAGCGCGGCTAACGCCCTGATTGAAAACAATAACGGGCGTTTGGGCAAAAAGCTGTGGACCGAGGGCGTCGACGGTGAGCCGATCTCACTCTATTGCGCGTTCAACGAACTCGATGAAGCGCGTTTTGTGGTTAACCGCATCAAAGCCTGGCAGGACAATGGCGGTCAGTTGACACAGTGCGCCATTCTTTATCGCAGCAACGCCCAGTCGCGCGTGCTGGAAGAAGCGCTGTTGCAGGCTAGTATGCCGTACCGTATTTACGGTGGAATGCGCTTCTTCGAGCGTCAGGAAATCAAAGACGCGCTCTCTTACCTGCGTTTGATAGCTAATCGTAACGACGACGCCGCGTTCGAGCGTGTGGTGAATACCCCCACGCGCGGTATCGGCGATCGTACGCTGGACGTGGTGCGGCAGACCTCGCGCGACCGCCAGCTGACAATGTGGCAGGCGTGTCGTGAACTGCTGCAGGAAAAAGCCCTGGCCGGGCGTGCCGCCAGCGCACTACAGCGCTTTATGGAACTTATCGACGCACTGGCGCAGGAAACCGCCGATATGCCGCTGCACGTGCAGACCGACCGGGTAATAAAAGACTCCGGCCTGCGCATGATGTACGAGCAGGAAAAAGGTGAGAAGGGCCAGACGCGTATCGAAAACTTAGAGGAACTGGTGACGGCAACGCGCCAGTTCAGCTACAACGAAGAAGACGAAGACTTGATGCCGCTACAGGCGTTCCTCTCCCACGCGGCGCTGGAAGCGGGCGAAGGGCAGGCGGATACCTGGCAGGATGCGGTCCAGCTAATGACCTTGCACTCGGCCAAAGGTCTGGAGTTCCCGCAGGTGTTTATCGTCGGAATGGAAGAGGGCATGTTCCCCAGCCAGATGTCACTCGATGAAGGTGGGCGCCTCGAAGAGGAACGCCGCCTGGCCTATGTGGGCGTTACCCGTGCGATGCAGAAACTGACGTTGACCTACGCCGAAACGCGTCGCCTGTACGGCAAAGAGGTTTACCACCGTCCATCCCGGTTTATTGGTGAATTACCAGAGACCTGCGTGGAAGAGGTTCGCCTGCGCGCCACGGTCAGCCGTCCGGTAAGTCATCAACGGATGGGTACGCCGATGGCGGAGAACGACACCGGCTATAAGCTCGGTCAGCGTGTGCGTCACGCCAAATTTGGCGAGGGCACCATCGTCAACCTGGAAGGTAGCGGTGAACACAGTCGTTTGCAGGTCGCGTTCCAGGGGCAGGGGATCAAATGGCTGGTTGCCGCCTACGCCAGACTAGAAACCGTTTGATCGCCTGATGGCGCTACGCTTATCAGGCCTGCATGTCGCTTAATATTATGATTTGTAGGCCGGATAAGGCGAAGCCACCATCCGGCAATCTTTCGGTTAATATTCTGAAATCATAGATAAATCCCCCCGTTCTGCTAACCTTGCAGCATGAGGGGAAATTATTACTTTTTCGCCATCTGTTGCGTGTTGACGTCAAAATTTTGCTGGCGTAACATGCGCGCACGATTACGCTAAGAGGACATTCGCCTTGGACACACCCAGTAGATACTGGCTCATTATCCTGTCATCCAGGATCAACTCCTAAGGCTATCCCTTTTTGCTGATAGCCTTCGCGGTTGTCAGCGACCTTCTGTTTTTTCTCGTCGCGCCGAGTCAGGCTGTTTAATGGTCTGAAACCCAATTTGTTTCTGTGTGCCCACCGAACTGTCCGATAATTTTTTGCATTGGGAGTCCCGGTCATGCTGAGCGCATTTCAACTGGAAAACAATCGTTTAATACGTCTTGAGGCGGATGAAATTGATCATCTCGCCAGTTCGGTTTGGGTCGATTTAGTCGAGCCGGATGACGATGAACGAAACCGTGTGCAAAAGGACTTGGGCCAGAACCTGGCTACGCGCCCTGAACTGGAAGACATCGAAGCATCCGCACGTTTTTTTGAAGACGAAGACGGCCTGCACATCCACTCCTTCTTCTTCTATGAAGATGCCGACGATCATGCGGGCAACTCAACCGTGGCATTCACCATTCGCGAAGGTCGTCTGTTTACCCTGCGCGAGCGCGAACTGCCGGCGTTTCGCCTGTACCGTATGCGTGCGCGCAGCCAGTCGATGGTCGACGGTAACGCTTACGAGTTGCTACTCGATCTGTTCGAAACGAAAATTGAACAGCTGGCGGATGAAATAGAGAATATCTACAGCGATCTGGAAAAACTCAGCCGCGTGATTATGGAAGGGCGTCAGGGCGATGAATATGACGAAGCGCTCTCCACGCTGGCGGAACTGGAAGATATCGGCTGGAAAGTTCGTCTGTGTCTGATGGATACCCAGCGCGCATTAAACTTCCTGGTGCGTAAGGCGCGACTGCCGGGCGGTCAACTGGAGCAGGCGCGCGAGATCCTGCGAGATATCGAATCCCTGCTGCCGCACAATGAATCCCTGTTCCAGAAGGTTAACTTCCTGATGCAGGCGGCGATGGGCTTTATCAACATCGAACAGAACCGCATCATCAAGATCTTCTCGGTGGTTTCCGTGGTGTTCCTGCCGCCGACGCTGGTGGCATCCAGCTACGGCATGAACTTTGAGTTCATGCCGGAACTGCACTGGAGCTTCGGTTATCCCGGAGCGATTGTCTTTATGATGCTCGCGGGCCTGGCACCGTATTTGTACTTTAAGCGCAAGAACTGGCTGTAGCAGAGAATTATTAACGCTCCCGTAGGCCTGATAAGCGCAGCGCCATCAGGCAGAAAGATGCCGGATGGCGACGTAACCGTCTTATCCGGCCTACAAAATCAGTGCCATCAGGCGCAATCACAGCCCCCTTCGCGTTCTGCGTAGGGTATAAATCGCATCCATCACGAATATCGCCAGCGCGACCCAGATAAAGGCGAACGTCACCATCTTATCTGCGCCCGGTACTTCGCCGTAGAATGTTACCGCCAGCAGGAACATCAGCGTCGGCCCGATATACTGGAAAAAGCCCAGCGTGGACAGACGCAGACGGGTCGCTGCACCGGTAAAGCACAGTAGTGGAATGGTGGTCACGACCCCTGCTGCAATCAGCAACAGATTGAGCGACATGGGGTTCTGTCCCATATGGCTGGTTGGGCTGTCGGCAATACCAAACAGATAGATTGCCGCAATCGGTAACAGCCACAAGGTTTCGATCAGCATGCCGGTTTGCGCCTCGACGGCGATCTTCTTACGCACCAGGCCATAAAAAGCAAAGCTGAAGGCCAGTCCCAGCGCAATGATTGGCAGTGATCCAAACGTCCACAACTGTACCAGCACGCCGCAGGCGGCGAGCAGCACGGCCAGCCACTGCATGCGGCGAAAGCGCTCACCGAGGAAAATCATGCCCAATACAATATTCACCAGGGGGTTAATAAAGTAGCCGAGGCTGGCTTCCAGCATATGGTGGTTGTTGACCGCCCAAATGAATAGTAGCCAGTTTCCGCCGATGAGCACCGCGGAAAGCGCCAGCAGGAATACCTTCTTTGGCGTTTGCAGCAGCGTTTTGACCCCTGACCATTGGCGGCTGATGCTCATCAACACCACCATAAAGAAAAATGACCAAATCACACGGTGCGTCAGGATCTCGTCTGCGGGGACGTAGTAAATCAACTTGAAATATGCGGGTGCAATGCCCCAAATAAAATAGGCAGCAAGAGCGAGTAATACGCCCTGCCGCGTTTGCTTAGCATCCATCGGGAAAACTCATTTCAGAAATGTAACGGCAGTTTACCTTGTTTCAGGCGCTTACCCCACCATATACGTTGCGGTGGCGCTGGCGATATAAAGCTGCTCTTCGTTATGCAGCTCCACGCGTGCAACGGCAACTTTATTGCCTGCCCGCAGCAAACTGCTGGTAGCCGTGAAGCGATTACCCCTGCCCGGGCGCAGATAATCGACGCGGAGATCGATGGTTCCCATGCGCGACATCCGCTGGCGCAGCTCGTCCTCGCTGATGGTTTCATGACGGGTCAGCGTACTGCCCACGCACACCAGTCCGGCTGCTACGTCCAATGCTGAGGCAATCACACCGCCATGCAGGATGCTTTGCGCCCAGTTGCCGACCATCATCGGTTGGTTATTAAAGGCCAGTTGGGCAAACTCTTTTTCGTAACGTTCCAGCTCCAGCCCCAGCGCCCGGTTAAACGGCATATGGTAGACAAACATTTCGCCCACTAATTTCAGTGCTTGCTCAGCAGTCAGTACGGCAGACATACAATCCCTAACTCTCGATGGTTAATGAGGTGTTGATATTATGCTTCTTAATTGTTGTTTTCTACTTTGGGACGGGATAACTAACGAAGAGCGCACTAAGTATGTAAAATGCTATCAATAAAATCTTACAATTCATCAATATTTTAGTTCAGGAGAACATGACCGATGCGGGCGATTCTGGGATGGTTACTACCAGCAGTTATGCTGCCGTTGACCGTGTATGCGCAGGAAGCGACAGTGAAAGAGATTCATGATGCACCCGCTGTGCGCGGCAGTATTATTGCCAACATGCTGCAAGAGCATGACAATCCTTTCACGCTTTACCCTTATGACACCAACTACCTCATCTACACCAATACCAGCGACATGAATAAAGAGGCCATCAGCAGCTATAGCTGGTCTGAAAATGCGCGTAAAGATGAGGTGAAGTTTCAGCTGAGCCTGGCGTTTCCGCTGTGGCGCGGGATTTTAGGCCCGAACTCCGTGCTTGGTGGTTCCTATACCCAGAAATCCTGGTGGCAGCTTTCTAATAGCGAAGAATCGGCACCGTTTCGCGAAACTAACTACGAACCACAACTGTTCCTCGGTTTCGCCACCGATTACCGCGTTGCCGGCTGGACGCTACGTGATGTGGAAATGGGATACAACCACGACTCTAACGGTCGTTCCGAACCGACCTCGCGCAGCTGGAACCGCCTGTATACCCGCCTGATGGCAGAAAACGGTAACTGGCTGGTAGAAGTGAAGCCGTGGTACGTCATCGGCAGCACTGACGATAACCCTGATATCACTAAATATATGGGCTACTATCAGCTCAAACTGGGTTACCACCTCGGTGACGCCGTGTTAAGCGTGAAAGGTCAGTACAACTGGAATACCGGCTACGGCGGCGCTGAGTTGGGTGTCAGCTACCCCATCACCAAACATGTTCGTCTTTATACCCAGGTCTACAGTGGTTATGGCGAGTCGCTGATTGACTATAACTTTAATCAGACGCGCGTTGGCGTGGGCGTAATGCTCAACGATATCTTCTGATCGGCATTGAGAGTATTTTAATCATTGCAGTTTCTCTCTCAGGCGCTGAAAATAGCGCCTGTTTTTATTTAAGGTTAACGGGGTTAATGTGGCGCAGGCGGAAGTGTTGAATCTGGAAATGGGCGCTAAACAGGTTTTGCAGGAAACCTTTGGCTACCAACAGTTTCGCCCTGGTCAGGAAGAAATCATCGACACCGTGCTCTCTGGCCGCGACTGCCTGGTCGTTATGCCAACCGGTGGTGGTAAATCCCTTTGTTATCAAATTCCCGCATTACTGCTGAACGGCCTCACCGTTGTTGTCTCGCCGCTGATTTCCCTGATGAAAGACCAGGTCGATCAGCTGCTGGCAAACGGTGTAGCGGCGGCGTGCCTGAACTCCACCCAGAGCCGTGAACAGCAGCAAGAGGTGATGGCAGGCTGCCGTAGCGGGCAAATCCGCCTGCTGTACATTGCGCCCGAGCGCCTGATGCTGGATAACTTCCTTGATAATCTGGCGCACTGGAACCCGGTACTGCTGGCGGTAGATGAAGCGCACTGTATTTCCCAGTGGGGGCATGATTTCCGCCCGGAATATGCCGCGCTGGGTCAGCTGCGTCAGCGTTTCCCTGCACTGCCGTTTGTGGCGCTCACGGCCACCGCTGATGACACCACCCGGCTGGATATTGTGCGTCTGCTCGGGCTTAACGATCCCCTCATTCAGATCAGCAGCTTTGACCGTCCCAATATCCGCTACATGCTAATGGAGAAGTTTAAGCCGCTCGATCAGCTGATGCGCTACGTGCAGGAGCAACGCGGAAAGTCCGGCATTATTTACTGTAACAGCCGCGCGAAGGTTGAAGACACCGCGGCGCGTCTGCAAAGCCGTGGGATAAGCGCCGGAGCCTATCATGCCGGGTTGGACAACAACGTGCGCGCCGACGTGCAGGAGAAATTTCAGCGCGACGACCTGCAAATCGTTGTCGCGACCGTGGCGTTTGGCATGGGAATTAACAAACCCAACGTGCGCTTCGTGGTGCATTTTGATATCCCGCGTAATATCGAGTCCTACTATCAGGAAACCGGGCGTGCCGGGCGTGATGGCCTGCCCGCAGAAGCGATGCTGTTTTACGATCCGGCCGATATGGCGTGGCTCCGCCGTTGTCTCGAAGAGAAACCCGCCGGACAACTGCTGGATATCGAGCGTCACAAGCTCAACGCGATGGGGGCCTTTGCCGAGGCGCAAACCTGTCGTCGTCTGGTGCTGCTGAACTATTTTGGCGAAGGGCGTCAGGAGCCGTGCGGCAACTGCGATATTTGTCTCGATCCGCCAAAACAGTACGACGGCTTAATGGATGCGCGTAAAGCGCTGTCGACGATCTACCGCGTTAACCAACGTTTTGGTATGGGCTATGTCGTCGAGGTTCTGCGCGGGGCGAATAATCAGCGCATTCGTGAGATGGCGCATGACAAGCTGCCGGTCTACGGTATTGGTCGTGAACAGAGCCACGAACATTGGGTGAGCGTCATTCGCCAGCTGATTCACCTCGGACTGGTGACGCAGAATATTGCCCACCACTCCGCGTTGCAGTTAACCGAAGCTGCGCGTCCGGTACTGCGCGGCGTTGTGCCGCTACAGCTTGCCGTGCCGCGTATTGTGGCGCTTAAACCACGCGCAATGCAGAAATCCTTTGGCGGTAACTACGATCGTAAGCTGTTTGCCAAACTGCGTAAGCTGCGTAAAGCCATTGCCGATGAGGAGAATATCCCGCCGTATGTGGTCTTTAACGACGCCACGCTGATTGAAATGGCCGAGCAAATGCCGGTGTCACCGAGCGAAATGCTGAGCGTCAACGGCGTGGGAATGCGTAAACTTGAGCGTTTTGGCAAAGAGTTTATGGCACTTATCCGCGCACATGTTGATGGTGACGACGAAGAGTAGTCAGCCAGGCAAAAAAGTGCCAGGATGGTGACTCTCTGAACTATTTCCCCGCGAGTCATTTTTATGTTAACGCTATTTTTTACCGTTGCGTTGGTACACATCGTAGCGCTGATGAGTCCTGGCCCCGATTTTTTCTTTGTTTCGCAAACGGCCGTTAGCCGCTCGCGCAAAGAGGCGATGATGGGTGTGCTGGGTATTACCTGCGGCGTCATGGTCTGGGCGGGCGTGGCACTGCTCGGTCTGCATCTGATCATCGAAAAAATGGCCTGGCTGCACACTATTATTATGGTCGGCGGTGGTCTGTATCTGTGCTGGATGGGGTATCAGATGCTGCGCGGCGCGTTTAAAAAACAGGACGTTGCGGCACCCGCGCCGCAGGTTGAGCTGGCGCAGAGCGGTCGCAGTTTTTTAAAAGGTCTGCTGACCAACCTGGCGAATCCCAAAGCCATTATCTATTTTGGCTCCGTCTTTTCGCTGTTTGTCGGCGACAACGTCGGTACCGCTGCCCGTTGGGGTATTTTCGCGCTGATTATCGTCGAGACGCTGGCGTGGTTTACCGTGGTCGCCAGCCTGTTTGCGCTGCCGAAAATGCGTCGTGGCTATCAGCGTCTGGCGAAGTGGATTGACGGCTTTGCCGGCGCGTTATTCGCGGGCTTCGGCATTCATCTGATTATTTCGCGTTAACTTTGTTACCCGCCTGGGGGGCCCAGGCGGAATACGGTTTATTGCGCAAGCTTTTGTAATTCGTCCTTCGAAAGGCCGGTCATTTCCATAATTGCGTTGGTATCAAGACCCCGCTTGAGCATCGCTTTTGCGACATCTGTCAGAGCAATGCGCTTGCCCTCTTCGCGGCCTATTTGCTTTAGTTGATCCGCCATTGTCATCAATTTATCTCCATGCTGCGGCACACGTTGTGCCAGCTTATACAATAATGTCTGAACATCTTGTGTATTCCCTGCTTGCACCATGTAGTTTACCAGTACGGTTACTTGTTGTCCGCTCATCTTCTCCAGCGTAAACAGGCGGGTAAGTTTATCCAGCAACTGCGCCATGTCGCGCTGGCGAATATGTTTTTGTACTAACGTCAGTGCCGCCATACTGCGATGCTGCATGATCTCATCATCTGGAATAACCGTCACATCCACCAACGGAAACGGTGTGCTGTAAAGCTGACCGGCGGTAGCCGGATCCTCAAAGTGATCCAGCCAGCTCATTGAACCCTGCCAGGGGCTTTGCTTCCCATGGTAAAAAAGCACAGGAATGACCAGCGGCAGGCGGTCGTGTCCCGCTTCAAGGTGACGCTGCATGGCAGCGATAGCATAGCGCATTAGTCTAAACGACATATGTTTGTCTGGTGAGCTTTGGTGCTCAATGAGCACATGTACATAGCCGCAGCCGCTGGTCGTTTCGAGTGAATAAAGTATGTCACTGAAATAGGGACGTAGATCGTCCTCCACAAAGCTGCCTGATTCCAGATGTAGCGTTTCCAGTTTGCAGATTTTGAGTAACGAGGGCGGAAGATGGAGTTCGATAAAGTCCCGGGCGGTTTCTACACGGGAGAGGAAGGTCTTAAATACTGCGTCATGAGGTGTGGTTGCTTCCGCCATTGTTCATCATCCCTGAGTGGTGAATATGGCGGCATTCTGGCATTAGCACTCAACACCTGACAGCACAGAATAAAAGATGTTTCTCCCTTTGTAGCGAGTTTCGAGAAGTCATATAGCGATGTTCAGATCGTTCGCATTTCATTGCGAGCACGATTCCAGTTATCTAGGCATGCCGTGCTGACGCCAGCAGGGCACCTATCAGCATAAACAGCGAACCAAACACTTTGTTCAGCGCCTTCATTTGCTTTGGCCCTTTAATCCAGCCCGCAATGCGGGTGGCCAGCGTCGCATAACCGATCATCACAATAATATCGACCACGATGGTGGTCACGCCCAGCACCACGTACTGCATCAACTGCGGCTCCTGCGGCATGATGAACTGCGGGAACAGGGCGGCGAGAAATACAATGCTCTTTGGGTTGGTCAGGTTGACGAAGACGGCGCGCTTGAACAGGCGACTGCGTGATTGCGTATTGGCGATGGTGTTCAGGTCGATGGCTCCCGCCGCGCGCCATTGCTGAATGCCCAACCAGATAAGATAGGCTGCCCCCGCCCACTTTAGTACCTCAAAGGCGATCACTGACCGTGAGAATAGCGTTCCTAGCCCAACACCGACCAGCACGATATGAATGCCAAGCCCGGTCTGCAAACCGGCAATCGACGCCGCTGCTCCCCGATAACCATGGCTGATGGCGGTTGTCATGGTGTTGATCGCCCCTGAACCTGGCGACAAGCTCAAAACAATGGACGTCAGCAGGTAGGCGAACCACCATTCAAAGGTCATGAGAAACTCCCGACTTGTCTATTTTTATGCCACAATACGCTACTGCCGATGCGTTGTAACAGACTCGGCAAAAAAAACGATTTTACTTGGTCAACGAGGCTGGATACCCGATGTTTCAGCAGCAAAAAGACTGGGAAACAAGAGAAAACGCGTTTGCCGCTTTTTCCATGGGGCCACTGACAGATTTCTGGCGTCAGCGGGAGGAAGCGGAATTCACTGGCGTAGATAATGTTCCCGTACGCTTTGTTCGCTTTCGTGCAGAAAAAAACGATCGCGTCATCGTCGTTTGTCCCGGGCGCATAGAAAGCTACGTAAAATACGCTGAACTGGCGTATGACCTGTTTTATTCTGGTTTTGACGTCCTCATTATCGACCATCGTGGCCAGGGGCGTTCCGGGCGGATGCTCTCGGATCCGCACCGTGGCCATGTGGATAACTTTAATGACTATGTCGACGATTTGACCGCCTTCTGGCAGCAGGAAGTGCAGCCAGGTCCATGGAGAAAACGCTATATACTGGCGCATTCCATGGGAGGCGCTATTGCCACGCTGTTCCTGCAGCGCCACCCTAATCAGTGTGATGCTATTGCCCTCAGCGCCCCGATGTTCGGGATCGTGATGCGCTTTCCTGACTGGATGGTGCGCCATATTCTTGACTGGGCTGAAGGGTATCCGCGCATTCGCGAAGGCTATGCCATGGGGACCGGTCGCTGGCGGGCGTTGCCGTTTGGGATGAATGCGCTCACCCATAGCCGACAGCGCTATCGGCGTAATCTGCGCTTCTATGCTGATGATCCGCAGTTGCGCGTAGGCGGTCCGACCTATCATTGGGTGCGTGAAGGCATTCTGGCGGGTGAGCAGGTGTTGGCCGGGGCCGGAGATGATGCGACCCCGACGTTGCTTATTCAGGCTGAAGAAGAGCGTGTGGTGGATAACCGCATGCACTATCGTTTTTGTGAACTCCGCGCTGCAGCGGGCCATCCTGTAGAAGGAGGTCAACCGCTGGTCATAAAAGGCGCCTACCATGAGATCCTTTTTGAAAAGGACGCAATGCGCTCAGTCGCGCTCAACGCCATTGTTGAATTTTTCGACAGGCATAACTCATCCAGCGGACACCGCTTTGCTTAGAGGTTTAATTTTTTATGTATCAGGTAGTTGCATCTGATTTAGACGGTACGCTGCTTTCCCCCGACCATACCCTGTCCCCGTATGCCAAAGAGACGCTGAAACTGCTGACGGCTCGTGGTGTGAATTTTGTGTTTGCGACCGGCCGTCATCATATTGATGTAGGGCAAATTCGCGACAATCTCGGCATTAAGTCCTACATGATCACCTCCAACGGTGCGCGCGTACATGATACTGACGGGAATCTTGTGTTCTCGCATAACCTGGATCGCGACATTGCCAGCGATCTGTTTGGTGTGGTGAATGCAAACCCGGATATCGTGACCAACGTGTATCGCGACGATGAGTGGTTTATGAACCGCCATCGCCCGGATGAAATGCGTTTCTTTAAAGAAGCGGTGTTTAACTACTCGTTGTTTGAACCTGCGCTGCTGGAGCCGGAAGGCGTCAGTAAAGTGTTTTTCACCACCGACTCTCAAGAAATCCTGCTGCCGCTGGAGCAGGCGATTAACGCCCGTTGGGGTGATCGTGTGAACGTCAGTTTCTCCACGCTGACCTGTCTGGAAGTGATGGCGGGTGGCGTATCAAAAGGCCATGCGCTGGAAGCGGTGGCAAAAGCGATGGGCTTCAGCCTGAAAGACTGTATCGCCTTTGGTGACGGCATGAACGACGCCGAAATGCTATCGATGGCGGGAAAAGGCTGCATTATGGGTAATGCGCATCAGCGCCTGAAGGATCTGCACCCGGAGCTGGACGTGATCGGGCTTAATGCCGACGATGCCGTGCCGCATTATCTGCGAGAACTGTTTTTACAATAACGGAACCGCTCATTAGTTAGTCAGTTGTCAACCGTGAACTTCGCTACAATGGGTGTATCTTTTGTTCAGAGACATCTATTGTGGCGCTACTCATCATTACCACTATTCTGTGGGCCTTTTCCTTTAGCCTGTTTGGCGAGTACCTTGCCGGTCATGTCGATAGCTATTTTGCCGTGCTGGTGCGGGTCGGACTGGCTGCGCTGGTGTTCCTGCCATTCCTGCGTACCCGCGGCCACAGCGTAAAAACGATTGGTCTGTACATGCTGGTGGGTGCCATGCAGCTTGGCATCATGTATATGCTGAGTTTCCGTGCTTATTTGTACCTGACGGTTTCCGAGCTGCTGTTATTTACCGTCCTGACACCGCTCTATATCACACTGATTTATGACCTGATGAGCCGACGCCGTTTACGCTGGAGCTACGCGTTTAGCGCACTGCTGGCGGTGATTGGGGCGGGGATCATTCGTTACGATCAGGTGACCAGTCATTTCTGGACCGGTCTGCTGCTGGTACAGCTTTCTAACATCAGCTTTGCCATCGGCATGGTGGGCTATAAGCGTCTGATGGAAACCCGTCCCATGCCGCAGCACAACGCCTTTGCCTGGTTTTATATGGGGGCATTACTGGTGGCGGTCGTTGCCTGGCTTATAGTAGGGAATGCGCAAAAAATGCCTGAAACTTCGCTGCAGTGGGGGATTCTGGTGTTCCTTGGCGTGGCAGCATCGGGCATCGGTTACTTTATGTGGAACTACGGCGCGACGCAGGTAGATGCAGGCACACTGGGTATCATGAACAATATGCATGTGCCTGCGGGGCTGTTGGTTAATCTGGCCATCTGGCACCAGCAGCCTCACTGGCCAAGCTTCATCATTGGTGCGGCTGTTATAGTGGCCTCACTGTGGGTGCATCGAAAGTGGGTCGCTCCGCACTCCGCACAAACGGCAGGTGATCGCAGGCGTGATTCCGCGCTGAGCGAATAAATGCTTCCGTGACCGGCTGACGCTGCTCGCCATCGCGCACAGCGGCGTACAGTCGGCTCCACAATCCATCACCCAGTGTTTTGGTCACTACCAGGCCCTGGCGTTCAAAACTCTCCACTACCCAGTGCGGCAGCGCTGCAATACCCATTCTGGCGGCGACCATCTGGATCAGCAGCAGGGTGTTATCCACGCTCTTCAGCGACGGGCTAACGCCAGCAGGCTGCAGGAAATGCCGCCAGACATCCAGTCGGCTGCGCTGTACAGGATAAATCAACAGGGTTTCGCTGGCTAAATCTTCCGGCGTTACCTGCGTTTTGCTGGCCAGTGGGTGGTCGGGTGCCAGTATCAGACGGACTTCAAAATCAAACATCGGTGAATAGTGCAGGCCGCTGCGCGGCAGAATGTCAGATGTCATCACCAGGTCCAGCTCATCCTGCTGCAGGGCTGGTTGCGGATCGAAAGTCACACCGGATTTAAAATCCATCTCTACCTGTGGCCAGTTAGCACGGAAATTCTCCAGCGCGGGGGTCAGCCACTGAATACAGCTGTGACATTCAATGGCGATGCGCAGCCGGGTTTGCTGCGGTTCGTTGCATGCCTGAAGCGCGCGACCGATTTGTGGCAACACCTGATTGGCCAACTGCAACAAAATTTCACCCTGTGGCGTAAAACGTAGCGGCTGGCTTTTACGCACAAATAGCCGAAAGCCGAGGCGTTGTTCCAGATCGCTGAACTGGTGAGACAGGGCGGATTGGGTCTGATGCAACGTCGCTGCTGCGCCTGCCAGCGACCCACTGTTCCGCAACGCCTGTAGCGTTTTCAGATGCTTAATCTCGATCATGAAAGTCCTTCACTTCGGCATGAATAAATTGCGCTTGAGGAATATACAGTAACCGCCAATTATGGATGTGTAAACATCTGGACGGCTAAAATCCTTCGTCTTTTAAATTTATGGTGCGTTGGCTGCGTTTTTCCACCCCGGTCACTTACTTCAGTAAGCTCCCGGGGATGAGCAAACTTGCCGCCTTCCCTAAATTCAAAATCCATAGGATTTACATATAATTAGAGGAAGAAAAATGACAATATTGAATCACACCCTCGGTTTCCCTCGCGTTGGCCTGCGTCGCGAGTTGAAAAAAGCGCAAGAAAGCTACTGGGCGGGTAACGCCTCTCGTGAAGAATTGCTGGCAACGGGTCGCGAACTGCGCGCTCGTCACTGGGATCAACAAAAGCAAGCTGGCGTTGACCTGCTGCCAGTGGGCGATTTTGCCTGGTACGATCATGTGCTGACCACCAGTTTGCTGCTGGGTAACGTTCCGGCCCGTCATCAGAACAAAGATGGCTCTGTCGATATCGACACCTTATTCCGCATTGGCCGTGGTCGCGCACCGACCGGTGAACCGGCGGCAGCGGCAGAAATGACCAAATGGTTTAATACCAACTATCACTACATGGTGCCTGAATTTACCAAAGGTCAGCAGTTCAAACTGACCTGGACTCAACTGCTGGATGAAGTGGACGAAGCGCTGGCGCTGGGCCACAAAGTGAAGCCCGTCCTGCTGGGTCCGGTCACCTACCTGTGGCTGGGGAAAGTGAAGGGTGAGCAGTTTGATCGCCTGAGTCTGCTGAATGACATCCTGCCGGTTTACCAGCAGGTGCTAGCTGAGCTGGCGAAACGCGGTGTTGAGTGGGTACAGATTGATGAACCTGCGCTGGTGCTGGAGTTGCCCCAGGAATGGCTAAACGCCTTTAAACCGGCGTACGATGCGCTGACCGGGCAGGTGAAGCTGCTGCTGACTACTTATTTCGAAGGCGTGACGCCGAATCTGGATACCATCACCGCGCTGCCGGTACAGGGTCTGCACGTGGATCTGGTTCATGGTAAAGATGACGTAGCCGAGTTGCACTCGCGTTTGCCCGCTAACTGGCTGCTCTCCGCAGGCCTGATTAACGGCCGTAACGTCTGGCGCGCCGATCTGACCGAGAAATATGCACAGATTAAAGACATTGTCGGGAAACGTGAGCTGTGGGTCGCCTCCTCCTGCTCCCTGCTGCACAGTCCTATCGATCTGAGTGTCGAAACCCGCCTGGATGCCGAAGTGAAAAGCTGGTTTGCCTTCGCCCTGCAAAAGTGCGGTGAACTGGCGCTGCTGCGTGATGCGCTGAACAGCGGCGATACTACTGCACTGGTCGCGTGGAGTGCGCCAATTCAGGCGCGTCGTCAGTCAACCCGCGTCCACAATGCGGCTGTGGAAAAACGTCTGGCGGCAATCACCGCGCAGGACAGCCAGCGTACTCATGCTTACCCGGTACGTGCCGAAGCCCAGCGTGCGCGCTTTAACCTGCCAGCGTGGCCGACCACCACCATCGGTTCCTTCCCGCAAACCACGGAAATCCGCGGCCTGCGTCTGGATTTTAAAAAGGGTAACCTGGATGCGGGTAACTACCGCACCGGTATCGCCGAGCACATCAAACAGGCGATCGCTGAGCAGGAACGTTTAGGCCTGGACGTGCTGGTACACGGCGAAGCTGAACGTAACGACATGGTCGAATACTTTGGCGAGCATCTGGACGGTTTTGTCTTTACTCAGAATGGTTGGGTACAGAGCTACGGCTCCCGCTGCGTGAAGCCGCCGGTAGTGATTGGTGACGTGAGTCGTCCGGAAGCGATTACCGTTGAGTGGGCAAAATACGCCCAGTCGCTGACTGACAAACCGGTCAAAGGCATGCTGACAGGCCCGGTGACCATTCTTTGCTGGTCATTCCCGCGCGAAGATGTGACCCGCGAAACCATCGCTAAGCAGATTGCGCTGGCACTGCGTGACGAAGTCGCCGATCTGGAAGCCGCCGGTATTGGCATCATCCAGATTGATGAACCGGCGCTGCGTGAAGGTCTGCCGCTACGTCGTAGCGACTGGGCAGCGTATCTGGAATGGGGTGTCGAGGCCTTCCGCATCAACGCCGCAGTGGCGAAGGATGAAACGCAGATCCACACCCACATGTGTTACTGCGAGTTTAACGACATCATGGATTCCATCGCTGCGCTTGATGCCGACGTGATCACCATTGAAACCTCGCGTTCCGACATGGAGCTACTGGAATCGTTCGAAGAGTTCGACTACCCGAACGAAATCGGGCCGGGCGTGTACGACATTCACTCGCCAAATGTGCCAAGCGTGGAATGGATTGAAGCCCTGCTGAAGAAAGCGGAACAGCGTATCCCGGCTGAGCGTCTGTGGGTGAACCCGGACTGTGGTCTGAAGACGCGTGGCTGGCCGGAAACCCGCGCGGCGCTGGCGAACATGGTGAAAGCGGCGCAGAACCTGCGTCAGGCTTAATTCGGTGCCCGATCGCCGGGGGCGTTAACGCTTACCCGGCCAACAGGAACGTGCAAGTCGTTGTAAGCCCGGTAAGGCGTAGCCGCCACCGGGCGATTAACATTTATTTCTTCCCACCATATTGCGCAAACCACGCCAGCATTCTTTGCCAGCCGTCATTGGCGGACTCTTCGTGATAGCTCGGGCGATAATCCGCGTTAAAAGCATGCCCGGCATCGGGATACACCACGATTTCTGCTTTGGCATTCGCCGCGCGCAATGCCTGACGCATGGTTTCCACGCTTTCCTGCGAAATACTGGTGTCCTGCGCGCCATAAAGCCCCAACACGGGGGCGTTAAGATCGGTAGCGATATCGACAGGATACCTGGGCGAGTTCAGCGTTTTGTCGCCGACCAGTTTGCCATACCATGCCACTGCCGCTTTTAACTGCGGGTTGTGTGCGGCATACAGCCAGGTGATGCGTCCACCCCAGCAAAAACCAGTGATCATCAGTCGGTGTGCGTCACCACCGTTGCGTGAGGCCCAACTGGCGACGTGGTCCAGATCGGCCAGAACCTGAGAGTCCGGGACTTTGGCCACCAGGCCGCTTAACAGCGTTGAAATATCGGCAAAATCATTCGGATCGCCCTCGCGAAAGTAAAGCTCTGGAGCGACAGCCAGATACCCTTCCAGCGCCAGGCGGCGACAAATATCACGGATGTGTTCATGAACGCCAAAAATTTCCTGCACGACGATAACAACCGGTAGCGGACCTTCGCTGTGCTTCGGGCGTGCATGATACGCAGGCATATCATCGCCTTGAGACGGAATCGACGTTATTCCCGCGATGATTTCGTTATCCGGGGTGTGAACCGCCGTTGCTGCGGGTGGGGATACTGCAGGTGCAAAGCCAGATTGTCGTGTTGTTGCCATGGTATTCTCCGTACCCTTAAGTATTTAGCCAAATAGCGCATCATTAACTATAGACGCGTGCAACGAACCACATTGCCTTAAACGGTCTATCTTTTGTGCAAGGCTTGCCTGTATCGAACAGTTAATGTGACGTTCATCACTATTTGACGGTAATGAAATGCAATTGATTTACATCAAAGTGATGGCTGTCACGAAAATATGTTTATGCCTTCGGTAAAGTGTGTTTTTGCTTCTTCTGACAAAACCGATTCACAGAGGAGTTTTTATGTCTAAGTCTGATGTTTTTCATCTCGGCCTCACCAAGAACGATTTACAAGGGGCTACGCTTGCTATCGTCCCTGGCGACCCTGAGCGTGTGGAAAAGATCGCCGCGCTGATGGACAAGCCGGTTAAGCTGGCATCTCATCGCGAGTTCACTACCTGGCGTGCTGAGCTGGATGGTAAAGCTGTGATTGTCTGCTCTACCGGTATCGGCGGTCCGTCGACCTCTATCGCCGTAGAAGAACTGGCGCAACTGGGCATTCGTACCTTCCTGCGTATCGGTACGACCGGCGCTATTCAGCCGCATATCAACGTGGGCGACGTGCTGGTTACCACCGCGTCTGTCCGTCTGGACGGGGCGAGCCTGCACTTTGCACCGATGGAATTTCCGGCTGTTGCCGATTTCGAATGCACCACCGCGCTGGTGGAAGCCGCGAAATCTATTGGCGCGACTACCCACGTCGGCGTGACCGCCTCTTCAGATACCTTCTACCCAGGCCAGGAGCGTTATGACACCTTCTCTGGTCGCGTGGTGAGCCGTTTCAAAGGCTCGATGGAAGAGTGGCAGTCCATGGGCGTCATGAACTACGAAATGGAATCTGCTACGCTGCTGACCATGTGTGCAAGCCAGGGTCTGCGTGCCGGTATGGTTGCGGGTGTTATCGTTAACCGTACTCAGCAAGAAATCCCGAATGCTGAAACCATGAAGCAAACGGAAAGCCACGCGGTGAAAATCGTGGTAGAGGCTGCACGTCGCCTGCTGTAATTTTCTCTCCTTTCTGAAAAGGCCGACATGTTCGGCCTTTTTATTTTGCGCAGTACCTCGCAGGAAATTCCTTTTAAACTGGACGTTTATACAGCACAATTCTATTTTGTGCGGGTAAGTCGTTGCTGTAAGGGGGGCGTAGTGGATATTTCGATAATGATAAGTGCCGTCGTGGCGTTAGCTGCAGGGCTGCTTGTGGGCTGGCTTGCGACCAAAGCGCGTGCCGACCAAATCCGCGCGGATCTTATCGAAGAACGGCGTGAACTGGATATTGCGCTAAGCGCCGCACGTCAACAGCTGGCGCAGGAAGCCCACTGGCGCGACGAGTGCGAGCTACTCAACAACGAACTTCGCAGCCTGCAGAGTATTAACACTTCTCTGGAAGCCGATCTCCGGGAAGTCACCACGCGACTCGACGCGACGCAACAGCATGCGGAAGATAAAATCCGCCAGATGATCAACAGCGAACAGCGTCTGAGCGAACAGTTCGAAAACCTGGCAAACCGTATTTTTGAACACAGCAATCGTCGCGTTGATGAGCAAAATCGCCAAAGCCTGAATAGCTTGCTTACACCATTACGTGAACAGCTGGACGGTTTTCGCCGCCAGGTGCAGGATAGCTTTGGCAAAGAGGCGCAAGAGCGTCATACCCTGGCGCACGAAATTCGTAACCTCCAGCAACTGAACGCGCAGATGGCGCAAGAAGCGGTTAACCTGACACGGGCGCTGAAAGGCGATAACAAAACCCAGGGCAACTGGGGAGAAGTCGTACTCACGCGGGTACTGGAGGCGTCCGGTCTGCGCGAAGGCTATGAATATGAAACTCAGGTCAGCATAGAAAATGACGCACGATCGCGGATGCAGCCGGATGTTATTGTCCGATTGCCGCAGGGCAAAGACGTGGTGATCGATGCGAAAATGACGCTGGTGGCCTATGAACGCTACTTTAATGCAGAGGATGACTACACCCGCGAAAGTGCGTTACAGGAACATATCGCCTCCGTGCGTAACCATATTCGTCTGCTGGGCCGCAAAGACTACCAGCAGTTGCCGGGATTACGTACGCTTGACTATGTGCTGATGTTTATCCCGGTTGAGCCCGCTTTTCTGCTGGCGCTGGACAGGCAGCCCGAACTGATTACAGAAGCACTCAGAAATAATATTATGCTGGTAAGCCCGACCACGTTGTTGGTGGCATTGCGCACCATTGCTAATCTGTGGCGGTATGAGCATCAAAGTCGTAATGCGCAGCAGATCGCGGACCGGGCCAGCAAGCTTTATGACAAAATGCGGCTGTTTGTCGATGATATGTCAGCAATAGGTCAGAGCCTAGACAAGGCACAAGATAACTATCGGCAGGCGATGAAAAAATTGTCTTCAGGGCGTGGAAACGTTCTGGCTCAGGCAGAAGCGTTTCGTGGATTGGGTGTAGAAATTAAGCGTGAGATTAATCCTGAACTGGCTGAACAAGCCACGAGCCAGGATGAAGAGTTTCGTTTACGTTCGGTCCCCGAGGCGCAACAAGACGAGACTTACCCCGATGGAGAGGCGGTAAATCAGCAATCAAACTAGCCCGTTTGGGTTAGTTGAACCCGGTAGAAGGGTAGGGCAAATTGGCCCAATCTGTTACACTTCTCGAACATTTTTTGGATGAGCAGGCACTGAGATGGTGGATAATTCACAAGAAACGACGCACTTTGGCTTTCAGACCGTCGCTAAAGAGCAGAAAGCTGACATGGTGGCCCACGTTTTTCATTCTGTGGCGTCTAAATATGACGTTATGAATGACTTAATGTCATTTGGCATTCATCGTTTGTGGAAGCGCTTCACCATTGATTGCAGTGGCGTGCGCCGTGGGCAGACTGTCCTGGATTTAGCCGGTGGTACGGGCGATCTGACGGCGAAATTTTCTCGCATGGTCGGTGAAACCGGGAAAGTGGTTCTGGCGGATATCAATGACTCAATGCTCAAAATGGGTCGCGAAAAGCTGCGCAACATTGGCGTGATTGGCAACGTCGAGTATGTCCAGGCGAACGCGGAAGCATTGCCGTTCCCGGACAACACCTTTGACTGCATTACCATTTCGTTCGGCCTGCGTAACGTCACGGATAAAGACAAAGCACTGCGTTCTATGTATCGCGTGTTGAAGCCTGGTGGACGTTTACTGGTGTTGGAATTTTCCAAGCCGATTATCGAGCCGCTGAGCAAAGCGTATGACGCATACTCTTTCCATATTCTGCCGCGTATCGGTTCAATGGTGGCAAGCGATGCCGATAGTTACCGCTATCTGGCGGAGTCCATCCGTATGCATCCCGATCAGGACACGTTAAAAGCAATGATGCAAGATGCCGGGTTTGAAAGCGTTGATTACTACAACCTGACGGCAGGTGTTGTTGCGCTGCATCGTGGTTACAAGTTCTGACAGGAGATCGGGGATGCCTTTTAAACCCTTAGTGACCGCAGGCGTTGAAAATCTGCTCAACACCTTTCTGTATCGTTCACCGGCACTGAAATCAGCCAGAACGCGTTTGCAGGGCAAGGTGCTGCGTGTAGATCTCAAAGGATTTTCGACCCCGCTAGTCCTGGTGTTTAGCGAACGCCAGGTTGATGTACTGGGGGCATGGGAAGGCGAAGCTGATTGCACCGTGATCACGCATGCCAGCGTGTTACCAAAATTGCGCGATCGCCAGCAGCTCACGGCGCTTATCCGCAGCGGCGAGCTGGAAGTGCAGGGCGATATTCAAGTGGTGCAGAACGTTGTCGCGCTGGCAGACCTGGCGGAGTTCGATCCCGCAGAACTGCTTGCCCCTTATACTGGCGATATTGTTGCAGAAGGGATCAGCAAGACCCTGCGCGGTGGGGCTACGTTTTTATGCCGTACCGTTCAACGTCAGCAGCGTTATGTTGCCGAAGCGATCACCGAAGAGTGGCGCATGGCCCCGGGCCCGCTGGAAGTTGCATGGTTTGCCGAAGAAACCGCTGCCGTTGAGCGTGCGGTCGACTCCCTGGCCAAACGGCTGGAAAAACTGGAGGCCAAATGACGCCAGGTGAAGTACGGCGCCTTTATTTCATCATTCGCACTTTCTTAAGCTACGGTCTTGATGAACTCATCCCCAAAATGCGTATTACGCTGCCGCTTAGGTTGTGGCGCTACACGTTGTTCTGGATGCCAAACCGACATAAAGATAAACCGCTGGGTGAAAGGCTGAGACTGGCTTTGCAGGAGCTGGGACCGGTGTGGATCAAGTTTGGTCAAATGCTTTCCACCCGCCGCGACCTTTTTCCTCCGCAAATCGCCGATCAGCTTGCACTGCTGCAGGACCGGGTGGCCCCATTCGATGGGCAACGCGCAAAACAACAAATCGAAGAAGCAATGGGCGGACTCCCTGTTGAAGAATGGTTTGATGATTTTGACATCACTCCACTGGCATCTGCGTCTATTGCACAGGTACACACTGCGCGACTGAAATCGAACGGCAAAGAGGTCGTGATCAAGGTCATTCGCCCGGATATTCTGCCGGTCATCAGAGCCGATTTAAAACTGATCTATCGCCTTGCTCGCTGGGTGCCTCGCTTGCTGCCGGATGGTCGCCGCCTGCGGCCAACGGAAGTGGTGCGTGAATATGAAAAAACGCTGATCGATGAGCTGAATCTGCTGCGCGAGTCGGCGAACGCGATTCAGCTGCGGCGTAATTTTGAAGACAGCCCGATGCTGTACATCCCGGAAGTGTATTCCGACTATTGCAGTCAGAACATGATGGTGATGGAGCGTATTTACGGTATCCCTGTTTCAGATGTTGCCGCCCTTGAGAAGAACGGCACCAATATGCAACTGTTGGCTGAGCGTGGCGTTCAGGTCTTCTTTACTCAGGTATTCCGCGACAGCTTTTTCCATGCGGATATGCACCCTGGGAATATTTTTGTTAGCTATGAACACCCTGAGAACCCGAAATATATTGGCATTGACTGCGGGATTGTCGGTTCGTTGAATAAAGAAGATAAGCGCTACCTGGCGGAAAACTTTATCGCGTTCTTTAACCGCGACTACCGCAAGGTTGCCGAGTTGCACGTAGATTCTGGCTGGGTTCCGCCGGACACCAACGTCGAAGAATTTGAATTTGCTATTCGTACCGTGTGTGAACCGATATTTGAAAAACCGCTGTCGGAAATTTCATTTGGTCACGTGCTGTTGAACCTGTTTAACACCGCACGTCGGTTTAATATGGAAGTCCAGCCGCAACTGGTGCTGTTACAGAAGACATTGTTGTATGTTGAGGGCGTTGGTCGACAGCTGTATCCGCAGTTAGATTTATGGAAAACAGCCAAGCCATTTCTGGAGTCGTGGATTAAAGATCAGGTCGGTATTCCTGCGCTTGTCAGGGCTTTTAAAGAAAAAGCACCGTTCTGGGTCGAAAAAATGCCAGAAATACCTGAACTTGTGTATGACAGTTTGCGCCAGGGCAAATATTTACAACACAGTGTTGATAAGATTGCGCGCGAGCTTCAGGCGAATCATGTTCGTCAGGGACAATCCCGTTATTTATTGGGTATTGGCGCAACGCTGCTGCTAAGTGGGACATTCTTGCTGGTAAGCCGTCCTGAGTGGGGTTTGATGCCTGGCTGGCTAATGGCGGGTGGCGTCATTGCCTGGCTGATAGGCTGGCGCAAAATGCGCTGAATTTTTCATCGCTCAAGGCAGGTCGTGTAACGTATACTACGGTCTTATTAATTCATCATCTATAACAGAGGAACATGTATGGGTGGTATCAGTATCTGGCAGTTGTTGATCATTGCCGTCATCGTTGTACTGCTATTCGGCACCAAGAAACTCGGCTCCATCGGTTCCGATCTTGGCGCGTCAATCAAAGGCTTCAAAAAGGCGATGGGTGATGATGAACCTAAGCAAGATAAAACCAGCCAGGACGCTGATTTTACTGCTAAATCCATCACCGATAAGCAGGGTGAAGTGAAAAAAGAAGACGCCAAAAGCCACGATAAAGAGCAGGTATAATCCGTGTTTGATATCGGTTTTAGCGAACTGCTATTGGTGTTCGTGATTGGCCTCATTGTTCTGGGGCCACAACGACTGCCGGTGGCGGTAAAAACGGTCGCGGGTTGGGTTCGTGCATTGCGCTCTCTTGCAACGACGGTTCAGAATGAACTGACCCAGGAGCTTAAGCTTCAGGAGTTTCAGGACAGCCTGAAAAAAGTTGAGAAAGCGAGCCTGACAAATCTGACGCCGGAGCTGAAAGCTTCGATGGATGAATTGCGTGAAGCTGCGGAGTCGATGAAGCGTTCTTACAGCGCTAACGACCCTGAGAAAGCCAGCGATGAAGCCCACACTATCCATAATCCGGTAGTGAAAGGGAGCGAAGCGCAGCATGAGGGGGTTACCCCGGCTACGGCTGAAGCGCAGGCCAGCTCGCCAGAGCAAAAACCGCAATCCACGGGTGCTAGTACGCCGGAACCGACGGAAGCCGCTTCCGTAACGTTGATGGACGCAGAAAAGAAATCCGCCGCGCCTGTTGTCGAATCCTCCCCTTCGTCGAGTGATAAACCGTAAACATGGCTGTAGAAGATACTCAACCGCTCATCACGCATTTGATTGAGCTGCGTAAGCGACTCCTGAACTGCATTATTGCGGTTCTGGTGATCTTTCTGGCGTTGGTTTATTTTGCCAACGACATTTACCATATGGTTGCGGCACCGCTGATCAAGCAAATGCCGCAGGGTGCGACGATGATCGCCACAGATGTGGCCTCGCCGTTCTTTACCCCGATCAAGCTCACCTTTATGGTGTCGCTGATCCTGTCAGCGCCAGTGATCCTGTACCAGGTATGGGCATTTATTGCTCCCGCGTTATATAAGCATGAACGCCGCCTTGTTGTGCCGCTGCTGGTTTCAAGTTCGCTGCTGTTCTATATCGGCATGGCATTTGCCTACTTTGTCGTCTTCCCGCTGGCGTTTGGTTTCCTTGCCAATACAGCTCCGCAGGGCGTACAGGTGTCGACGGATATTGCCAGCTACCTCAGCTTCGTAATGGCACTTTTCATGGCCTTTGGGGTCTCTTTCGAGGTTCCCGTTGCCATTGTGCTGCTGTGCTGGATGGGTATTACGACGCCTGACGAATTACGTAAAAAACGTCCTTATGTTGTCGTCGGCGCCTTTGTCGTGGGGATGTTACTGACGCCGCCGGATGTCTTCTCGCAAACGCTGTTGGCCATACCGATGTACTGCCTGTTTGAAGTCGGCGTTTTCTTCTCCCGTTTCTATGTCGGTAAGCGACGTACGCGAGACGAAGATAACGAGGCGGAGAACGAGAAAGCTGAAGCTGCCGATAAAACCGAAGAATAAATTCAACCGCCCG
>NZ_SZXN01000010.1:72039-83550 GCF_005281195.1 Citrobacter sp. wls613
TGGGAGGAAGCATGTTTGATATTGGCGTTAATCTAACCAGTACGCAATTTGCAAAAGACAGGGATGAGGTTGTCGCGCGTGCCTTTGCTGCCGGCGTAAATGGCATGCTTTTGACCGGAACTAACCTGCACGAAAGCCAGCAGGCGTTAAAACTGGCACAGCATTATCCACATTGCTGGTCCACTGCGGGTGTTCACCCGCATGACAGTAGTCAATGGCAACCCTCAACGGAAGAGGCGATTGTGGCGCTGGCAAACCAGTCTGAAGTGGTCGCCATTGGTGAATGTGGGCTGGATTTCAATCGCAATTTCTCCACGCCGCAGGAGCAGGAGCGGGCGTTTGAGGCACAACTGCGTATCGCCGCTGAGTTGCAGATGCCGGTTTTCATGCATTGCCGCGACGCACATGACCGTTTTCTGACGCTGCTCGAACCCTGGCTGGACAGCCTTCCAGGCGCTGTATTGCACTGCTTTACCGGCTCACGCCAGGAGATGCAGGACTGCGTAGACAGGGGGCTGTATATTGGCATCACCGGATGGGTCTGCGATGAGCGTCGGGGCATGGAACTTCGGGAACTGCTGCCGTTTATCCCGGTGGAAAGGCTCCTGATCGAAACCGATGCCCCTTATTTACTCCCCCGCGATTTAACTCCGAAACCGGCTTCACGTCGTAATGAACCTGCGCACCTGCCGCACATTCTTGAGCGTATTGCGCACTGGCGTGGAGACGATCCTCAGCGCCTGGCAGCCGCTATCGACGCCAATGTCAGGACACTCTTCGAAGTCACCTTCTGAAGCGGATTTAGATTTTGCGAAAACCGGTGTTTTTCACGCTCTGCTTAACCTCTTTATTCAGCAGGTTAAGCAGCAGCATGGAGCGTGCCTCGCCATCTGGTTCGGTGAAAATTGCCTTCAGCCCTTCAAATGCACCTTCGGTGATAATCACGCTATCTCCTGGATACGGGGTTTCAGGGTCAATAATCCCTTCTGGTTTGTAGATGGAAAGCTGGTGAATAACGGAAGACGGAACTGTTGCGGGTGTTGCACCAAAGCGGACGAAATGGCTGACGCCACGCGTGGCATTGATGGTGGTGGTGTGGATCACTTCCGGGTCGAATTCGACAAACATGTAGTTAGGGAAAAGTGGCTCACTGACTGTAGTACGTTTTCCACGCACTATTTTTTCCAGGGTGATCATGGGCGTCAGGCAGCTCACGGCCTGTCTTTCCAGGTGTTCCTGGGCACGCTGAAGTTGCCCGCGTTTGCAGTACAGTAAATACCAGGCTTGCATAATAACTCTTATCCGCTTGTTCTGAGCGTAAGCATAACAAAAGCCATGCACTAAGTTAATTATACCCGCCTCAACGCAACCCGAAACGCATTGGGTATATAATCCCTGCGCTTGGATGTACCGCCAGAGTTCACGCTAATTTAACAAAAATACAGCATCGCAATGATGAACGCCGTATAATGAGGCGCTTACGAAGAGGCCACAATGGACGCCATGAAATATAACGATTTACGCGACTTCCTGACGCTGCTTGAACAGCAGGGTGAGCTCAAACGCATTACGCTTCCAGTGGATCCTCATCTGGAAATCACTGAAATTGCCGATCGCACGCTGCGTGCGGGCGGGCCTGCGTTGTTGTTTGAGAACCCTAAAGGCTATTCGATGCCGGTGCTGTGCAACCTGTTTGGCACGCCTAAGCGTGTTGCCATGGGGATGGGACAAGAAGATGTCTCTGCGCTGCGGGAAGTGGGTAAACTGTTGGCGTTTTTGAAAGAGCCGGAGCCGCCAAAAGGGTTCCGCGATCTGTTTGATAAGCTGCCGCAGTTCAAGCAGGTTTTGAATATGCCGACCAAACGGCTGCGCGGTGCACCTTGTCAGCAAAAAATCGCGTCAGGCGATGACGTCGATCTCAACCGTATTCCCATCATGACCTGCTGGCCGGAAGATGCCGCCCCGCTGATCACCTGGGGGCTCACCGTGACGCGTGGCCCGCATAAAGAACGGCAGAATCTGGGCATCTACCGTCAGCAGCTGATCGGCAAAAACAAGCTTATTATGCGCTGGCTTTCCCATCGTGGTGGCGCGCTTGATTATCAGGAGTGGTGTGCAGCCCATCCTGGTGAGCGTTTTCCAGTTGCGGTAGCGCTGGGGGCCGATCCGGCAACGATTTTGGGCGCGGTAACGCCGGTACCTGACACGTTATCGGAATACGCGTTTGCCGGACTGTTGCGCGGTACCAAGACCGAAGTGGTCAAATGTATTTCCAACGATCTCGAAGTCCCAGCCAGCGCAGAGATCGTGCTGGAAGGCTACATCGAGCCGGGGGAGTTAGCGCCGGAAGGTCCGTACGGCGACCATACGGGTTACTACAATGAAGTGGATAGCTTTCCGGTCTTCACCGTCACGCACGTTACCCAGCGTGAAGATGCTATTTATCACTCCACCTACACCGGGCGTCCACCCGATGAACCTGCCGTGCTGGGCGTGGCGCTGAACGAAGTGTTTGTGCCGATTCTGCAAAAGCAGTTCCCGGAAATCGTCGATTTTTATCTGCCGCCGGAAGGTTGTTCGTATCGACTGGCGGTTGTCACGATCAAAAAACAGTACGCCGGTCATGCCAAACGCGTCATGATGGGCGTTTGGTCGTTTTTACGACAGTTTATGTACACCAAATTTGTTATTGTCTGCGATGACGATGTCAACGCACGTGACTGGAATGATGTGATTTGGGCGATTACCACTCGTATGGACCCGGCCCGGGATACGGTGTTGGTAGAGAATACACCGATAGATTACCTGGATTTTGCCTCGCCGGTCTCCGGCCTTGGTTCAAAAATGGGCCTGGATGCTACCAATAAATGGCCGGGTGAGACCCAACGTGAATGGGGACGTCCGATTAAAAAAGATCCCGAAGTGACTGCGCGCATTGACGCAATTTGGGATGAGCTGGCCATCTTTAATGACGGCAAAAGCGCCTGAGGCGCGATCGTTTTGCCTATTGATCCGACAGAGAGAGCGCATGACAACCTTAAGCTGTAAAGTGACCTCGGTAGAAGCTATCACTGACACCGTATATCGCGTCCGTTTAGTGCCAGACGCGGCGTTTTCCTTTCGTGCTGGTCAGTATTTAATGGTCGTGATGGATGAACGAGATAAGCGTCCGTTCTCCATGGCCTCAACGCCGGATGAGCACGGGTTCATTGAGCTGCACGTGGGTGCCTCTGAGCTTAACCTGTATGCGATGGCCGTCATGGATCGCATTCTCCAGGATCGAGAAATCAACGTGGATATCCCGCACGGCGAAGCCTGGCTGCGTGACGATGAAGAACGACCGCTGATCCTGATTGCTGGCGGCACCGGCTTCTCTTATGCGCGCTCGATTTTACTGACCGCGCTGGCGCGCAACCCAAACCGTGACGTGACGATTTACTGGGGCGGGCGTGAAGAGAAGCATCTCTACGATCTCGGTGAACTGGAAGCGTTGTCTGTTAATCACCCGAACCTGCGCGTTGAGCCCGTGGTCGAACAGCCTGAAGAAGGTTGGCGTGGTCGTACGGGTACCGTACTAACGGCAGTATTGCAGGATCACGGCACGCTGGCTGAGCATGACATCTACATTGCCGGGCGTTTTGAGATGGCAAAAATCGCGCGCGATCTGTTCTGTAATGAGCGTCAGGCGCGTGAAGATCGTCTGTTTGGTGATGCGTTCGCTTTTATTTAAAAATAAAAAACCCGCCCCTGACAGGCGGGAAGAACGGCAACTAAACCTTCTCTCTTCGCCATTGGCACCAATGGCTTTGAGATAACATTTTGTAGGCTGGATAAGACGTTTTTTACGTCGCCATCCGGCATCGTTGCCGGGGGCGCTTCGCTTGCCCGGCCTACAAGATGCGGCACTCTGTGATTACACTCTCTCAAATACCGTAGCGATACCCTGACCCAACCCAATACACATCGTCGCCAGACCAAACTGCACGTCTTTACGCTCCATCAGGTTCAGCAGGGTGGTGCTGATACGCGCACCGGAACATCCCAGCGGGTGGCCCAGGGCGATCGCACCGCCGTTGAGGTTGATCTTCTCGTCAATCTGCTCCATCAAGCCCAGATCTTTAATGCATGGCAGGATCTGCGCAGCAAAGGCTTCGTTCATTTCAAACAAACCGATGTCACTGACGGAAAGCCGAGCTTTTTTCAGCGCCAACTTTGAGGCTGGAACCGGGCCGTAACCCATGATTGACGGATCGCAACCGACCACCGCCATTGAGCGAATGCGCGCGCGCGGCGTCAGGCCCAGTTCGCGGGCACGGCCCTCGCTCATTACCAACATAGCAGCGGCACCGTCGGAAAGCGCGGAAGAGGTACCGGCAGTGACCGTACCGCTAACCGGATCAAACGCCGGACGCAGGGTAGACAACGCTTCGAGGGTGGTTTCCGGACGGATCACTTCGTCGTAGTTAAACTGTTTCAACACGCCGTCGGCATCGTGACCGCCAGTCGGGATGATTTCATTTTTAAATGCGCCAGACTGGGTGGCAGCCCAGGCGCGAGCGTGTGAACGTGCGGCGAAGGCATCCTGCATTTCACGGCTGATACCGTGCATACGAGAGAGCATTTCCGCCGTCAGGCCCATCATCCCCGCGGCTTTTGCCACGTTGCGGCTCATTCCCGGATGAAAATCTACGCCGTGGCTCATTGGCACGTGACCCATATGCTCCACGCCGCCAATCAGGCAAGCCTGAGCATCGCCGGTCATAATCATGCGCGCCGCATCGTGCAGGGCCTGCATGGATGAACCGCACAAGCGGTTGACGGTGACAGCCGGGACGGAGTGTGGGACTTCCGCCAGCAGTGCGGCGTTACGGGCGATATTGAACCCTTGCTCCAGCGTCTGTTGTACGCAACCCCAGTAAATGTCATCGAGAGCCGCGGGCTCAAGCGCTGGATTCCGCGCCAGCAGGCTACGCATTAAATGTGCGGAGAGATCTTCTGCCCGCACGTGACGGAACGCGCCCCCTTTCGAACGGCCCATCGGGGTACGGATCGCATCAACAATTACAACCTGTTCCATTGTGACTCCTTAAGCCGTTTTCAGGTCGCCAACCGGGCGGGCAGGCTCAACCGAGGGATAGTACGGTTCGTTATGACGCGCTTTATTACGCAATCCTTCCGGCACCTCATACAGTGGGCCGAGGTGCTGGTATTGCTGCGCCATATCGAGGTATTTGGCGCTGCCGAGCGTATCCAGCCAGCGGAACGCACCGCCGTGGAACGGAGGGAAGCCGAGACCGTAAACCAGTGCCATATCGGCTTCCGCCGGGCTGGCAATGATGCCTTCTTCCAGGCAGCGCACCACTTCGTTGACCATCGGGATCATCATGCGGGCGATAATCTCGTCATCACTGAAATCGCGCTTCGGCTGGCTGACGTCTGCCAGCAGGCCATCGACCGCAGCATCCTCTTCTTTCTTCGGCTTGCCTTTGCTGTCTTCTTTATAACGCCAGAACCCGAGACCATTTTTCTGTCCAAAGCGGCTGGCATCGAACAGGGCATCGATCGCGTCGCGATAATCTTTCTGCATCCGCTGCGGGAAGCCTGCGGACATCACTGCCTGCGCGTGATGTGCAGTATCAATACCGACTACGTCCAGTAAATACGCCGGACCCATTGGCCAACCGAACTGTTTCTCCATCACCTTATCGACTTTGCGGAAGTCCGCGCCGTCGCGCAGTAACTGGCTGAAACCGGCGAAGTAGGGGAACAGCACGCGGTTTACAAAGAAGCCAGGGCAGTCGTTGACCACAATCGGCGTTTTGCCCATCAGGCTTGCCCAGGCGACGACTTTAGCGATGGTTTCATCCGAGCTTTTCTCACCGCGGATGATCTCAACCAGCGGCATCCGGTGCACCGGGTTAAAGAAGTGCATGCCACAGAAGTTTTCCGGGCGCTTCAGAACGCTGGCCAGTTCGCTAATCGGAATGGTAGACGTGTTTGACGCCAGCACGGTATCCGGGCGCACTTTATCTTCGGTCTCTGCAAGCACCGCTTTTTTCACTTTTGGATTTTCAACAACCGCTTCCACCACCACGTCCACGCGCTCAAAGCCGGTGTAGTCGAGGGTTGGTTGGATGGTGGAAATCACGCCCGCCATCTTCAGACCGTCGATCTTGCCGCGCTCAAGTTGCTTATTCAGCAGCTTGGCGGCTTCGGTCATGCCCAGCGTCAGCGATTTATCGTTGATATCTTTCATGATAACCGGCACGCCTTTCCAGGCAGACTGGTAGGCTATACCGCCACCCATAATGCCTGCGCCCAGAACTGCGGCTTGCTTCGGTGTCTCAATATCCTTCGTCAGTTTTTTCGCTTTCGCTTTGACGTACTGATCGTTGAGGAAAATACCGACCAGCGCACGCGCCTCATTGGTGTGCGCCAGCGGGACAAAACTTTGGTTTTCCAGGTTCAGCGCTTCTTCACGACCAAAGCGGGCGGCAGCTTCAATCGTTTTCACGGCGGTGATCGGGGCTGGGTAATGTTTCCCTGCCGTCTGCGCAACCATGCCTTTGGCGATGGTAAAGCTCATGGCCGCTTCAATTTTGCTGAGTTTCAGCGGCTCCAGTTTTGGTTGGCGTTTGGCCCGCCAGTCGAGGTCGCCGTTGATTGCCTGACGCAGTACCGCCATTGCGCCCTCGAGCAGTTTTTCCTGCTTCACAATGCCATCAACCAGACCGATTTTCAGTGCCTGCTCGGCACCGACGTCTTTACCTGCGGCAATGATTTCCAGCGCGCTGTCTGCACCCAGCATGCGTGGCATACGCACGGAACCGCCAAAGCCCGGCATGATGCCAAGCTTGGTTTCCGGTAGACCGATGCGCAGGTCCGGGGTTGCCAGACGGTAGTCGGTCGCCAGGACGCACTCGCAGCCGCCACCCAGCGCATAGCCGTTGACCGCAGACAGGGTTGGGACAGGCAGATCTTCCAGGCGATTAAAGACGCTGTTGGCAAAGTGCAGCCACTGGCTTAGCTGTTCTTCAGGAACAAGGAACAGTGAAAGGAATTCGGTGATATCGGCACCGACAATAAAGGCTGCTTTGTTAGAACGCAGCAGCAGCCCTTTTAAATCATGTTGTTTCTCCAGCACATCCAGCGCATGGCCAAGGCTGGCTACGGTTGCCGTGTCGAGTTTATTGACTGAGCCAGGGGCATCGAACACCAGTTCGGCGATGCCATCTTCCAGCCAGTCGAGGTACAGGGTGTCGCCTTTGTAAAGCATGTCAGTCTCCTGAATCCGCAAGGTGATCTGGTCATACCAGATGAATCGAAGTGTGTGTTTTATGTTAATAAAATGCAAACGAATGATTAAAGAAATGACGGGCCGATCACGCTCGGCAGAAATCACGCAGTCACAGGACGATGTGCTAAGATGCGGAGACTTGAGGTCAAAAAAACAGAAGGGTAAATAATGGAATCACTGGCCGCACTCTATAAAAATCATATTGTTACCTTACAGGAACGGACCCGCGATGCGCTGGCGCGTTTTAAGCTGGATGCGTTACTTATTCACTCCGGTGAGCTGGTTAACGTTTTTCTCGACGACCATCCGTATCCGTTCAAGGTCAATCCGCAGTTTAAAGCCTGGGTACCCGTCACGCAGGTTCCCAACTGCTGGTTGCTGGTAGATGGCGTTAATAAGCCTAAGTTGTGGTTCTACCTGCCGGTGGATTACTGGCACAACGTTGAGCCGCTGCCGACCTCTTTCTGGACCGAAGAAGTTGAAATCATTGCGTTGCCAAAAGCCGACGGTATTGGTAGCCAGTTGCCTGCTGCCCGCGGCAATATCGGGTACATCGGCCCGGTACCGGAACGTGCGCTGCAGCTGGACATTGCTGCCAGCAACATCAACCCGAAAGGGGTGATCGACTATCTTCACTATTACCGTGCGTATAAAACCGATTACGAGCTGGCCTGCATGCGCGAAGCGCAGAAAATGGCGGTAAGTGGACACCGTGCAGCCGAAGAAGCGTTCCGTTCAGGGATGAGCGAGTTCGACATCAACCTGGCGTACCTGACAGCCACGGGGCATCGCGATACCGACGTGCCTTACAGCAACATCGTCGCGCTTAACGAACATGCCTCTGTACTGCATTACACCAAGCTGGATCATCAACCGCCATCAGAATTCCGCAGCTTCCTGCTGGATGCCGGGGCGGAATATAACGGCTATGCGGCAGACCTGACGCGGACCTGGTCGGCGAAAAGCGACAACGACTATGCACAGTTGGTGAAAGACGTTAATGAAGAAGAACTGGCGCTGATTGCAACCATGAAAGCGGGTGTCAACTATGTGGATTATCACATTCAGTTCCATCAGCGCATCGCGAAGCTGCTGCGTAAACATCAAATCATCACCGACATGAGTGAAGAGGCGATGGTGGAAAACGATCTTACCGGGCCGTTTATGCCGCACGGTATTGGTCACCCGCTGGGATTACAGGTGCATGATGTCGCTGGTTTTATGCAGGATGACAGCGGTACGCATCTTGCCGCACCGTCGAAGTATCCGTACCTGCGCTGCACTCGCGTGCTGCAACCGGGCATGGTCCTGACCATTGAGCCGGGCATTTACTTTATCGAATCCCTGTTAGCGCCGTGGCGTGAAGGGCAATTCAGCAAACATTTCAACTGGCAGAAGATTGACGCGCTGAAGCCGTTCGGTGGTATTCGTATTGAAGACAACGTGGTCGTCCATGAGAATCATATCGAAAACATGACCCGGGATTTGAAACTGGCGTAATGGACAGTTGGTTAATCCCTGCGGCGCCGGTTAGCGTCGTTGAAGAGATCAAAAAAAGCCGCTTCATTACGTTGCTCGCCCACACGGACGGCGTAGAGGCGGCAAAAGCGTTTGTCGAGTCAGTCAGGGAAGAGCATCCGGACGCCCGCCACCATTGCGTGGCGTGGGTAGCGGGTGCACCGGATGACTCGCAACAGCTGGGCTTTTCGGACGACGGCGAACCGGCGGGGACGGCAGGTAAACCGATGCTTGCGCAGCTAATGGGCAGTGGCGTCGGCGAGATTACCGCGGTGGTGGTGCGCTACTACGGCGGTATTCTTCTCGGTACAGGTGGACTGGTCAAAGCCTACGGTGGTGGGGTGAGCCAGGCATTGCGGCAATTAACAACGCAGCGCAAGACGCCGCTTACCGAATATACTTTGCAGTGTGAGTACGGCCAACTGGCAGGTATTGAAGCACTGTTGGGGCAGTTCGACGGTAAAATCATAGCCAGTGATTACCAGGCATTCGTTCAGCTACGGGTAGCGCTTCCTTACACGAAAGTGAATGAATTTTCAGCAAGGCTGGCGGATTTTAGTCGAGGTTCATTGCAATTGTTAGCGATTGAAGAATAATCCCCACCTCATTTTAAAGAACTAAGGAAGCGGCAGAGATGCATTTTCGCGCCATTACCCGAATCGTTGGACTACTGGTCATCTTATTCTCGGGGACAATGATCATCCCCGGACTGGTAGCGCTTATCTACCGTGATGGGGCGGGTCGTGCATTTACGCAAACTTTCTTTGTCGCGCTGGCGATTGGCTCCATGCTGTGGTGGCCGAACCGTAAAGAAAAGGGCGAGCTGAAATCCCGCGAAGGGTTTCTTATCGTGGTCTTGTTCTGGACCGTGCTGGGCAGCGTGGGTGCGCTACCGTTTATCTTTGCTGAAAGTCCAAACCTCACGATCACCGATGCGTTTTTCGAATCCTTCTCCGGCTTAACCACGACGGGCGCAACCACGCTGGTGGGGCTGGATTCATTACCACATGCGATTCTCTTTTATCGTCAAATGCTGCAATGGTTTGGCGGGATGGGGATCATCGTGCTGGCGGTGGCTATTCTGCCCATTCTTGGCGTCGGCGGTATGCAGCTTTACCGGGCAGAAATGCCAGGGCCGCTGAAAGACAATAAAATGCGTCCGCGTATTGCCGAAACGGCGAAAACCCTGTGGCTTATCTATGTATTGCTGACAGTGGCCTGTGCGCTGGCGCTGTGGTTTGCCGGCATGCCTGCGTTTGACGCTATCGGTCACAGCTTTGCGACCATTGCTATCGGCGGCTTTTCAACGCATGACGCCAGCGTGGGCTATTTCGATAGTCCGACTATCAACACAATTATTGCAATCTTCCTGCTGATCTCCGGGTGTAACTATGGCCTGCACTTCTCTTTATTAAGCGGGCGTAGTCTGAAGGTCTATTGGCGCGACCCGGAATTTCGGATGTTCATTGGGGTACAGCTGACGCTGGTGGCTATCTGTACGCTGGTATTGTGGATCCACAATACCTACGGTTCGGCGCTAACGACAATCAATCAAGCCTTTTTCCAGGTGGTGTCGATGGCGACCACCGCGGGGTTCACCACGGACAGTATTGCTCGCTGGCCGTTGTTCCTGCCCGTGCTGTTGCTGTGTTCTGCCTTTATTGGTGGCTGTGCCGGGTCAACGGGCGGTGGCTTGAAGGTGATTCGTATTCTGCTGCTGTTCAAGCAGGGTAACCGTGAGCTGAAGCGCCTGGTCCACCCGAACGCGGTTTACAGTATTAAGCTAGGTAACCGTGCACTGCCAGAACGTATCCTCGAAGCAGTATGGGGATTCTTCTCGGCCTATGCGCTGGTCTTTATTATCAGTATGCTGGCGATTATCGCGACCGGCGTGGATGACTTCTCTGCATTTGCTTCCGTTGTCGCGACACTGAATAACCTGGGGCCAGGGCTGGGTGTGGTTGCCGACAACTTTGCCAGTATGAACCCGGTGGCGAAATGGATCCTGATTGCCAATATGCTGTTTGGTCGTCTGGAGGTCTTTACTCTGCTGGTACTCTTTACCCCTACCTTCTGGCGTGAATAATGGAGTAACACGTGAAAACACTGATTCTTTTTTCTTCCCGGGATGGACAAACGCGCGAAATCGCCGAGTATCTGGCTTCTGAGCTCAAAGAGTTGGGCATCTGGGCGGATGTTATGAATCTGCACCGCACCGAAGAGCCTGACTGGCAGCACTATGACAGCGTGGTGATCGGTGCCTCGATTCGCTACGGTCACTACCATTCTGCTTTTCAGACGTTTGTGAAGAAGCACGCTACGCGGCTGAACGCGATGCCGAGTGCGTTCTACTCCGTTAATCTGGTTGCCCGTAAGCCGGAAAAACGTACCCCGCAAACCAACAGCTATGCGCGCAAGTTTCTGATGAGCTCGCCGTGGCGACCCGATCGTAGCGCGGTGATCGCTGGCGCACTGCTTTATCCTCGCTATCGTTGGTATGACCGCGTCATGATCCAACTGATTATGAAGATGTCCGGTGGCGAAACGGATACGAATAAAGAAGTGGTCTATACCGATTGGGAACAGGTTGCGAGTTTTGCGCGAGAAATAGCCCAATTAACCAACAAAGCGTCGTTAAAATAAACGTAAAGAATAAAAAATACGCACTCGGAAAATTATTTTGAATTTCCCCTTGT